>NZ_JAHXNQ010000013.1:0-193197 GCF_023148575.1 Pseudomonas sp. EYE_354
GCTTTTACGTCGCCAGTTTTGGGATTGAGGGCTTGAAACTTCCTCATTACGTCGGGATCAGGTGCGGGGAACAGCACGTTCTCCAACGCTTCTCGACTCATGCTCTTGGGTACGACGTAGAAACCGGGCTCCTGGCCCGGCAGCCCCTTAAATGCTGAAGGCGCCAACGTGTGAGAAGGGGCATAGGTAGATTGTTGCGGTGTGTCGGGGCGGCCGGTCAGCGTCGAAGATGCCGGTTCAACGGCGCGCCTGGTTGCTGGCGCTTCATAACCTTCGTTGCTGTAAGTCGCGGTGTATACCGAGGGAATGAATTTGGCCCGGCAGGGGCAACTACTGAAGCTGTCCAGCGTGCCGGCCATACGTCTGCCATGGCTTTCAATAGGCGAGATACCACCGAGTATTTTATAAATGCCTTTATGCTTCCCACATGTAACTTGGTCACCTTCGCAAGCATGTAGGAGGCCGTATATGTTTACTCTTGGATCACCATCCAGAACTGTTCCGCCGCGCGTGGTTTTGTCGCCAGGTCCGATGCAATAACCTTCACGCATTAGTGTTCTCCAAATTCTTATGATGAAGCTACTTAAATGGGGTGAGTGCGGCGCGTGGGTTAGTACCCTGAAGTTGTGATTACCAAAAGTACAGTCGGACATTTCCTTTAAAGTCTTAGGAAGATTCTGATGACATTCCATAAATAGCGTCTGCCTGCACTACTTAACAGTCGCTTTGCATTTTTCTCGGCGCGCTCGCAGTCCAGAATCGGAATCCCGGCGTTGACGCAAAATCCTGGAAGAAGCAACTTGGCAGGCACAAGCCACCCACGCGCAGCCGCCATAAAGCATAAACAGCGGGCACAAAAAAAAGCGCCGACCGATTGTATGGCGATGCTGTGGCGTCTTCTGTCTCGAGGTTCCACGACAGGTAGCTGATGAGCAGCGACGGGCAGAGGTAAGCGCTATGCAGACACGTTGCTAACTGTGAGCGAACAAGAAGTTGAGCCAAGGCGCTGTTGCGCAAACTGGCCTCCCAGTTCAGCTAGGCCTAACCCTCGACAGCTGCTACGAACGGACCTCAGGTTTGCTTGTTTTTCTTCGGCTTCAAATACTTGGTCAACCCCTGAAACCAGATCACCAGCGCCGGGTTGCCCTTGATCTGGATCGACTTGTCCTGAATCCCCGTCATGAACGCCAGTTGCTTGTTCTTCGCCTGCATCGTGGCGAAGCCGTAGGCCGCATCCTTGAATGCAATCGCGAACGCCGGCGCCGGGTGAACCCCGGAGCGACTGGTGATGCGCTGGTTTTTGACGATGAAGTGACGGGCGACCTTGCCGTCGAGGGTCTGCAACTGGAACGCCAGGTCTTTATCACCCAACTGTTGCTGGAAGGCAGGATTGGTGCGGCTGGCTTTGCCCATCATCAGGCCCAGCACCCACAGGAGAAGACGAAATTTCATGCACACGGCCTCGGTGTAATTATTAAGTGGCCGCAGCAGTGTAACGATTTGCAGGCAGAACGCCACCGACCTCGCGCTTTAGCAGGAGATCGGCAGGCGTTTAACGCTTATAGCAACATGTTACTTAAACGTTAGGGCAAGGTACCGGTGCCCAGTCGGCCAGGTTTGGATCGCGGCAGGTGCCTTCGATCTGTGCCTTGCCGGCGCTGGCGACCTGCTTGCTTTCAGCTTGCTTGGCCTGCACGGTCTGGATGCTCTTCTCGGTGGTGACCGCCTCTTTCGGCACGGTCGGCAGTACTGGCTTTTTCGCCGGTTTCACGGCTTTTTTGCCTTTGGTCGGTGCCACGACCGGTGCGGTGTCGGCGGTGGCCACGGTGACCACATCGTTACGCTGCACGCCGACTTGTTGCAGGTCTTTCTCGTAGGCCTGGGTGTAGTTGTTCAGGTCTTCGCTGGCTTTACCGTTGACCGCAACGATCAGGTCGTTGGATTCCTTCAGGCCCGAGACGATTTCCGCCAGGCGCTTGCGGCCTTCGGTGTCGTTGACGGTCTTGGCTTTGCGGTCGGCGACCAGCTTGGTGAAGGCGCTCTGGTAGCACTGCTGCGACGCCTTGGCGTAGGCGGTGCTGCGGTCGATGTCGGACGCGCTTTTGTTGAAGTCCGCGGAGTACGACGCGATGCGCTGGTTGTCATCGCTGATCTGCTTCTGACGCTCGGTGTAGTAACCCGCCGCGCCGCCGGCCAATGCACCACCGGCCGCGCCGATCGCGGCATTACGGCCACGCTTTTCGGAGTCGCCGGTCAGGGCGCCCAGCAGGGCACCGCCGGCCGCACCGATGGCAGCGCCGGTCACGACCGACTTGGTCATGTCTGAATCGGTGGCGCGCAGGTGCTGCACCGGCTCGTAGCAGTTGGGGTAGTACTCGACTTTGGTGCTGGATGCGACCTTGGAGGCCGGCGATGTGGCGCAACCTGTCAACACGGTGCTGAAGCCGGCGGCAATCAGCAGCAGATGACGCTTGGAAACCGCCTTACGGGAAAAAAGCATAAGTTGTGTTCTCTTTTAAGTTTGACTTGCCCAGCACGGCAACCGCCGCCTGAGTCCCTTCCAAGCTCGCTGCAACCAACGGTCAAGACCGCTGACCGCTCGCTGCGAGCAATTCCTTCAAGATCGTCGCCGGATCGGCCCGCTGTTGTTTGCGGTAATTGCCGACATGGCGGACGAACAGTGTCGCGCGCGTCACCAGGCTCTTGCCGAGCACTGGCTTGCGATCCAACTCTTCCTTGATGCGTTGAAACTGCGCCTGGATCACCGCATCGGTGTAGCGCGTGCCGGTGGCCAGGTTGTCGATGTAAATCGCCACCGCACCGTCGAGGGCGCTGCGCCCGTTATCGATGGCCGTGGCAAACAGCGCCGCGCTGGCCTCGTCCTTGTTGTCCAAGGCCTGCTGACGACTTTTTTGCAGGTTGGCCAGGCGAATGTTGTAGTTGCCGATGGTTTCGGCCACCAACGCGGCCGACTGAATCAGGTTGCCCGCCGCCTCCTCGCGTTGCTGGGCGATCAGTGAGACGTTGCGCTTGAGCTCTTCGTTAACCAGCCCCAGTTCAGCTTGCAGCTTGGGGTCGACACTGGCGGCGATGATGCTGTCCAGGCGTTTGGTGGGGTCCTGGGCGTCGTCGATGGCGTCGGTGAGCGAGGCCAGGCGGCCTTCCTTTTGCCATTGCGCAAACAGCTCCTTGTAGCGCGAACGCGGCGCCGACAGCGCACCAATGGCCACGCGGAACCCCGTAGTCTCGTTGCTTTGCTCGGTGCCGTCGGCGGCAAACAGTGGGTATTCGCGGCGCATGCCGGTGAACAAGGTGCCCTCGCCTTCCAGGTAGTTGCCGCCCTTAACCACAAAACCGCCGTAGGTGCCCTGGCGGCGCCCGGCGTGCACCAGTTGGAAGGATTCCTGGACCATTTCCGCCGCGTTGCCGATCACGTCGAACATCCCGATCGGGTTAGGCAATTTGGTACCGATGGGCATTAGGCGCGCGGCTTGGCCGGTGCCGCCGGCCACCTGGTTGAACACTGCGTAATCGCCCAGCGGGCCATCGCTTTCGCTGCCTTCGGCGCGGCGCGGGAACAGGCGACCTTCCAGATCCTGACGACTCACTGCCTGGCCACCACGCGCGGCGAACTCCCATTCCACTTCGGTGGGCAGGCGCACAAAGCCCAGGCCACCGTCGTCGGCCGACGAACCGCGACCGCTGACCGGCAGCAATTCGCGGTGGTATTTCATCAACCAGGCGCTGTACACCGCCGAGAAGCGTTCGGCTTCAAAACGCGACAGCTTCACCTTGGGCAAACGCCCGGCCATGCCGGTGGGTGCATCACACGCCGGCGCCGGTTCGCCGCTGGCCAGGGACTGCGCCTGCGCCATCACCTGAGCGTACTGGCGCGCGGTCACTTCGTACTTGCCGATGAAATAGAACATGGGTTTGAGCGGGGTCTTGGCGTCGGTCTTCGGCATCAAGGGCGCGATGGCCTTGTTCCAGTCTTCAGGCAAGTCCTTGAGGGTGAATTGGCCGTTGATAAAGTCGCGGCGGTAGCCAGAGATAAACGACTGCTGATAACCCGCCTCGCCTTCGGCAAAAGGATAGCCAAGGCTGATTTCGCGGTCGTCCAGAGTGCCCTGGGCCAGCACGTAGGCGTAACGGAACACCATGTTGCCTTCGCACGGCAGCGGCAGGCTCACGTCGCCCGGCAACGGCTTGGGGTTGTCCAGCTTATCGCTGGCTTCATCGGCCCAGGCCATCGAGGCCAGGCTCAGCGCCACAGCGGCGCCCAGTAACTTATACATCTCTGATTCCTTCAGAAGCCTGGATCCGCGCCACTCGCCAACCACCACAGGCCGCCGCCACGGCGCTGACGCCGAGGACGGCAACCAGGGCCAGGCCGTAGTGACGCGCCAACAGGTGGCTGGCGTGTTCGCCCGGCACCTGCACAAATAACGTGTTCAATCCCGCCTCCGCCAGGCCATACAGGCCGGCACTGAGCATCGCCGCGACCCCTGCGCTGTACAGCGCCTGGACCACCACAAACAACAACAGCGCGCCGGTGGAAAATCCCAACAGGCGCAGCACGGACAATTCCCGGCGCTTGCGCGCCACAGCGGCCAGAGCCCCGGCAAAGATCGCCGCAAAGGCCCCCGCCAGCGCCAACCCGGCGATCACCCAGAACACAATCGACAGGTTGCGGCTTAACGACTGCACCTGGGCGATGGTATTCGCCTGGGTCGAGACCAACAGATTCTGCCCGGCGAAATACAACCGCAGCGGCTCCACATCGTTAAGGCTGCGGGCATACAGGCGAAACGCCGGATACACACGCTGCTCGCCCACCGCCACCTCGGCACCCGCCCACCCCAACGCCGGTACAGCACGACCATCGCGGTAATCTTCCGCCGCCTCAAGCAGGCCCAGGTCGGCAAACAAGCCATCGCGGGCGAAAGCTTCCAGCGGCAGCACTGCGACCACTTGCACCCGCGTGCGCTGCTCTTCGACACGTCCTGCAACCTGGCGGGCGAAGCGGGTTTCCAACAGATCTCCAGATCGGGCCGCAAGCTTCTCGGCAGCGGTGTGGCTCAGCACGATCTGCTCCAAGCCCTTGGGCATCGGCAGATCCCCCAATAACGGATCGCCAGACGCCGTCGGCAGCATCTCCAAGGTCAACGCGCCCACCTGCGCGGTCGCCGCGATCTGCCGCGTCCGCGGCAGCGCAAACGCCACGTCGGGGCGCTGGCCCAGTTGCGCGATCGCTGCGCTGCTGAATCGACCACCGCCCAGCGGAATAATTTCACGGGTCGCGGGGTCGGTCTGCAAACGTTCGGTCAAACTGCTAACCAGTCCAAATTTCAGGCCGAATAACACCAGCAACGGCGCGATCACCGCCACCAGCGCCAACACTGAACAGGCCGACAGCCAGGCATCGTTGCGGTAGTCCTGCCAGGCCAGGGAGGCGATCAAGGGGAGGCGCATCAGCAGGCCTGCCCAAGGGTGGCGGTGACGCCGCCGTCGGCATCCCGACGGCAACTGATGCGGCGCACCTGAACGCCACTGCCACGGACCAGAGGTTCGTCATGGGTGGCGATCACACAGGCCGCCTGGTGCTCGCGGGCCTGGGCCAGCAGCGCGTGCATCACGCGCTCGGCGTTCAACGGGTCGAGGGAGGCGGTCGGTTCATCGGCCAGCACCAATTGCGGTGCATGGGCCAGGGCACGGGCGCAGCTGACACGCTGGCGTTGCCCCACCGAGAGCGCCGAGGGTCTCTTGGCCAATTGGTCGCTGATTTCCAGCTGCTCGGCCAGGCGTGCCACGCTGCCATCGTCCTTCAAGCCCAACAACTGTCGGGACAAGGCGATATTGCCGCGCACATCGAGAAACTCCAGCAGCCCGCCGGTTTGCAGTACATAACCCAGGTGTTGGCTGCGCAAGGCGGCCAGGGTCGATTGCTGGTCGGCGCGCCACAGCTCACCGATGTCCTGCTGATTGAATTCAAAGCAGCCCACCTGATCCGGCGCCAGCACCAGCGCCAGCAGGTCAAGCAACGTGCTCTTGCCGCAACCGCTGGGGCCAACAATCGCCAGTTGCTCGCCCGCGCGCAGCTGCAACGCCGGGATCACCAGGCTGTAGCGCTGGCTGCCGACGCCCCGGCTCTTGTGCACCGCGCTCAGGCTCAGCATTACGGCAGCGTCGACAGTGGCACGCGGTACAACGCATCGCCCGGTTCGGCGTCGCCGAAACGGACCCAGTTGGCCACGTCGTTATGGAAGGTTTCGTAGAGGCGGATTTTCGAGTCCAGCTCGTCGATAAAGTCTTCCTGCTCGGCCACGCTCAACGACAACCACAGGTCCTGGGTCATGTTCAGCGACTTGCTGCGGTATGGCAGGCCTTCGAGGTATTCGCCGAGGATGCCACCGTCGGCCAGGTTGCCGCCCTTGCGCAAGGCTTGCGGGTCGCGGCTCATGTAGGCCGAGGCGCTGGCGATTTCCTGGAAGAAGTCCTTGGGCGAGGTCTGGGTTTTACGCGCCGCATCGACGATCAGTTTCAGCGACTGTTGCAGGTCGTTGAGTTGCAACTTGGTCAGCATCACGCACACCTGGAACGCCGGCAGCGCCGGGTTGGTCAGGTCGCGGTCAGCGGTCCAGGCGCTGACCAGCTGCGGTGCCTGGCTGGCGGTTTTGCGGCCGAGGAAGTCCATGTGCATGGCGTAACCGACGGCGGCGGATTTGTCCGCCAGGCTTGGCGCCGAACCAAGCAGGGGCACTGGCTGCGGAGTATTGCTGCGCACCTGGTGCACCAGATTGGCGAACACACTGCCGATCTCGTCGACACGCTTACCCAGGGTGTGCACGTCGCCCCCCGGCACCGGTGTGTACAGGTCGCCGATCTGCGGGTTGGCATCGGCGGTGAGGACGCGGTACTGGCTTTCGGCACCGGCGTGGGTTTTCTTGCCGACGTCGGTACGCAGGTGCAGCGCGTAGATTTTGATCTGCTTGCCCAACGCAGCCTGGCGCACCTCGGCTTCGTTCATCTGGGTCGCGGCAAACGGGTCGTTTTTGCGCAATGCGCCCGCATCGGTGACCAGCAGGATGATGCGCCCGCCGTAGCCGGCCCAGTCCATGCCATCCACGGCCTGCATCACCCCGGCAAACGCGTCTTCGTTGAACGAATGGCTGGACACGGTGGAGGCTTTGACCTGCCGCGCCATGTCGAGGAAGCGTTGCGGGTCGCGGCCCTGGTCGAGGGTGATCAGGGTCTTGGCCACGTATTCCAGGCCAGGGGTTTTCTTGATGCTGCTGCGAAAGCCCACCATGCCAAAGCTGACGCTATCGAGCTCGCCACGCTCGGCAATGCGGGTTTGCAGTTCGTGGACCACGTCGCGGATCTGGTCGATGTAGGGCTGCATCGACACCGTGGTGTCCACCACCAGCACCACGGCGGTACGGAACGCGTCGGCGTTGGCGTTGATTACCGGCGTGGCGGGCTTGGCCACCGCACTGCTGCCGGGGTCGATGGAGGCCACGTTGAGCAACTGCACCGGCTGGCCGTTTTCGTCGAAGCTCTCTTTGGAATCGAAGATCGGCAACAGGTAAAACTGGTTCTGCGGCACGGCGCTGGCCGTCGGTTCCAGGGCGAGGATCTGCCCGTTGTCTTCACGGTTTTTCTGCGCCTTGGCCAACACACCTTTGGCGGCGGTCGGGTCGGCGAGCAGCTTCTCCACCTCGCCGGCTTGACGCAGGAACATCACCGGCGCACGGCCCGAGCGCTCGGTGAACTTGAGCACCAGGCTTTGCTTCCAGTCGCTGACCTTTGACGCCGGCAACCAGCCGTCGCTGCGCCCATCGGTGGCAGCACCGACGCGCACCCAGGGCTGGCCGTCGACGTCTTTGCGCTGGTACACGTAGAGCACAGAGAACGCCGGCAGGGCTTTGCCTGGCGCACTGCCGGCGTCGCTGGAAAGTGCCGCGCCGGGCTTGCTGAGCACGCGCTGGAACAGGGTCTTTTTGCCGGCCATCAACAGCGGGCGCTGGCCGCCGTCCACCTCGACCACAGCCGCCGCTGGGGGTGTGACGGCAGGGACAACGGCGGCCGGTGGTTTGGCGGGCTTTGCAGGTTCGTCACTGCCGCTCAGCCACCAGTAAGAAGCGCCACCCATGGCCAGGGCAACGGCCACGGCCACCGCCGCCAGCGCCAACACCGGCCCACGGCGCTGCTCGCTGTGATGCGTGGGCGGCACCACCGGTTGACGCACGGGCTGCGGTTTGGCGGTCGGAATTTCGATGGATTCCGGGGTGATCCCCGCCAGATCAAAATTCATCGGGATCGGCAGCGGCCGCACCAGCGTGGCCTCCGGCGACTCCATCGGCAGTTGCTCCAGCGCCAGCAACAACGCCGCCGCGTCCGGGAAGCGCTCGGCCGGGTCCTTGGCCAACAATTTGCGCAGCACGCCTTGATAACGGCCGTGATGCACCGGCAATTCCGGCAGCGGTTCGGTCAGGTGCGCCAGCGCCGTGGACAGCGCATCGGTGCCGTTATACGGCAGCTTGCCGACCAGAATTTCATACATCACCACGCCCAGCGCATACAGGTCGGCGCGGCCGTCGATCTCCTGGCCCCGCGCCTGCTCCGGGCTCATGTAGCTCGGTGTGCCCACGGCAAACCCGGCCTGGGTGAACTGAGTGCGATCGTCCAGTGATTTGGCGATGCCGAAGTCGGACAACACAGCCGTGCCGTCCGCGCGAAACAGGATATTCGCCGGTTTGACGTCACGGTGCACCAGGCCCTGGGCATGGGCGTAACCCAAGGCCGAGGCGATCTGGCGGATCAGCGTCACGCCCTGCTCAGGTGTCATGCCAGCGGCGATGCGCTCTTTGAGCGTGCCATTGGGCAGGTATTCCATGGCCATGTAATACAGCTCACCGACATTGCCGATGTCATGGATGGTCACGGTGTGCGGGTGCGACAGGCGCGCCAGGGTCTTGCCTTCGCGCAGGAAACGCTCGCAAAACGTCGGATCGGCCGCCAGCGCCGCCGCCATCACCTTCAGCGCCACCTTGCGCTCCAGCGAGCGCTGGGTCGCCAGGTACACGCTGGCCATGGCGCCTTCGCCAATCTCGCCTTCGATGTCGTAGCCCGGAATCACAATGTTCATGCCGATACCTTCACGACGATGGCGGTGATGTTGTCCGGCGCGCCCCGATTAAGCCCCAGATGCACCAGGCTGCGCACGATTTCATCCGGCGCGTCGTGGCTGAGCACTTCGCGGATTTCGTGATCTTCGACGGTCTTGTTCAGGCCGTCGCTGCACAGCAGGTAGCTGTCGCCCGGCGCGATCAGCAGGTCGAGCACCGCCACCTCGAGCTGGGCTTCCACGCCCACCGCGCGGGTGACGATATTGGCGCGCGGATGCACGCGGGCATCCGCTTCGCTGAGCAGGCCGCTGTCTTGCAGGTCCTGCACGTAGCTGTGATCGCGCGAGAGGCCTTCGAGCACGCCGTCGCGCAGGCGATACAAGCGACTGTCACCGGCCCACAGGCACACACCACGTAAACCGCGTGCGGCAAGCACCACCACGGTGCTGCCCATCATGGTCACGCCACGGTTCGCGGTTTCTTCGCGCACGGCGGCGTTGATGCGGATCAGGTCATTGCGCAGGGCTGCCGAGTATTCGTCGAGGGAGCGACCCATCGGCACATTGCGCAGGCTGTCGACAATCAGGCTGCTGACATAATCGCCCGCCGCATGCCCGCCCATGCCGTCGGCCACTACCCACAGACGGTTTTCCGGCAGGTCAAGGCAGGCGTCTTCGTTGACCTGACGGACCATGCCCACATGGCTTTTGCTCGCCGATTTGTACGTCGCCCCCATCTACACCACACCTTCTTGTCCGAGCAAAAACTGCGCAAAATCACTGGCGGCAGGCAAGCCCTGACACCGCAATAAACCAGGGGAAATACGTTCCGAACCACGCCCCCACCACAGGCTGGCACCGTCGCAGGCCTGTTCGGCAAGCGCGGTCATGCGGCTGTGGGGCTGCGTCGCGGCGACGCGCTGCAGGCCGGCAAAGCGGCTGTCCATGGCGCGCTGTTCACTGGCCGGGATGCCCAGGTTGTCGAGGCCTTCGTTAAAACTTTCAAAGCTGGCGCCGGCATCCAGCGTACTGAGCAGCAGCTCTTCGGCCTGCTCGAACCAGGTG
The DNA here is from genome assembly GCF_023148575.1 of Pseudomonas sp. EYE_354. Classification (NCBI taxonomy): domain Bacteria; kingdom Pseudomonadati; phylum Pseudomonadota; class Gammaproteobacteria; order Pseudomonadales; family Pseudomonadaceae; genus Pseudomonas; species Pseudomonas sp. EYE_354. The sequence goes on from NZ_JAHXNQ010000013.1 coordinate 10,193, forward strand.
TCCGGGCCGCCCACCAGGGAGGCCGGGTTGGTGTCGTGGTCGAGCAAGGCCACCACTGCCAGGGGGAAATAACGCCCCACCCGATCGATGCTCGGCATCACCACACCCGCGGCCGCGTCCGGTCCGCACACGCCCGGCGCCAGAACAAAGCGCCACAACGGGCTGACCAGGTACGCGTTGAGCCAGTCAGCACCCAGGCTGTTTTGGCTGGCGAGCAAACCCTCGGCCAGCCAGCTGTCCCACGGACCGACAAAACTCTGGGGCAAAGCACGGCTGACAAAGTCTCCGCGGCTGGCCAACTTGCCGTAGAAACCCACCACCGTCATAGCCGCTCCGGCAGGCTGAAGCCGCTGAGCACACGGCTCTTGAACGGGTTGAACGCGCTGTTGGCGCGCAGCTCGTAAGCGATGCTCGCGCCGTCTACCCGCAGGCGCAGGTTGAAGCGGTCCGGCGAATTGCCGGCGGTGAGATCAGATTGCTCCAGCAGGCGAAACCACGCCCACGGGCCGTCCAGCGTCACGCCGGACCGGCCACTGGCCGACGGCGGCATGATCGACAGACGCACCACGCCAATGCTGCCGGGGTTCGGCCATTGCATCGCCACCGGGCGACTCGGCCCGTGGTCGTAGCTCAATTGCTGGCCGTCCAGGTCGAGCAGGAACTGGGTGATGGTCGGGTCCATCGACACCGGCTTTAGCTCGAAACGCACAATAGGCTGGGTGCCGCCGGCGCGGAAAAACGCATCACGAATCGTCGCCGCGCGCTGGAAGGTTTGCAGCACCCCCGGCGCAATCCCCAGCTTCTGCGCCGCGCCCGGCTGCCAGCGCCAGGTCTGCGCGGAGGTGTCCACGTACGGCTGCAGGTATTTGCGGAAATAGTTATCCATCACCCCGCCCACACCGAAGAACTGGCCGAAGTCATCCAGGGTGGCATCGCGCGCGCTGCCCGGCGACATCGGATAGCGCCCGGCCAGCGACTGGCGATACACGTTGACCACTTCGCTGACCCAGGCTGCGTTCAGTTGGTTACGCACCCCGCCCATCATGCTGTTGGTGGTGGAGTTGACCACCGACTTGACCATGCCCTGCACCAACGGCGGCTGGCGTTCGGCATTCAGGCTGACCCGCGTGGCGGCCGCAGCGGCCTGGTTCTTGGCCTCGCCGAGCAACGCATCGCCGCTGGCGCCGACCATGGCACTGACCTGCACATACAACGCGTTCATGTCCGCCAGCAGGCCGTCGATGGCCGCCGGCTCGCCTTCGTTTTTGCTGACGATGCTGTTGAGCTCGGCAAAGTGCGCGGTCACCGGATCATCCGCTGCCTGCGGCGCATTGGCGGTGGGTTGCTCCTGACCGAGCAGGCTGCCAAGCCGCTCCTTGAGCTTGTCCACACCACCTTCCACCGGCACACCTTTGGCGGCCAGTTGGCGTTCTTCAGCCTGCAGATCGGTTTCCCTGGCCACCGCCACCAGCAGCTTTTTCAGCGGCGAACTCGGCCCGGAGATCACCCGCAGTACGTCGGCCGCCTGGGCGACACTGGTAATCGGCACAAAGTCGATATCCGCCAGTAACGCATCCCACTGCCGCTGATAGTCCTGAAAGTACAGGCGCCGCACATCGGCGGCCAGGCTCACCACGTTCTGTTGATCGGCCTGTTCACGGCCCAATACCCACTGCTCCTCCGCAAGGGTGCCGGTCTGGTTCAGGCTGCTCAACAGGAACGCCTGGCGATAGCCCTTGGCGGTGAAGAACCCGCTCAACGGCTCGCCGAGCGGCTTGCCACTTTTACGGCTGAACACCAGCGCGGCGTCGCGACCAGCGGCTTCATTGAGGCGAAAGTCCGGGATGCCGTCGGGCAGTTTCTGCCGTTTGACGCGGTCGTAGACACGCTGGGCCACCGGCAACTGCTGCAGTTGGCGACGCAGGTCGTCGATCAGCCGTGGGTCCAGGCGCGCGCTCGGCGGGTGGCGTTCGAACAGTGCCTGCAAGTGCCCGGTCAACGCCTGGCGCTGATCGGCCGGCAGATCGCGCGGCAGGTTGCGGTCCCAGTCCAGGGCGATCCAGGCCTTGATGAAGTCCGGGTCGTAGTGCTCGTTGTCGGCCAGCATCAGGTAGGCCTTGAGACCCTCGTAAAGGAAGTCCGAGTTGCCGCCGCCATGCAGTTGTTCTTCGATACGCGTCACCAGCCGTGGCGCGAAGACCGCGATCAGCAGCTTGCGGTACACGCTGGCGGATTCGGCTTCGAGCATGTCGCCCTGGTACAGCCCCAGGCCTTCGGACCAGTCTGGCGAATCACCCGCGAGGTTTTTCACCGCATTGAGCAACGGCAGCACGGCCAGCACTTCGCGTTGCGCCGGGCTCAGGTTCTGCACGGTCTGGCCCAGGGGCGCGACCTTCTGATCGACCTGGGCGATATACGCCTGGTTGGCACGATAGCTCACCCACCATAGGCCGCTGACCACCACCACCAACGCCACGGTGGCCGCGAGCACACCGCGGGCAATCCACTTGCGCCGCCGCTCGACTTTCGGGTTGACGCCCACCAGCCCGCGCTCGGCGAACGCCACGGCGGTGAAGAGTTTTTCGATGAAGTAACTGCGCCCGGTGCCGCTCTGGCGCGCCAGGTGCTGGCGATCCAGGTTCATGCTTTGGGCCATGGCACCGATCAGACGGTCAATCGGGCTGCCTTCCTGGGTGCCGCTGGTGAAATACACACCACGCAGCAACACACGCTCTTCAAACGCGTTGGGTTTGAATACGCCTTCGAGGAAGCTTTGCAGGCAGTCTTTCAATGCACCGAACTGCTGCGGGAAGCCGTAGATCAGGTCGCGCCGTGCCGGGTCGCGTTCCTGTTGCAGGCGCTCCACCAGACGTTCGTTGAGGCGCTGCTCGAGGCCGGCGAATTCGCTTTGCAAATGGGCCAGCGGGCTGTCGCTGTTTTTGCCGTCGTCCAGGGCAAAGGTCATGCCCCACACCTGGGCGCGCTCTTCCTTGCTCAGGTTGTCGAAGAACTCCATGAAGCCGGGCACCAGGTCGAGCTTGGTCAGCATCAGGTAGATCGGGAAGCGCACGCCCAATTGGGTGTACAGCTCCTGGATACGCAGGCGAATCGCGGCCGCGTGGGCAGCGCGTTCGGCGTCGGTACCGAGCAACAGGTCCGACAGGCTGATGGCAATGAAGGCACCGTCGATAGGGCGGCGCGAGCGTTGCTTTTTCAGCAGGTCGAGGAAGCCCAGCCAGGCGGCTTTATCCACCGTGGAGTTGCTGTCCTGGGTGGTGTAGCGGCCGGCGGTATCGAGCAACACGGCTTGATCGGTAAACCACCAATCGCAGTTGCGTGTGCCGCCGACACCGCGTACCGCACCAGCGCCCAACTGGGCAGCCAACGGAAAGTGCAGGCCGGAATTGACCAGCGCAGTGGTCTTGCCCGAGCCCGGTGGGCCGATGATCACGTACCACGGCAGCTCATAGAGATTGCGGCGTTCGTCACCGCCGAGCTTGGCTTTCTTGAGCAACGCGAGGGCTTCGTCCATGCGCTGGCGCAGGGTCGACAGCTCTTCGGCGGTGGCCACGCTGTTCGGGTCGGCCGGCGTCTCTGCGGCCAGGCTGCGCATCACTTCGGCGGCCTGGCGGCGCGCCTGGATGATGCAGAACACGCGGTAGGTGATCCACACCGCGAACACCAGAACGATCAGCGCCCAACGGCGCCCTTCGGGTACCAGCGCGTCAAGCAGCGGCCCCACAAACCAGATGATCAGGCTCAGGGCGATCAGACCCAGCAACGGGATCACCCAGCGAATCATGAAACTGAAAAACGCCTTCACTCGACGCCCTCCGCCAATACGGTGATTTCAACCCGACGATTGCGGGCGCGGCCTTCGGCAGTGCTGTTGGTGGCCAGCGGCTCGGTGTCGCTTCGGCCCTCGGCACTGAAGCGATCCGCCTGGCCGGTCTTGGCCGCAAGGATCTCCAGCACCGACTTGGCCCGCGCTTCAGACAACGCCCAGTTGGACGGGAAGCGCAGCGTGGCGATCGGGCGGTTATCGCTGTGGCCAGTGACGCGCACCTGTCCCTTGACCTTGCGGATGGCATCGGCGATGCGCAGCATCAGCGGCTGGTAGGCATCGACAATGCTGGAACTGGCCGACGCGAACAGCTCATCGCCACGAATGGTCACCACCGAGCGGTCGACCTTATCTTCCACAGCCACACGCCCGGCCTTGATGTCTTCGGCCAGGAAGCCGGCCAGACGCGGCCGTTCGATGACCTTGGGCTGCGCCACGGGACGGTCGATGGCCTGCACCGGGATCTCGCCCAGGGCATGGATGTTCTTGAACACCGGTTCGGCCTGCGCCGCGAGCAGCAGGCGCAAGGTGAACAGCAAGGCCAGCAGCAGCGCCAGGCCGATTGCCACGGCGATCCACGGCGGCATGAATTGCGCCAGACGATCACGGGCCACGGTCACGCCGCGCCAGTGCGGCGACAGCTCGCGTTCGTGGTCGCCACGGGCGCTGCGAATCGCGGCGGCAGTGCGCTCGCGCAGGGCTTCGAGCTGGCTACGGCCGTCGTTCATTACGCGGTAGCGGCCTTCGAACCCCAGGCACATGCACAGGTACAACAGCTCCAGCAGATACAGCCGTTCCCGTGGGCTTTGCAGGCAATGGTCGAGTAGCTGGAAGACCTTTTCGCCGCCCCAGGCTTCGTTGTGCACGGTGATCAGCAGGCTTTGTTTGCCCCACTCGCTGGTGCTGCCCCAGGGCGTGCTCAACACCGCTTCATCGAGGGCGGTACACAGCGCGTAGCGGGCCAGCAGCACTTCGTTGCGCGCCACACCGGCGGCTTCGGCGCGTTCTTCGAACTGGCGCAGGTACGCCAGCAACTGCGCGCGCAGGCTGGCCGGCGCGGGGTGGGCGATGGTGTTGCGCAGGCGTGTCAGCAAGGCCAGCAGCGGCCCGGCGGCGCTTTCCAGCGGGTTGAGGCCCTGGCTTTTGCCGGTGAGCATCGGCGCCGCCGGCATCGACAAAGCGGCCGGTTCGGCGCGCGCAGGCTCCGGCGCACGGCCACCGGGGCGCGGCATGAACTGGGTGCGGTCGTCATCATTGGGATGCATCGCGGATTATCCTCGGATCGCCCAGAAGGCCAGGTTCAAACCCGGGAACTGCCCGGCGATGTGGAAGGCAAAACCGCCGGAAGTGCTCAGCTGTTGCCAGTGCTCGCTGCCCCGGTCCAGCTCGTAATAGGTGCTGCCCGCGTGGTACGGCAGTTGGCGCGGCGCCACCGGCAAGGGCAGCAGGCCGATACCTGGCAGTTGCAGGTTGACCATGTCGCGGATGTGCTCCACCGCACCGACCTTGCTCTGCTGGCCGAAGCGGCCACGCAGGGTTTCGCCGGGCACGTCGGCGCGCACCACCAGGATGAAACTGGCGCTGTCGAGCAGGGTTTTGTCCGCCAGCATCGCCACGTGGATGCCATAAGCTTTCTCCACGATCGGGATTGGCGTGGCTTTGCTGTCGATCAGCATCGACAGCGCTTCGCGCAGGGCCGCCATCACCGGGGCGAAGCTCAGCGCCAGGTCGTCGTGCTGGTACTGCGGGTATTCCTGAGGGCGACGGCCCGAGGTGGAAAAGGTCGAGAACTCACCGGCCAGGCTCACCAGTTCGCTGAAGAAGCGTTCCGGGTGCAGCGGGCTCAACTGGCTCAAATGCTGGATCAACGGCTGGGCACGGTTGACCAGTTGCAGCAGCATGAAGTCGGCGATCTCCGAGGCGCCACCCGCGCCCGACGCGACCACGCGACCGGCCAGGGCTTCGCCGCGCTGGTGCAACAGGCCCAGCAACTCGCTGCGAAACGCGGTCAGCGGCTTGCTCGCGACCACGTCCAATATCGGCGGGATGTAACTGTCGTCCAGCACCAAGGCGCGGTCGGCGCGCTTTTCCTTGATGCGCACCAGCCCAAGGGCGGCGTAGTCGCTGATGCCGTCCTGGGCGGTCAGCAAGCGCAACGCCCGCGACCCCACGGCTACCGGCGCGCGGTTTTCGAACGGGGCGTTGTCGTCGCGCACTTCGCGCACCTGACTCACGTAACGCGCGGCTTCCAGGGCTTCGCCCTCGTCCACCGTGTCACGCGCGCCGGCGCGCTTGAGTGGCAAGGCCAGGTACACCAGGCCGTCACGCAGGTTGTCGTCAATGTTCAGCGGGCTTGGCGCCAGGTCATCCTGGGGGATATTGAACGGCGTGCCGTCGGGCAACAGGCCGCGCGCCGAGAGGATGGCCAGCTTGCCCTGGGCCAGCAGGCCCTGGTCGATCAACAACTCGGAAAAGCCCCAGGCACCTGCGGACAGCGGGCGGCTGCGGGCGTCGATCAGGTTTTCCAGGTAACGGTCATGCTGTTGGAAGTGCTGCGTTCCGATGAACATGCCTTCCGACCAGACCACACGATTGTTCCAGGACATGGGGGCTCCGATTGCTTCTTATTGGGCAGGGCTGGATGGGGTAACCACGACGTCGGCGCGCACGGCACGCACATCAAGGCTGATCTGGTATTCGGTGTACTGGCGGGCGGGCACGTTGATCACCGTGCGCCATTGCGCGCGGTCCAATTCGCGGTACCCCACCAGCAAGCCGATCTGGCGCGTGGACGGGTCGAGGTCGCGCTGAATGCTCAACTGCTGGCCGGGTTGCACCATCACTTCATCCTGGTCCAACAGGTCCAGGCCGAGGGTGGATTGGGCGCGGTCCGCCAGGGCGAAGTAGTCGGAACGGCCGAAGGTGGCGGCGTTTTTCAGTTCGAAAATGCGCACCCGTACCGGGGCGGCCTGGCCATTGGCGCCGGGGTTGAGCCCGGAAATCGCGTGGAAGTGCAGTTCGACGGCGGCGGTGTCCGCGTCTGCCTCAGCGGGGGCCTGGGGTTTGACGGCGTCCTTGGCACACGCCGTCAGCAGCAGCGCGGTGGCGACTGCGAGTAAAAACCTGGGAATCATCCTGCGTCCTCAATGACGTACTTAACTATCCGTTGATCCATTGTTGCGGCGTGCTGTCAGCGCCGCTGTCGTGCGCTGTGTTCTTCGTAGGCTCGGCTGAATTCGCGGCCGAACAGGTCCTGGAAGTCTTCCTGGGCCTCACGGGAAATATTGCCGTAGAGCTCGGTGAACTGCTGCCAGTACTGGGCCTGACGCGAGCCGTTGAAAATGCTCGACAGCCCGCCGGGCTTGCCCATGCGCGCTTCCAGTTGGGCCGGCTCGAACCGCGTGAACAGGTGTTTGATCGCCGCTTCCACCCCGGCCATCACGGCCAACTGGTGGGCGCGCAAGTCGTCGAAACTGTCACGCACGGCCACGTCCGGCGCCATAAACGCTTGGTTGCCGTGACGAAGCAGCAGCAGTAATGCTTCGTCGGCATTCGGGGCGAATTTCAACGGATTGTTTTCGGCGGGCTGGATCATCGTCTGCTGCATGCGGAACTCGCCCTTGAGGCTGGCGCGGGCACGCAGAACGTCGATCAGGCCTTCGACCATCAGCCGGTAACTGCGGCCGATGGTTTCCATCTGCGCCTCGGCCTGGGCTTTGTCCAGGCGCAGTTGGTCCAGACCTGCGCCGCGCAGGAAGGCGTGCAGCAGATCAGGCTGTTGCGCGGTGTCCGCCACGGGGAGCACAGGCTCGACCACAGGTGGCGGCGCCATGACCGGTGCAGGGGGTGGCGACGGGACGGCGGGCGCGGGCGGCGGGGCAACGCTGACGACCGGCACGGGCGTGTCGCCGAACAGGTCCCAGTCTTCGGGAATCACCGCGCCCGAGGCCACGGGGGCTTCGACCACCGGCACGGCCACGGGGGTCGGCGGGCGGAAGTCGTGTTGCTGGGACGGCACATGGTCCGGCACGGTGGGCGGCGGCACGGCGGTGGGGCTGATGAAGTCGAACAGGTCCGGCAGGGTGTCCATCGACGAAGCGCCGTGGAACTGCGGCGCGATCACCGGGGTCGCCACCGGCGCACTCACCACGGCGCCCATCAAGGCTTCAAAGCTGTTGGGTGACTCGCCGGCAAACGGCTGGCTGTCGACGGCCTGCACGTTGAAATCGATACGCGCCTGGATCTCGTAATCGCCGATGCGGATCAACTCGCCATCGTGCAGCAGCTCGCTGGTACCTCGGCGCAAGCGGATACCGGCGTTAACCAACTCCACACCGTTTGTACTGTTATCGGTTAAATAATAACGGCCATCTTTGTATTGAATAACGCAATGCTGTGAAGACACCAGACGCTCAGGGTCAGGCAATACCCAGTCATTATCCGAGCTGCGGCCGATCGCCATCGAGCCCTGATTCATGGACTTTTCGGCGCACTGCCCTGGGGTAATCTTGTGATAACTAGTGATAGTCAAACACAGCGACATCTTGCCTCCTTGCTGATACTTCGCGCGCGGTCGACTCCCGGAGCGGTGTCCCCCGAGAGATCCCCATCAGGTCGTGCAATCGACCGTCCACAACCTGCTGATGCCAGCATGATCGCTGATCTTAACCGGGCTCTATGACAAAAATCCTGTCCCGGTACGCCGTTCGACCCACCAGTCGCGCAGGTTGTTAAGCACCGCACATCTGTCACAGAGGGCGAATAGCTTACCTTGACAAGGCCTAAGTACTACACCAAAAATGCACAACTTCTTGAATACCAATGATGGCACATTAGTAGCGCTGTGCTTATATGACCAAGAAAACATGCAAAGTTCATTACGCAACTAATGCATGAATTGCCCGTCATCTAACGGGCTGATAGGGAGATCAATTTCAGTGGATGTGCCGTTGCTGCTCGCCGCCGTTTCCGCGACTTCGCCCTGTGGCGAAGACATGGAATATGACGCGCAATTTCTCCAATTGGAGCGTGATGCCAAAGGCCAGCCCGAGCGCAGCATGGGTGACTCCATCCTGCCCGCTGAACCGCCGGACTGGCGCAGCATCCAGCAGCAAAGCCTCGACTTGTTGCAGCGCAGCAAAGACCTGCGCATCACCCATTTCCTGCTGCAAAGCTCCCTCGCACTCCAGGGCGTGGCCGGGCTGGCGCAGGTCCTCACGTTGATCGACGCGCTGCTGCGCCAATACTGGGCCGAGCTGCATCCACGCCTGGATGCCGACGACGATAACGACCCGACCGTACGCATCAATGCCCTGTCCGGCCTGACCAGCGACACGACCATTCGCCTGCTGCGCGAAAGCATCCTCACGCGCTCGCGCACCTTTGGCCCCGTGAGCCTGCGCGCCGCGCTGAATGCCAGCGGCCTGATGAATTTCCCCGACGAACAGCTCGGCGCCCAGCAACTGAACGCCGCGTTCCTCGACAGCGACCCCGAGCACCTGCAAGCCACCCGCGACGCCTTGAGCGCCGCGCGTGCAGCCTGCGAGGCGATCGAGCAGCAGGTCAGCGATCAGGTCGGTTCCGCCCAGGGCGTGGACCTCAGCCTGTTGAAGCAACCGCTCAAGCAGGCGCTGCAAGTGCTCAATCAAGCAGTTCCAGATCCCCAAGGCAGCAGCGAACCCGAGGCCGTCAGTGACGACAGTGCCCCCTCGGTCGAGTACGCCGCTGCCCCTGCCGCACCGCGCCCGGCTGGCGATATCGCCAGCCGTGATGACGTGGTGCGCAGCCTCGACAAGATCCTTGCGTACTACACCCGCCACGAGCCTTCGAGCCCGCTGCCGGTGCTGTTGAACCGGGCGAAGCATCTGGTGCATGCCGATTTTGCGGCGATCGTGCGCAATCTGATCCCCGATGGCATGTCCCAATTTGAAAACCTGCGTGGCCCGGACGGCGAATAAACCGCCCGGCCTTGCAGTAACAACACCGTCGCTCAAGCGACCAGGAGCAGCAACGTGGCGAAGCAAAGTTCTCAGAAATTCATCGCGCGCAACCGCGCGCCTCGAGTGCAGATCGAGTACGACGTCGAGCTTTACGGCGCCGAGAAAAAGGTCCAGCTGCCCTTCGTGATGGGTGTGATGGCCGACCTCGCCGGCAAGCCTGCCGAGCCTCTGGCCCCGGTGGCGGACCGCAAGTTCCTTGAAGTGGACGTCGATAACTTCGACTCCCGCCTCAAGGCCATGCAGCCGCGCGTGGCGTTCCACGTGCCGAACGAACTGACCGGCGAAGGCAACCTGAGCCTGGACATCACCTTCGAAAGCATGGACGACTTCAGCCCGGCCGCCGTGGCCCGCAAGGTCGACTCGCTGAACCAATTGCTCGAAGCCCGCACCCAGCTGGCCAACCTGCTGACCTACATGGACGGCAAGACCGGCGCTGAAGAAATCATCATGAAGGCGATCAAGGACCCGGCACTGCTTCAGGCACTTGCCAGTGCGCCTAAGCCTGCAGGGGACCAATAATCATGACTGACAATACCGCCCGCGAAGGCGCGCCGAACCTGGGCGCTACCGAAGAAACCAGCGAGTTCGCCTCGCTGTTGATGCAAGAGTTCAAGCCCAAGACCGAGCGCGCCCGCGAAGCCGTGGAAACAGCCGTGCGCACCCTGGCTGAACAGGCCTTGGCCCAGACTGACCTGGTGTCCAACGACGCGATCAAATCGATCGAATCGATCATCGCCGCCATCGACGCCAAGCTGACTGCCCAGGTCAACCAGATCATCCACCACCCGGACTTCCAACAGCTGGAAAGCGCCTGGCGTGGCCTGCACTACCTGGTCAACAACACCGAGAGCGATGAGCAGCTGAAGATCCGCGTGCTCAACATCTCCAAGCCGGACCTGCACAAGACCCTGAAGAAATTCAAGGGCACCGCATGGGACCAGAGCCCGATCTTCAAGAAGATGTACGAAGAAGAATACGGCCAGTTCGGCGGCGAACCGTACGGCTGCCTGGTCGGCGACTACTACTTCGACCAGTCCCCGCCGGATGTCGAGCTGCTGGGCGAGCTGTCGAAAGTCTGCGCCGCCATGCACTCCCCGTTCATCGCTGCGGCTTCGCCGACCGTGATGGGCATGGGCTCGTGGCAGGAACTGTCGAACCCACGCGACCTGACCAAGATCTTCACCACCCCGGAATACGCCGGCTGGCGTTCGCTGCGTGAATCGGAAGACTCGCGCTACATCGGCCTGACCATGCCGCGCTTCCTGGCGCGCCTGCCATACGGCGCCAAGACCGACCCGGTTGAAGCCTTCGCCTTCGAAGAAAACACCGACGGTGCCGACAGCTCCAAGTACACCTGGGCCAACGCCGCCTACGCGATGGCCGTGAACATCAACCGCTCGTTCAAACACTACGGCTGGTGCTCGCGCATCCGTGGCGTGGAATCGGGCGGCGAAGTGGAAAACCTGCCCGCGCATACGTTCCCGACCGATGACGGCGGCGTGGACATGAAGTGCCCGACCGAGATCGCCATCAGCGACCGCCGTGAAGCGGAACTGGCGAAGAACGGTTTCATGCCGCTGCTGCACAAGAAAAACACCGACTTCGCCGCGTTCATCGGCGCCCAGTCGCTGCAGAAGCCGGCCGAATACGATGACCCGGACGCCACCGCCAACGCCAACCTGGCCGCGCGCCTGCCGTACCTGTTCGCCACGTGCCGTTTCGCTCACTACTTGAAGTGCATCGTGCGCGACAAGATCGGCTCCTTCAAAGAGAAGGACGAGATGCAGCGCTGGTTGCAGGACTGGATCCTCAACTACGTCGACGGTGATCCTGCGCACTCCACCGAAACCACTAAGGCCCAGCACCCGTTGGCCGCCGCCGAGGTGATCGTGGAAGACGTCGAAGGCAACCCGGGTTACTACAACTCCAAGTTCTACCTGCGTCCGCACTATCAGCTTGAAGGGCTGACCGTTTCGCTGCGCCTGGTATCGAAGCTGCCTTCGGCCAAAAGCGCATAACTCGCTCGTTCCCACGCTCCGCGTGGGAATGTCGCCCGGGACGCTCCGCGTCCCAGTGACGCAGAGCGTCACAGGATGCGTTACCACGCAGATAGTGGGAACGATCACCAAATCGAGTGGCCCGTGCCACACAGGGAGAAAACATGGCTGTTGATATTTTCATCAAGATCGGCGACATCAAGGGCGAGTCCATGGACAAGGCCCACAAGGACGAAATCGACGTACTGAACTGGAGCTGGGGCATGGCCCAGTCCGGCAACATGCACGTAGGCGGTGGCGGCGGCGCCGGCAAGGTGAATATCCAGGACCTGTCGCTGACCAAGTACGTCGACAAGGCTTCGCCGAACCTGATGATGCACTGCGCCAGCGGCAAGCACATCGACAAGGTCAAGCTGACCGTGCGCAAGGCCGGCGGTGAAAGTCAGGTCGAGTACATGGTGATCAACCTGGAAGAAGTGCTGGTGACGTCTCTGAGCACCGGCGGTTCGGGCACCGATGACCGCCTGACCGAAAACGTCACGCTGAACTTCGCCCAAGTGATGGTCGACTATCAGCCGCAGAAAGCTGACGGCACCAAAGACGGCGGCGCGATCAAGTTTGGCTGGAACATCCGTTCCAACACCAAACGCTGATAGCTCTGGCGGCCGCGGCCCTGTGCCGCGGCCCCAGGCACCTGGCCCTGCCGAACCCCGTCCCTCTCACACCCCGTCCGTGGAGCTGCTTTGGTGGTCACTGAAATCGCTTCCCGCGACCGTCTGCAACCGTCCTTGTTGGACCGGCTGACTGACGACGATCCAACCAACCCCAAGGAAAGCGCCGACAAACGCGTGCTGTCCCTGACCCAATTGAAAGCCTCGGTTTTGCGCGACCTGGCGTGGCTGCTCAACACCACGTCGTTGCTCGATGCCGATGCCACCCTGCACACCCCGGCAGGCACCTCGGTGGTCAATTACGGCCTGCCGGCGCTGGCGGGCAACAGCGTTTCCAGTGTCGATATCAAAGCGCTGGAAGCCCTGATCTACCAGGCCATCGCCACCTTCGAGCCACGCATCCTGCGCCACACCCTGCGCGTCAAAGCACGTGTCGGCCATGGCGAGATGAACCACAACGCGCTGAGTTTCGAGATCGAAGGCGATCTGTGGGCCCAGCCGGTGCCGTTGCGCCTGTTGCTGCAAACCGACCTGGACCTGGAGTCCGGCCACGTACGCGTCGTGAATGCCGACCAGCGGAGACGCCCATGAACCCGCGCCTGCTGGAGCTGTACAACAAGGAACTGCACCACGTGCGCGAAAGCGCCGCCGAGTTCGCCAAGGAATACCCGAAGATCGCCAGTCGGCTGACCCTGTCCGGCATGGACTGCGCCGACCCGTACGTCGAACGTTTGCTCGAGGGCTTTGCCTACCTCACCGCCCGCGTGCAGCTCAAGCTTGACGCCGAGTACCCGACCTTCACCCACAACCTGTTGGAAATCGCCTACCCGCACTACCTGGCGCCAACGCCGTCGATGACCGTGGTGCAGTTGCAGACCGACCCGGATGAAGGCTCCCTGGCCAGTGGTTTCCCCCTGCCCCGCGACACCGTATTGCGCGCCGCCCTGGGCCGCGAAACCCAGACCTGCTGCGAGTACCGCACCGCCCACCCGGTGACGTTGTGGCCCTTGCAGGTCAGCAACGCCGAGTACTTCGGCAACCCGGCCGCCGTGCTCGGCCGCCTGGCCGCCAGCGAGCCCAAAGCCAAGGCCGGTTTGCGCCTGACCTTGCGCACCGGTGCCGAATTGCCGTTCAGCAGCCTCGACCTGGACACCTTGCCGCTGTACCTCAGCGGCGCCGATGAGCAACCGTTCCGCCTCTACGAGCAATTGCTGGGCAACGCCTGTGCGGTGTTTGCGCGCAAGCCCGGGGGTGACTGGGTCGAGCGCTTGCCTCAGGACGCATTGCGCTCACGCGGCTTTGACGATGCCGACGCGGCCATGCCCGTGGTGGCTCGGGCGTTCCAGGGCTATCGGTTGTTGCAGGAATACTTCGCCCTGCCCCACCGCTTCCTGTTCGTCGAGTTCGCCCATCTGAGCCGCGCGGTCAAACGCTGCGACGGCCAGGAGCTGGAGCTGATCGTGCTGTTCGACCGTCACGAGCCGAACCTGGAAGGCAGCGTCGGCGCGGCGCAGTTTCTGCCGTTCTGCACGCCAGCGATCAACCTGTTCCCCAAACGCGTTGATCGCATCCACCTGTCCGACCGGGTCAACGAACACCATGTGATCGCCGACCGCACGCGGCCGATGGACTTCGAGATCCATTCCCTGAGCGGCATCACCGGCCACGGCACTGGGCCGGAGCAGCCGTTTTTGCCGTTCTACGCGGTGCGCGATCCGTCCCGTTACGGCCGCGACCAGGCCTATTACACCGTGCGCCGCGAACCGCGCGTGCTGTCCAGCGACCAGCGCCGTAACGGCCCGCGCTCGACCTACGTGGGCAGTGAAACCTTCGTCAGCCTGGTGGACAGCCGCCAGGCGCCGTACGGCCACGACCTGCGCCAACTCGGCGTGACGGCGTTGTGCACCAACCGCGACCTGCCGTTGTTCATGAGCGTGGGCAATGGCAAGACCGACTTCACCCTGGCCGACAGTGCCCCGGTGCTGGCCGTACGTTGCGTCGCCGGCCCCAGCCGCCCGCGCGCCAGCCATGCCCACGATGCCAAGGCCTGGCGCCTGATCAGCCAGTTGTCGCTCAATTACCTGTCGCTGAGTGAACAGGGCCAAGGTGCCGGCGCCCTGCGTGAACTGCTGCGCCTGTACGGCGACAGCAATGACGCCGCCCTGCAATTGCAGATCGAAGGCCTGCGCGAGGTCAGCAGCAAAGCCGTGACCCGACGCCTGCCGATGCCCGGCCCGATCGTGTTTGGGCGCGGGCTGGAGATCACCCTGGAATTCGATGAAAACGCGTTTCGCGGCACCGGCGTATTCCTGCTCGGTGCGGTATTGGAACGCTTCCTGGCACGCTACGTGTCGATCAACAGTTTTACCGAGACGGTGATCCGTACCACCGAACGCGGCGAGATCATGCGATGGAAAGCCAAGCCCGGACGTCGTCCGACCCTGTGAGTACCCTGGATGCGATGCATCAGGAGCCCTGGGAATATGACTTTTTCCAGGCGCTGCGACGTATCGAGTGCGAATCGCCAGACCTGCCACGGCTGGGCCATTCCCTGCGCCTGGCCGATGACCCACTGCGCCTGGGGCAACAGGCCGATTGCACCTTCGCTCCGGCCACCTTGGCGTCGGTTGACCCCGGCAACGACGGCAAGCCGGCGCGCCTGGAGCAATTCTTCTTCGGCCTTGGCGGTCCCAACGGACCGCTGCCGCTGCACATCACCGAGTACGTACGTGAGCGCCAGCGCAATAACGCCGACAGCACCAGCAAGCGCTTCCTGGACGTGTTCCATCACCGTTTGCTCTGTCTGTTCTACCGGGCCTGGGCCGAAGCGCGGCCGACGGTCAGCCACGACCGTCCCGACGATGACTACTGGTCTGCGCGCCTGGCGGCACTGAGTGGCAGGGGCATGCCGAGCCTGCTCAATCAGGGCCTTATCCCGGATACCGCGAAGCTGCATTACAGCGGCCACCTGTCGGCGCAAACCCGCTACCCGGATGGCCTCAAGGCAATCCTCAGTGAGTACTTCGGCCTGCCGGTCGAGATCGAAGAGTACGTCGGCCAATGGCTGGAACTGCCCGAGCGCAGCCGCGTCGGGGTCAGTGCCAACCAACTGGGCGTGGACTTTTGCCTGGGCAGCCACGTCTGGGACCGCCAGCACAAATTCCGTATCCGTCTGGGCCCGCTGACGCTGGATGACTACATGGGCATGCTGCCCGGCCGCCAGCCGTTCAATGAACTGGTGGCGTGGGTGGCCGAGTACCTGGGCCATGAGTTGGACTGGGACTTGAACCTGGTTCTGCAACAACCCGAAGTCCCGGCGCTGCAACTCAACGGCCAGTTCCGCCTGGGCTTCAACACCTGGCTCGGCACGCCCGAGCATGACCCCAACGACCTAATCCTGGCCCGGCATTACGCCGATCAAGCCACCACCTCAAGGAATCCAGAGCATGGGTGAAATCAGTCGCGCCGCACTGTTCGGCAAACTCAACAGCGTGGCCTACAAGGCCATCGAAGCCGCCACCGTGTTCTGCAAACTGCGGGGCAACCCGTATGTGGAACTGGCGCACTGGTTCCACCAGTTGCTGCAACTGCAGGACTCGGACCTGCACCGCATCATCCGCCAGTTCAACGTGGAGCCGGCACGCCTGGCCCGCGACCTCACCGAAGCCCTGGACCGCCTGCCGCGCGGCTCGACGTCGATCACCGACCTGTCGTCCCATGTGGAAGAAGCCGTGGAACGCGGCTGGGTGTATGGCAGCCTGATGTTTGGCGAAAGCCAGGTGCGCACCGGTTACCTGGTGCTGGGTATCCTCAAGACGCCAAGCCTGCGCCATGCTTTGCTGGGCTTGTCGTCGGAGTTCGACAAGATCAAGGCCGAGGCCCTGAGCGAACGCTTTGACGAGTACGTCGGCGACTCGCCGGAAAACGCCCTCAGCGCCAGCGATGGCTTTAATGCCGGTGTTCCAGGCGAAGCCAGCGGCGCCATGGCACCGAGCGCGATGGGCAAGCAGGAAGCGCTCAAGCGCTTTACCGTGGACCTGACCGAACAGGCGCGTAGCGGCAAGCTCGACCCGATCGTCGGGCGTGACGAAGAGATCCGTCAGTTGGTGGATATCCTGATGCGTCGGCGCCAGAACAACCCGATCCTCACGGGTGAAGCCGGTGTGGGCAAGACCGCCGTGGTCGAAGGCTTCGCCCTGCGCATCGTCGCCGGTGACGTACCGCCTGCGCTCAAGGACGTGGAACTGCGCAGCCTCGATGTGGGCCTGCTGCAAGCCGGCGCCAGCATGAAAGGCGAGTTCGAACAGCGCCTGCGCCAGGTCATTGAAGACGTGCAGGCTTCGCCCAAGCCGATCATTCTGTTTATCGACGAAGCCCACACCCTGGTGGGTGCCGGTGGCGCCGCCGGGACCGGCGATGCGGCCAACCTGCTCAAACCGGCATTGGCGCGCGGCACCCTGCGCACCGTGGCCGCCACCACCTGGGCCGAGTACAAAAAACACATCGAAAAAGACCCGGCACTGACCCGCCGTTTTCAGGTCGTGCAAGTGGCTGAACCGTCGGAAGACAAAGCCCTGCTGATGATGCGTGGCGTGGCCTCGACCATGGAAAAACACCACCAGGTGCAGATCCTCGATGAGGCCCTGGAAGCCTCAGTGAAGCTGTCCCACCGCTACATCCCGGCGCGTCAGTTGCCGGACAAATCCGTGAGCCTGCTGGACACCGCCTGCGCCCGCGTCGCCATCAGCCTGCACGCAGTGCCGGCGGAAGTGGACGACAGCCGCCGCCGCATCGAAGCCCTGGAAACCGAGCTGCAAATCATCGCCCGCGAGCATGCGATCGGCATCGCCATCGGTGCACGCCAGAGCAACAGCGAAGCCTTGTTGAGCGCCGAGCGCGAGCGCCTGGCCACACTGGAAAGCCGCTGGGCCGAAGAAAAAACCCTGGTGGACGAACTGCTCGCCACTCGCGCGACGCTGCGCGAAAAGGCCGGCGTGGTGGACAGTGCTGCCGGTACCACCGAGAGCAATGAGTTACGCGTCCAGTTGGTCGACCTGCAACAACGCCTCACCGCGCTGCAAGGCGAAACCCCGTTGATCCTGCCGACCGTGGATTACCAGGCCGTGGCCTCGGTGGTCGCCGACTGGACCGGTATCCCGGTGGGCCGCATGGCGCGCAACGAACTGGAAACCGTGCTCAACCTCGATCAGCACCTGAAAAAACGCATCATCGGCCAGGACCACGCCTTGCAGATGATCGCCAAACGCATCCAGACCTCCCGCGCCGGTCTCGACAACCCAAGCAAGCCGATTGGCGTGTTCATGCTGGCCGGCACCTCCGGTGTGGGCAAGACCGAAACCGCCCTGGCGCTGGCCGAAGCCATGTATGGCGGTGAACAGAACGTCATCACCATCAACATGAGCGAGTTCCAGGAAGCCCACACGGTGTCGACCCTCAAGGGCGCGCCACCCGGCTACATCGGCTACGGCGAAGGCGGCGTGCTGACCGAAGCGGTGCGGCGCAAGCCTTACAGCGTGGTGCTGCTGGACGAAGTGGAAAAAGCCCACCCGGACGTGCACGAGATTTTCTTCCAGGTGTTCGACAAGGGCGTGATGGAAGACGGCGAAGGCCGGGTGATCGACTTCAAGAACACCCTGATCCTGCTCACCACCAACGCCGGTACCGAGCTGATCTCGCACGTGTGCAAGGACCCGGCGAACATCCCCGAGCCGGAAGAGATTGCCAAGGCCCTGCGCCAGCCGCTGCTGGAGATTTTCCCGCCGGCGTTGCTGGGCCGCCTGGTGACCATTCCGTACTACCCGCTGAGCGACGAGATGCTCAAGGCGATTACCCGCCTGCAACTGAACCGCATCAAGAAGCGCGTGGAGAATACCCACAAGGTGGCCTTCGACTACGACGACGCGGTGGTCGACCTGATCGTCTCGCGCTGCACCGAAACCGAAAGCGGCGGGCGCATGATCGACACCATCCTCACCAACAGCCTGCTGCCGGACATGAGCCGTGAGTTTCTTACGCGCATGCTTGAGGGCAAGGCATTGGCGGGTGTGCGCATCAGTACGCGGGATAACGAATTGCACTACCAGTTCAACGATTGACCTGCGCCCTGAGGGTTCACTGAGAATCCAAAGGGGCGGCTTCGCAGCCCGGCGCAGGACAAGCCTGCTCACCACAGCAAGCCAACGCCTTATTGGATTCGTTTTTCAGTTATCACGGTATTTACGGAACTCCCGATGCTATTCAACCAAGCCTCACGTTTGGCCAAGATCACCAGCCCCCTCGGGCCGGATGTGCTGCTGCTCAATGAAATGGGTGGCGGTGAAGAACTGGGGCGGCTGTTCAACTATGAGCTGCAACTGACGTCGCTGGACGCCAACATCGACCTCAACCAGTTGCTGGGCAAACCGATGAGCGTCGGCCTGCAGCTGGCGGACGGCGGCGAGCGGCACTTCCACGGCATCGTCGCGCGTTGCAGCCAGAACATCGACAGCGGCCAGTTCGCCAGTTACCAGGTGACGCTGCGCCCGTGGCTGTGGTTGTTGAGCCGCACCTCGGACTGCCGGATTTTCCAGAACCTGAGCATCCCGCAGATCATCAAGCAGGTGTTCCGCGACCTGGGGTTTTCCGACTTCGAAGATGCCCTGAGCCGGCCGTACCGCGAGTGGGAATACTGCGTGCAGTACCGCGAGACCAGCTTCGATTTCGTCAGCCGCTTGATGGAACAGGAAGGCATCTACTACTACTTCCGCCATGAACAGGACCGTCACGTGCTGGTACTGGCCGACGCCTATGGCGCCCACACCACGGTGCCGGGCTACGCGTCGATTCCGTATTACCCCAAGGATGAGCAGCAGCGCGAACGCGACCACATGCATAACTGGCACCTGGCGCAGGAGGTGCAGCCGGGCTCGCTGGAACTTAACGACTACGACTTCCAGCGCCCCAGCGCCCGCATCGACGTGCGCTCGGCCATGCCGCGCCCGCACACCGCCGGCGACTACCCGCTGTACGACTACCCCGGCACCTACGTGCAAAGCGCAGACGGCGAACACTATGCACGCACCCGCATCGAAGCCCTGCAAACCCTGCATGAACAGATCGAGTTCGCCGGCAATGCCCGCGGCCTCGGCTCCGGTCATCTGTTCAGCCTCACCGGCTTCAGTCGCCAGGACCAGAACCGCGAATACCTGATCGTCGGCTGCCGCTACTACATCGTCCAGGAAAGCCTGGAAAGCGGCGGCGGTTCCGGCTCGGCGCAGTTTGAAAGCAGCCTGACCTGCATCCCCGCGCAACAAAGCTACCGCACCCTGGCCACCACCCATCGACCGGTGGTCAAAGGCCCGCAAACCGCGCTGGTGGTCGGCCCCAAAGGCGAAGAAATCTGGACCGACCAGTACGGCCGCGTGAAGGTGCACTTCTACTGGGACCGTCACGATCAATCCAACGAAAACAGTTCGTGCTGGATTCGCGTGTCGCAATCCTGGGCCGGCAAAAACTGGGGCTCAATGCAGATTCCACGCATCGGCCAGGAAGTGATCGTGAGTTTCCTGGAAGGTGATCCCGACCGGCCGATCATCACTGGGCGGGTGTACAACGCTGAGCAGACGGTGCCTTACGATCTGCCCGAAAACGCCACCCAAAGCGGCATGAAGAGCCGTTCGAGCAAGGGCGGCACGCCGGCAAACTTCAATGAAATCCGCATGGAGGACAAGAAGGGGTTGGAGCAGCTGTATATCCATGCCGAGCGTAACCAGGACATCGTGGTGGAGGTGGATGAGAGCCATTCGGTGGGGCATGACCGGAATAAAAGCATCGGGCATGACGAAATCGTGACCGTCGGCAACGACCGGGTACGCGCAGTCAAGCACGACGACATGCTCATGGTGGGGTTCAGCAAGACAGACGCCATCAGTAAAAGTTACCTGATTGAAGTGGGCGAAAACCTGCGCCTGGTCTGTGGCAAAAGCGTGCTGGAGCTCAATGCAAGCGGGCAGATCAATCTCACCGGCGTTCAGATCAACGTGTATTCCGAAGGCAGCTCCGAGATCAACACCGGCGGCAATCTGCATTTGAACATTGGCGGCAAAGGCGGTACCACACCCATGGGCCAAGGGGTCAAGGGTGAAATCGACGCGGCCGTCAATTCCATGTTTCCCAAGCCGCCTTCCGGCCAATAACGAGATTCCGTTTCATGACCTATCAACTCAATGAACTGCAATTCACGCTGCCCAGCGATGACGTTCAAGATGCTTCCATCAATATCCTGAAGTTCGCTGCTCTGGGTACGTCGTTGATCATCAGCCGTAGCCTTCTGAATGAGGGTGAAACGCTGCAAAGCAACTTCGAAGAGCAACTGGCGAAGCTGGAGAAGCAGGTACAGGACTTGCGCTACCAACCGGCCAAGGCACTTCGTGTGGGCGCGGCGCAGGATATAGACGCCATCGAAGTGCATAACCAGTTCAGCAAGGGCACCGAGCGTATTCATCAATACCAGTTAGCGCTTGTGATACCCGGCACTCGGCAGATGCTTGCCCTGAGTTATGTCAAAGCCCAACCCCTGGGCGATGCTGAAAGTGCCCATTGGGCAACCATCAAAAGCACCCTGCAACTGAATCCCAAGCCTTGAAGTCCCTCATCCATGTCTGACGCTCTCTGGGCGGCACGTCTCGGCGACGGCCTGCTGCACACCTCGGCGATGGCCGACATCTTGGGCGGCGTGCTGGAAATTGCGGCCAACATCGCTATTACGGCCGTCGCCACTGCTGCGATTGTGGCCGCCACCGGTATTACCGTCGTTACCGGCGGTCTGGGCTGCTTTGTGCTCGGCGCGGTGGTGGGCATCATCGTCGGTATAGGCATGAGCAAGACGGGGGCGGACAAGGGACTGACAAAGGTTTGTGACTGGATAGGCAATGCGTTATTCCCGCCTGTGGTGATGGCAACCATCGCCACAGGCTCCCACAACACCTTTACCAACGGCATACCCTCCGCACGTGCCGCAGGCGCTATCGGCCCAGTCAGTTCGCAACCCGCCGAAGGTGGTAGTCCCGAAGAAGCCAGCTACCTTGACATGGCCAAGGGTTTCTTCTCGCAGATGTGGCGGCCCACAGTGGCGGTTCCTGCACCAGGCGCAGTACCCAAACCGCTGGATATTGTGATCTGCACCAAACATCCCCCGATGCCGCCGCAGTTTATTGCCGAAGGCTCCAGCAAGGTCACTATCAACGGTCAGCCGGCCGCCCGCAGCGGTGATCGAAGCACCTGCGACGCCTCGATTGTCGAGTCGGGGATGATCTCCAGCAACGTGCGTATTGGCGGAAGCCCCGTGGTGGTGCGCGAGATCCGCAGTGGCAAAACACCCGGTGTCGGGCTGGCGGTGACCGCACTGTTGATGCTACGTGGTGGCGGCTCCAAGTTTTTCAGCAAGCTGCCGTGCATGGTCGTTGGTGGACTGGTGTCGTGGGGCACCAGCCAAGTGACCAATGCCATTACTTCTGCAGTCGCAGGCTCGCCCAACCCGGTACACAGCTCCACTGGCGCGAAAATTCTTGATGGGGAAGACGATCTGGACTTCGCTCTGCCCGGCCTGCTCCCTATCGAGTGGCAGCGCTACTACAACAGTCGGGACGAGCGTAGCGACGGCCTGTTCGGTGCCAGCTGGAGCGTGATCTACGAGGTCTGCGTCGAGATTGGCGTACACCCCGAAGGTGGGGAACGGCTGGTCTATACCGATGAGCAAGCGCGACAGATCGACATGGGCGTCATCCCATTGGGCGGTGCCGTATTCAGCGCAGGAGAAGGCTTGAGCGTACGGCGCAATACCAATGGCCAACTACTGATTGAAAGCGTCGACGGGCTCTATCGGCTATTCGAACCAACGCCAGGCACCGCCTCACGCCTGCGCCTTAGCCAATTGGGGGATCGCAACGACAACCGAATCTTCCTCGACTATGACGTACAGGGTCGGCTGAGCCACTTACGAGATACGTTCGACCATGTGCGTGTCGAACTTGTTTACAGCCAGCAATGGCCGGCGCGAGTGGAGCAAGTCGAGCGCCTATACCCCGATCACAGCCGGGAAACCCTTGTCAGTTACAGCTACGATTCTCGCGGCGACCTGGCCGAAGTTCGCGATACCGACGCAAACGTGCAACGCCGCTTCGCCTATGACTACGGCCAGCGCATGGTCGAGCATCAACTGCCCACCGGGCTGCGTTGTTACTACCAATGGGACTGCGTAGACGGCAGCGAATGGCGCGTGGTGCGGCACTGGACCGATGAGGGTGACGAATACCTGTTCGACTATGACCTGGCGGCCGGCGTGACGCGTATTACTGATGGCTTGCAGCGTCTCAGCACACGCCGCTGGAACTCGCAGTACCAGATCACTGAGTACACCGACAACCTGGGAAAAACTTGGCAATTCGAATGGAATGAGGAACGTCAGTTGCTCAGCGCGACTGATCCACAAGGCGGCAAATGGCAGTTCGGCTACGACGAGTCCGGCAACCTGTGCAGCACTCGGGATCCGTTGGGGCGTATCGAGTCGACGTTGTGGCTGGAGCATTGGTCGCTGCCGCTGGTGGAGACCGATGCGGCAGGCCACGCGTGGCAATATCAGTACGACCAGCGAGGCAATTGCGTCAGTGAAATCGACCCGTTGGGGCATGTCACACGGTATCGCTACGATACGTTTGGACAGGTGGTGGAGATCATCGATGCCACAGGCAAAAGCAAAACCCTGCGCTGGAATGAAACCGGACAGTTAATCCAGCACATCGACTGTTCGGGGTACCCCACAGCCTTCGAGTACGACCGCCAGGGTCATTTGCAGGTAGTCATCGACGCTTTGGGTGAGCGCCAGCGCTATCAACACGACAGCCAAGGCCGGTTGCTACAGAGCGAAATGCCGGACGGCCGCATCGAGCAGTACCTGCGCGATACCAGCGGTCTGTTGATCGGCTATACCGATGCCGCAGGTCACACCACCCGCTACCAGTACGGACGCCGCGGGCAGGTGCGCCAACGAATAGATGCCCATGGCCGGCAGATTGAGTTCCGCTACGACGCCTACGGACACCTCCAAACCCTGACCAATGAAAATGGTGAGAGTTACCGCTTTACCTGGGACCCGTGCGACCGTCTGGTAGAGCAACAAGACCTCGACGGCAGCGCCCGACGTTATGCCTATGACCTTCTGGATAACGTAGCCGCCGTTGAGTACGTGCCCACAGGGCAGACACCTGAGCCTTCAAT
Organism: Pseudomonas sp. EYE_354; assembly: GCF_023148575.1. NCBI lineage: Bacteria > Pseudomonadati > Pseudomonadota > Gammaproteobacteria > Pseudomonadales > Pseudomonadaceae > Pseudomonas > Pseudomonas sp. EYE_354. The sequence goes on from NZ_JAHXNQ010000013.1 coordinate 33,978, forward strand.
TGTGCATCGACTCGAACGCGATGCAGTGGGCCGCTTGCGGTTGAAACAAACCGATGACGGTCGCACCGAATACGCCTACGACCCGTTGGACCAACTCACCGCTGTCACCTTCATCGGCAATGACGAAACCACCCAGGCACTGGCCTTCGCCTACGACGCGCGCGGCCAACTGCTCATCGAACAAAGCGCCACCGGCAGCCTGAACTACCACTACGATGAGCTCGGCAACCTGATCCAGACGCAGTTGCCCGACGGCCGTTGGCTCAACCGCCTGTACTACGGCAGCGGCCACCTGCACCAGATCAACCTCGACGGCCGCGTCATCTGCGACTTCGAACGCGACCGCCTGCACCGTGAAGTCCTGCGTACCCAGGGCCAGATCACCACGCGCAGCGAATATGACCGCAGCGGCCGCCTGCGCTCACGGATACGCCGCCCCAATGGCCAGCCCACGCAACTGCCGGCCGCCCAGCAAAAACACTTCGACTATGACCCGGCCGATAACCTGATCGGCCGCCTGGAGCGCAACCGCGACAAGCATCGGGACCAGCGTCAACTGCTGCACTACGACGCGACCGGCCGCATCATCGCCAGCCAGGACAACGCCCAGGGCCAGCAGGAAACTTTCACCTACGACGCCGCGGCCAACCTGCTGGACGGACCGCCAGCAGGTGCAGGGTTGGTCGTGCATAACAAGCTGTTGACCTATCAGGACAAACGCTATCGTTACGACGGTTTTGGCCGAATGATCGAAAAGCGCAGTGCTGTGCGTGGCGTGCAATATTTCGCCTACGATGCCGAGCATCGCTTGATTGAAATCCGTAGCCAGAAGGATGGACGCGAAACGGTCGTGAAAATGACCTATGACCCACTCGGGCGGCGCATCGCTAAAACCGAACATGACAACAATGGCTACCCGTTGGGTGAAACCCGCTTTGATTGGGAAGGCCTGCGCCTGCTGCAGGAACATCGGCACAGCCAGACCAGCCTCTATCTCTATGAAGAAGACAGCTATGCACCGCTGGCTCGCGTGGACGGCACGGGCGAGCATCAAAGCGTGCGCTACTACCACAACGACCTGAATGGGCTGCCTGAACAACTGACCGAAGCTGATGGGAAAACGGTGTGGCAGGCGCGGTATCAGGTGTGGGGGAATGCGGACGAAGAAGTGCGTGAAGCGTACTTTATCGAAGAGCAGAACTTGCGGTTCCAGGGGCAGTATCTGGATCGGGAGATTGGGCTGCACTACAACACGTTTCGGTTTTATGATCCGGATGTGGGGAGGTTTACGACGCCGGATCCGATTGGGTTGATGGGTGGATTCAATCTTTACCAGTACGCGCCGAATCCCATTGGTTGGATTGACCCGTGGGGATGGGCAGGTGACCCTGCGAAAGCGACACACATCACTTACGTCGGCGTGAAAGACGGTAAACCTTATGTGGGTTACGCCAGCAAGCCTGGGTTGGGGCATTCCGCGCAAGCTGTGTTGGACTACCGCTATCCTAATAAGCAAATTTTTGACGTAGCACCAGAGGCAGTATTCAAAGGAGATGGGCAAAAAGGAAAAGACATTGCAAGGGGCCTGGAACAAAGAATATATGAAGACAAATTGAAAGAGGGCCCTGTCGCGAACAAACAAAGACCTGTCGGCCCGAATAACAAAAGACGGGATATTTATCTCGCGGCCGCAGATAAACATAGAGGCGTCAAGCCTCAAAAATCAACTAAGAAATTCAAAGGTCCCGGAAGATGCTGAAGAAGATCACATGGCAAGAAGGCAAGATTCTAAGTTTAAAACTAAAAGATGACCTCTACACGCTTGTCCAGATGCGTGAAAACTACTACCTGCAGTTTTTCGACTTGACAAATACTCAGGATACCTGGACAGGTGTAAACCTCCAAAAAGTCGACCCGCTATTTTTTATCTTCACGTCCACGAAGGCTTTGAAGGGCCTCGCCATAAGTGAGCCGTCATCGGATAAAGTCCGCATAGACATGCGCCCTCCCGAAAAAAAAATGCTGAGAGCTATTATTGGCGGCAATTACGGCGCGGATCTTATAGAACTGACTGATTCTTTTGAAACTCTTGATGCAATTACATTGAAAAGCAACTTAACATTAACCGACGACCTCGACACCATTTATAAATATGAATTATCAGGCATGATCGGCGATCCAGAAAAGCTACAAAATCGTTTAATAAACTATTTTGAAAACGGAGTGAATTGGGACAAATCCAAAGAATTCTTATTCAAAGGCATCTCAGCGCCACACGCCAAAAAATTGAGTACAACCAAATGAAAAACAAAGAGTTACAGGACTTTCAAAAGCATCACCTTAATCTAGAGGGTGAAAAAAAACTTATCGCCAAGATAACGAGGCTGCTCGAAGCACTTATCAGTGAATTGCAACAACTTCCTGAAAAAACAAATCAATCAACCATCTTGGAACACTTCAAAAAGTGCATACTTAACATTAATTATTTCGAGAATGAAATAGAAACTATCGAACGCGAATCTATATTTGAACACATTTATACCTTAGGAAAAATTGTCGGCCTTGACCCAACATCAGAGTATGCTGATGAGTGGCGAGGCGATTGGTAACGGATCAAATGGCTGAGGCAAAAAGGGATGGATGCATTTCGTTTTAATTAAAGTTATTCTCTTTATCTACAATGGATGCGGAAGATGAACATTCTTAATCTAATAGAAAACGCTGACTGCACGACAGCACCTTCTACTGGGTTGCCGAGTAATCCCGTCCCCGATGACTTGACCGATTTTTATAACCATTACAGCAGCGCTGTTTTCTATCCAAAGGCACAGTACAGCTTCATGATTCAGGCGCCAGAACTTGAACGCTCCGACTTTGTCGTTATGGACGAAGACTTGGAGGACCCAGACTCAGCTAACTGGTACGCGCTCGTTAAATGTGCGGATCAAATAATTTCAATTAACCTGAAACCTGGCCCGCAATTTGGCTACTGCTACGACTCGTTCTGGGACAGTTACCCGACCGCCGATGAGAGCACACTGATCGCAAAATCATTTACTGAGCTGATTGAGAAGATCATTAAATCCGGATGTAAAAATTTATTCTGGATACCGGGCCACACTTGATAGTGAGACCAGACTATATGACCCGACGACCGTTGGCTCAACCGCCTGTACTACGGCAGCGGCCACCTGCACCAGATCAACCTCGACGGGCGCGTCATCTGCGACTTCGAACGCGACCGCCTGCACCGTGAAGTCCTGCGTACCCAGGGCCAGATCACCACGCGCAGCGAATATGACCGCAGCGGCCGCCTGCGCTCACGGATACGCCGTCCCAACGGCCAGCCCACGCAACTGCCGGCCGCCCAGCAAAAACACTTCGACTATGACCCGGCCGATAACCTGATCGGCCGCCTGGAGCGTGACCGCGATAACCGTCGGGATCAGCGCCAACTGCTCCACTACGACGCGACCGGGCGCATTATCGCCAGCCAGGACAACGCTCAGGGCCAGCGAGAAACGTTTGCCTACGATGCCGCAGCAAACCTGCTGGACGGACCATCAGCCAGTGCGGGGCTGGTGGTGCATAACAAGCTGTTGACCTATCAGGACAAACGCTATCGTTACGACGGCTTTGGCCGAATGATCGAAGTCCGTAGCCAGAAGGATGGACGCGAAACGGTCGTGAAAATGACCTATGACCCCCTCGGCCGGCGCATCGCTAAAACCGAACATGACAGCAACGGCTATCCGTTGGGTGAAAGCCGCTTTGATTGGGAGGGGTTGCGTCTGCTGCAGGAGCATCGGCATAGCCAGACCAGCCTCTATCTCTATGAAGAAGACGGCTATGTACCGCTGGCTCGCGTGGACGGCACGGGCGAGCATCAAAGCGTGCGCTACTACCACAACGACCTGAATGGATTGCCTGAGCAACTGACCGAAGCTGATGGAAAAACGGTGTGGCAGGCGCGCTATCAGGTGTGGGGGAATGCGGACGAAGAAGTGCGTGAGGCGTACTTTATCGAAGAGCAGAATTTGCGGTTCCAGGGGCAGTATCTGGATCGGGAGATTGGGCTGCACTACAACACGTTTCGGTTTTATGATCCGGATGTGGGGCGGTTTACGACGCCGGATCCGATTGGGTTGGCGGGTGGCTATAACCTTTACCAATACGCACCCAATACCTCCGGATGGATTGACCCGCTTGGCCTGCTCAAAGAAGGCGAAGTGGCAGGTTACGGTGCAAAAGCCCACAAGAATGATGGACTGGAAGCACACGAGATTGTCCGCAATAAATTTCTGGAAGAAAAAGGTATCGCCAAAGGTCGGCGTTACAAAGGCAACCCGTCGATTGCCCTATCTCCCGAGCATCACGACATGGTGCATGCCGAGGAGAATCGTTTGCGGCGCGCTCGTGGGATGGGACCCAATCAAATGCTTAAGCGCGGGAAGCTGGAGATTCGCCTCATGTCCCAAGCCATACACAACTCACTGGTCAAAACCGGCATCATCACGCAACAACAAGTCAGGACGGCGAGGCGCTCTGCCACGTCATTCGCCAAACGAAAAGGTTGTTTCTAAAGGATCACCGGCTATGGGTATCAATCAGATTATCCTCTCACAGCAAGACCATAACCTTGGACAAATAGGCGGAGGTGCGTGGCTTACAGACCTTGAGTTGTGGCCTAAAGACCCGCAGACCGGTCAGCTTATGCTGCCGGTGATTACGATGACCTCAACGTTCTTGGACGTCCCATTCATACCCTCCGGGATGGCGCTTACTGTGTTCGTCTCCGTTGAGCGAACTGACGAAACGTACACACGATCGTCTGTACGGAAGTTGACTGTTCATCAACAAAGCGAGATGGAAAAGCTCCAACTTGGCCATAGTCAAGTTCTGCTTCACGCACTGGCGACTTCCGAACTCACACCCGCTGAGTTGGTTGATCCAATCCCGCGAACGTATATTGCCCAGCAACCGTTCACTCCCGAACAAATGGAGGAAGAATTGGAAGACCTGGACAGTGGCGCGAGTATCAGCAAGGCCCTTGGGCGCCCCGCATGGTTGCAAGACCCTTTGTATGAAAGCCCTCGCTACTATTTCTTGGCTCAACTAACCGACGCCGACATTGCAAAAATCAGCCCTAGTCACGAAGGAATATTCGGTGGAGGTATCGGCTATGTGTTCGCCGATAATCGAGCGAAAAAGCTGAAAGAAGGGGATCTGGGCGGCTATTTCCTAGTTCAATTTACCTGAGAATGCGATTAGGCGAGCTGGCTTAATCCGGCATACGCATCAGCGCCCACAAAAAATGGGCACCCGACCCAGTCGGCGTGCCCATTCTTCTTACCGCCCCGCCTCCCTTCGAGACGGTACTGCGCGTTACGCGTTAACGGTATCTTTAAGCGATTTGCCCGGCTTGAACGCAACAGTGTTGCTGGCCTTGATCTTCACCGGTTCACCGGTTTGCGGGTTTTTGCCGGTGCGGGCGCCGCGGTGGCGTTGCAGGAAGGTGCCGAAGCCAACGAGGGTCACGCTGTCCTTGCGGTGCAGGGCGCCGGTGATTTCTTCGAGAACGGCGTTGAGGACGCGGTTGGCCTGCTCTTTGGTGAGATCCGCTTTTTCAGCGATGGCGGCTGCGAGTTCTGGTTTACGCATAAGTGAAGCCTCTTTGACGGTTTTTTGTTGTTATGTCCGTGCCGCTCTCTATCGGAGCAGCGCCCAAAGCGCCGCAGGCTCTACTCTGCGGCCGACGGGAGTGAGGATGGCATGCCCTCGCACGCTCCGCTAGCCTCGCGACGACCTTTCTAGGGTAAAAAACAGGGTTATTCCGACAGAACGGCCAGTATTTACGCCAGTAACGGCGGAAGTTCTTTGTTGAGGGCCAGTTTTTCCGCCACGGCCGTGCCGGTCAGCGCATACCCCAGCAGGCGGCCGCTGGCGTCGCGGCACAGGGCCTTGATGTCGGCGCCCTGGCCTTCGACGCTCCATACGCCTTCGGTGCCTCGTGGCGGCGGCGAAACCACCAGCGGGCAGACCGGGGTTTTCACGGTGACGGGCATCGGCCCGTAGCTGACCGCCGTGGGGTTGCCGGCCAGGGACTGGGCCAGGGCGCGGGCGCAGGTCATCAGGGGCATGACGTACAGCAGGTTCAAGCCGTCGACCTCGGCGCAGTCGCCCAGGGCGTAGATATTGGCGTGGGAGGTCTTGAGGTGGCGGTCCACCATGATCCCACGGTTGGTCTGCAGGCCGGCTGCGGCCGCCAGGTCGGTGCGTGGGCGCAGGCCGATGGCCGAGACCACCAGGTCGCAGCGGATCACTGCACCGTCCGACAAGTGGGCTTCAAGCCCGTCTGCCGTGCGTTGCAGGCGATTGAGCACCGGGCCCAGGTGGAAACGCGCACCCAGGCCTTCCAACCCGGCCTGCACGGCTGCGGCCGCCGCCGGGTGCAGCAGGGTCGGCATGACTTGTTCGCAGGGGGCGACCAGGTCGATTTCATAGCCGCCCAGGATCAGGTCGTTGGCGAATTCACAGCCGATCAGGCCGGCACCGAGCAGCAGCACGCGGCGTTTACCGGCCGCAGCGCTGCGAAAGCGCGCGTAGTCTTCAAGGTCGTTGATCGGGAAAATCAGGTCCGCCCCATCGCCCTCGACGGGCACTTGCACGGTCTGGGCCCCCCAGGCCAGGATCAGGTCGCGATAAGCCACCGCTTCTTCGCCGATCCACAGGCGCTTGTGGCCTGGGTCAATGCCGCTGACGCGGGTGTGGGTGCGCACTTGGGCCTTGAGTTGCTCGGCCATCGCGCCAGGTTCAGCCATGCTCAGGCCATCGGCTTCCTTGTTTTTGCCAAAACCGGTGGAGAGCATGGGCTTGGAGTAGGAACGTCCGTCATCCGCCGTGATCAGCAGCAACGGGGTTTCGCTGTCGAGCTTGCGAAACTCACGGGCCACGTTGTAACCGGCCAATCCAGTGCCGATGATCACGACAGGTGCGTTCATGCCTTTCTCCTTGCAGTACGTTGCTTAAATGGTCAGATCAGCCGATTTCGATCATTTCGAAATCCATCTTGCCGACGCCGCAGTCAGGGCACAGCCAGTCTGCCGGGACATCTTCCCAGCGCGTACCGGGCAGAATGCCGTCATCCGGCCAGCCGTCCGCTTCGTTGTAGATAAGGCCACAGACGATACATTGCCACTTCTTCATTACTTACTTCCTCAGGTCCAGGCAGGTTGGCCGACGGTCGATGGATCCAGCGTTGCCGTGCGGCTCAGGGCGTTTTGTACTGATCGGGGCCGGCAGATGCAAGCGCGATCGACGCAAGGCGCCGCCTCAGCCCGGCAAAAGTCAGGGGTGCCATGGTAAGCTCGCCGCCTCTTTGGCTGCCAATACTGACTCACCGTGCCGCACTCAATCGCCCCTCCCGATGCTTGCCAATGGCTGACCCAGAGCCTTCTGAAACCCGCACCTACGCCATTGGCCCTCAACTGGCTGTTCGATGACGGCTCGCTGACGCGTCGGCTGACGTGGCTGTCCGACGAGGGCTTCAGTGTGACGCCGCTGTTCGAAGGCTGGCAGCCGCTGCGGGATGACGAATGTGCCGCCCTCGACCTGGCCCCCGCCACGGTCGGCTGGGTACGCGAGGTGTATTTGCGCGGGCGTGGCCAGCCGTGGGTGTTTGCCCGCAGCGTCGCCGCGCGCAGTGCCTTGCAGGGCGACGGCCTGCATATGGACGAACTGGGCAGCCGCTCGCTGGGGGAGCTGCTGTTCTGCGACCACGCGTTCACCCGCCAGGCGATCGAGGTGTGCCATTACCCCGCGCACTGGTTGCCGACCGCCGATCAGACCGACGGCTTGTGGGCGCGCCGCTCCCGCTTTGATCGTGGGGCGCTGAGCGTGTTGGTGGCGGAAGTCTTCTTGCCTTGCTTCTGGCATGCGCTGCATGACCATCCGGAGAACTGCTGATGTATCAACGTGTGCTCAAATCCTTGAACCGCCTGAACCCCAGGGCCTGGGATTTCATTCAGTTGACGCGCATGGACAAGCCGATCGGCATCTACCTGCTGCTGTGGCCGACGCTGTGGGCGCTATGGATCGCCGGCAAGGGCTCGCCGTCTCTGCTCAATATCGTGATTTTCGTGCTCGGCGTGGTCCTGACCCGGGCCGGCGGCTGTGTGATCAACGACTGGGCCGACCGCAAGGTCGACGGCCATGTAAAACGCACCGAGCAACGCCCTCTGGTGAGCGGCAAGATCAGTTCGAAAGAGGCACTGGTGTTTTTTGCGCTGCTGATGGGCCTCAGTTTCCTGCTGGTGCTGCTGACCAACGCCACCACGATCCTGCTGTCCCTCGGCGGCCTGGCCCTGGCGGCGAGCTATCCGTTCATGAAGCGCTACACCTATTACCCCCAGGTGGTCCTGGGCGCGGCGTTCTCGTGGGGCATGCCGATGGCGTTCACCGCCGAAACCGGACATCTGCCGGCCACTGCATGGCTTCTGTACATCGGCAACCTGCTGTGGACCGTGGGCTACGACACGTATTACGCGATGACCGACCGTGACGACGATTTGAAAATCGGCGTGAAATCCACCGCGATTCTGTTCGGTGATGCCGACCGCGTGATCATCCTCACCCTGCAAGGCCTGGCGCTGGTGTGTCTGCTGCTGGCGGGCGCACGGTTCGAACTGGGCGGCTGGTTCCATCTGGGGCTGGTCGCAGCGGCGGGCTGCTTCGCGTGGGAGTTCTGGTACACCCGCGACCGGGACCGCTTGAAGTGCTTCAAGGCGTTCCTGCACAACCACTGGGCCGGGCTGGCGATTTTTGTCGGGATTGTGCTGGATTACGCGGTTCGTTAACCGGCGGAACCCGCGGACGTCTGTAGTGAGCGCAAGCGGCCCTCAACAGGACCGCCGCGTCGTATCAGATACAGCGTGGCGCCTGGGCCTGGGGCTGCTGCGCAGCCCTAAGCGGGCAAGCCCGCTCACCACAACACAATTTGGGCGCGCCCCGTTCGGTCAGGGCTTGGCGACTTTCCAGGCACCGTCCATTTTGCCCTCACCGGTCATGTCACCGGCCTTTTTGTCCATGATGAAGGTATACAGCGGCTTGCCGTCGTAGGCCCACTGGCTCTTTTGATCGTCACGGGTGATGACGGTCCACTTGCCCATGGGCTTGGCGGTGGAATCGGCCATCAACGGCGGCCAGTTCGTCGCGCATTTGTCGTTGCACATGGATTTTCCGTCGGCATCCTTGGCAAAGGTGTAGAGCGTCATCGACTTGTGATCCACCAACATCCCGTCTTTGGTCATCGCCGGCTCTGCCGCGAACGCCAGGGTCGGCAGCGTCAACGCTGCCGTTACCAACAGGGCTTTCCAGGAAACAGTACTGTAAGTCATCGGAACCTTCCTTTTGTGGTTGTCAGGATTCGGACTCAAAGCGTAGTCCAGAGTGCCGTGAATTGCCCCAGCGACTAAATTACTGTCACACGACTGCAATAATTCCGTTATCTAATGCGGCGCAAGACAGTTAAATGACAAGAGGATTTTGAGCATGGTTGGCAGGAGCATTCTGATCGTCGACGACGAAGCGCCCATCCGCGAGATGATCGCCGTTGCGTTGGAGATGGCCGGCTACGACTGCCTGGAGGCGGAAAACTCCCAGCAGGCCCATGCCATTATCGTCGACCGCAAACCGGACCTGATCCTGCTGGACTGGATGCTGCCCGGCACCTCCGGCATCGAACTGGCCCGCCGCCTCAAACGCGACGAGCTGACCGGGGATATCCCGATCATCATGCTCACCGCCAAAGGTGAAGAGGACAACAAGATTCAGGGCCTGGAAGTCGGCGCCGACGACTACATCACCAAGCCGTTTTCCCCACGCGAACTGGTGGCGCGTCTGAAGGCCGTATTGCGCCGCGCCGGGCCTACCGATGGCGAAGCACCTATCGAAGTCGGTGGCCTGCTCCTGGACCCGATCAGCCACCGCGTGACCATCGACGGCAAGCCAGCCGAGATGGGGCCGACAGAATACCGTCTGCTGCAATTCTTCATGACCCACCAGGAGCGCGCCTACACCCGTGGCCAGTTGCTCGACCAGGTATGGGGCGGCAACGTGTACGTGGAAGAGCGCACTGTGGATGTGCATATCCGTCGCCTGCGCAAAGCCTTGGGCGATGCCTATGAAAATTTGGTACAAACCGTGCGCGGTACCGGCTATCGGTTTTCAACCAAAGGTTGAGCTATAAGCAATCAGCCGCAAGTTAAAGCGGGACTGCTTAAGCTTGGAGCTTGCAGCTTGAAACTTGAAACTGCTCCGAAGGACGCAACTTGAACCAGAACTGGCATGGCACCCTGATCCGCCACATGCTCCTGTTGATCACCGGCTGCCTGTTGGTCGGGTTGATCAGCGGCTATTACGGTTGGAGCCTGGCCATCGGCATCGGCTTGTACCTGGGCTGGACCCTCAAACAGCTGCTGCGCCTGCATGAATGGCTGCGCCAGCACAAACCCGACGAAGCGCCACCCGACGGCTACGGTCTGTGGGGCGAGGTATTCGACAGCATTTACCACCTGCAACGCCGCGACCAGCGGGTGCGCGGACGCCTGCAAGCAGTGATCGACCGGGTGCAGGAGTCCACCGCCGCGCTCAAGGACGCGGTGATCATGCTCGACAGCGACGGCAACCTGGAATGGTGGAACCGCGCCGCCGAAACCCTGCTGGGCCTCAAGACGCCCCAGGACAGCGGCCAGCCGGTGACCAACCTGGTGCGCCACCCGCGCTTCAAGGAGTACTTCGAGCAGGAGAACTACGAAGAAGCCTTGGAAATCCCCTCGCCGACCAACGACCGCGTGCGTATCCAGCTGTACTTGACGCGCTACGGCAACAACGAACACCTGATGCTGGTGCGTGATGTGACCCGCATTCACCAGTTGGAGCAAATGCGCAAAGACTTCGTCGCCAACGTCTCCCACGAACTGCGCACGCCGTTGACGGTGATTTGCGGCTATCTGGAGACGCTGCTGGACAACGTCGAGGAGATCAACCCGCGCTGGAGCCGCGCACTGCAACAGATGCAGCAGCAGGGCTCGCGCATGCAGACCTTGCTCAACGACCTGCTGTTGCTGGCCAAGCTGGAGGCCACCGATTACCCGTCGGACAACCACCCGGTGGCCGTGCACAGCCTGTTGCAGACCATCAAGAATGACGCCCAGGCCCTGTCGGGCGAGCGTGGCCAGCAGATCACCCTGGAAGCGGACTCCCAGGTGTTGCTCAAAGGCAGCGAGGGCGAATTGCGCAGCGCGTTCTCCAACCTGGTGTTCAACGCGGTGAAATACACCCAGGACAAGGGCAACATACGCATCCGCTGGTGGGCCGATGAACACGGCGCTCACCTGAGCGTGCAGGACTCGGGCATCGGTATCGACGCCAAGCACCTGCCGCGCCTGACCGAACGCTTCTACCGCGTCGATTCCAGCCGCAACTCCAACACCGGCGGCACCGGATTGGGCCTGGCGATCGTCAAGCATGTACTGCTGCGCCACCGCGCCCGCCTGGAAATCAGCAGCGTGCTGGGCCATGGCAGCACCTTTACCTGCCATTTTCCGACAACGCAGGTGACCCGTTCACGCCTTGTCGGAAACGACGAATAATCCGAACACCACACACCTGAACAGGTGAGAAGGCGCTCGCCTATCGCAGACAAGCGCCCTTCCACACCCGGACTTGCCGTGTCTTGGCGAACACATTCCTTGCCCCACCCGGCAGCCGCCACTAGGCAAGCGCCGCGCCAGTCGCTACATTGGCCGACTTGCACCTGCCTTTCAGGCCTGTCTTTCACCCCCTATTGAACACACGGAACCTGCAAAACCCCATCATGGACCCTTCCCCTGGTATCACCCTCGCCATACTCTTTGCCGACTTCGGCATGATTCTTTTTGCTCTGGTCCTGGTACTGCTCAACGGTTTTTTCGTTGCGGCGGAATTCGCCATGGTCAAACTGCGCTCGACCCGGGTCGAAGCCATCGCCCATACCAACGGCTGGCGCGGGCAGATCCTGCGCACCGTACACAGCCAGCTCGACGCCTACCTGTCGGCCTGCCAGTTGGGTATCACCCTCGCCTCGCTGGGCCTGGGCTGGGTCGGTGAGCCGGCCTTCGCGCACATCCTGGAGCCGCTGCTGGGCGCCATGGGCGTCGAATCGCCGGAAGTGATCAAGGGTGTGTCGTTCTTCGCGGCGTTCTTTGTGATCTCTTACCTGCACATCGTGGTCGGTGAGTTGGCGCCCAAATCCTGGGCCATTCGCAAACCCGAGCTGCTGTCGCTGTGGACCGCGGTGCCGCTGTACCTGTTCTACTGGGCCATGTACCCGGCAATCTACCTGCTCAACGCCAGCGCCAACGCCATCCTGCGCATCGCCGGCCAGGGCGAGCCCGGCCCGCACCATGAGCACCATTACAGCCGCGAAGAACTCAAGCTGATCCTGCACTCCAGCCGTGGCCAGGACCCGAGCGACCAAGGCATGCGCGTACTGGCCTCGGCCGTGGAAATGGGCGAACTGGAAGTGGTGGACTGGGCCAACTCCCGGGAAGATCTGGTAACCCTGGACTTCAATGCCCCGCTTAAAGAGATCCTGGCCCTGTTCCGCCGGCATAAATTCAGCCGCTATCCGGTGTACGACGCGGTGCGCAATGAATTCGTGGGTCTGCTGCACATCAAGGACCTGCTGCTGGAACTGGCCGCCCTGGACCATATCCCCGAGTCGTTCAACCTGGCTGAACTGACCCGCCCGCTGGAACGTGTGTCGCGGCACATGCCGTTGTCGCAGTTGCTGGAGCAGTTCCGCAAAGGCGGCGCGCACTTTGCCCTGGTCGAAGAGGCCGACGGCAAGATCATCGGCTACCTGACCATGGAAGACGTGCTGGAAGTGCTGGTGGGCGATATCCAGGATGAACACCGCAAGGCCGAGCGCGGCATCCTGGCTTACCAGCCGGGCAAGCTGCTGGTACGCGGCGACACCCCGCTGTTCAAGGTCGAGCGCCTGCTGGGCGTCGACCTGGACCACATCGAAGCGGAAACCCTGGCCGGGCTGATCTACGACACGCTCAAGCGCGTACCGGAAGAGGAAGAAGTGTTGGAGGTCGAAGGCCTGCGCATCATCGTCAAGAAGATGAAAGGGCCGAAGATCGTGCTGGCCAAGGTCCTGCTGCTGGACTGACCCTTAATTGCCCAACGCAAAGTTGGGCAATGCCCCTACGGGCTGGTTGAACTCATACGGAATCGACACCAGCCCCGCCGCGCCGGCCCGCTGCACTACAAAGTGCAGATGCGGCCCGCTGCTATTGCCGGTATTGCCCGACAGCCCCAGCGGGCTGCCCACCGCCACGCGCTGCCCTGCCCTCACACTGACCGACCCTTGCTTGAGATGCAGGTACACGCCCTGGGTGCCATCGTCGTGCTGCACCCGCACAAAATTGCCCGACGCATCGTTGCCACGTCCGGCCTGCTCGTTCTCAATGTTCACCACGACGCCGCCGCGCGCGGCAATGATCGGCGTGCCTTCAGGCATGGCGATGTCCATGGCGTAGCGGCTCTTGGCGTCGGTATGGCTGTAACGGCCATTGGGGCCCTGGCTCAGCCGGAACGGACCGCCGCGCCAGGGTAAGGGATAGCGATAGGCTTGCCGTGGGTAGAGCGGTGACGGTAGATCAAACACCGGGCGTTTCACACGCTCGACCTTGCGCTCCTGCACCACGAAGGCCTGGGCGCCAGGGGTGTGCCGGTCACTGAAGACCACCTCGCCGTTGGCATCAACGGATTTGTAGAGGGTCATGGCCTGGGTCACGTGGATGACCGTGGCCAACCCGCAACACAGCAAAAGGCGAAGGAGCATGGCGCGAACCTGCCGGGATGACTGAACGGCAGGTTAGCAAGGGCTCATGACAATCTTGAGCGGCCTTGCGCCGCTTGGCCCAACGGGAGCAAGCGCCCTCGCCACACGATCAGGCACCCGGCACGAAATGCTTCTGCGCTGTGCCCCGTGCGATCAAGCGCGAGATGTAGTCAAGCTTCTGCGCATCTTGATCGATAAACCGGAACGTCAGTTGCAGCCAGTCGCTGTCGGGCTTGGGCTCGAACGCGACGATGGCGTGCAGGTAGCCGTTGAGGCGGGCCACCTCGGCGTTGTCGCCTTGTTCCAGGTCGAGCACGGCGCTTTCCAATACCTGAGGCAGGACTTCACCGCGGCGCACCACCAGCAGCGCTTCCTTGATGCTCAGCGCCTTGATCACGCATTGCTGGGTGCCGCTGGACAGACGCAGCTGGCCCTGGCCACGACCGGCAGACGGCGCGGCGGATGGGGTGGCGGCGCGAACCGGCGGGCTGTTGAGCAGGCCTTTGCTGGGCGCCGACGCAGCCGCTGCAACGGGCGCCGCACGCGCGGCCTCAGGCTTGCCGCCGGTCAGGGCGCTCAGGGAGTCGTTGCCGAAGGCCGAGTTCATCTTGGTCGGTGCGCTGGCGACCAACGCGTCAAGGCGGCCGACCTTCTGCAGAGCCTGCTTGACCTTGTTCAGCAGTTGTTCGTTGGTGAATGGCTTGCTGACGTAACCGGATACCCCGGCCTGGATGGCCTGGACCACGTTCTCTTTGTCGCCACGGCTGGTCACCATCACGAACGGCATGGCTTTGAGGTGCGGCTGTTCGCGGCACCAGGTCAGCAGCTCCAGCCCGGACATCTCCGGCATTTCCCAGTCGCACAGCACCAGGTCGAAGGTCTCGCGCATCAGGATGGTCTGGGCTTTCTTGCCGTTCACCGCATCTTCAAGCTTGATCCCAGGGAAGTAGTTGCGCAGGCACTTCTTCACCAGATCGCGGATAAACGAGGCGTCATCCACCACCAACACACTGACTTTACTCATCGACCCTTCATCCTATAAAAACTTCGGCACGCAAAACGCCTGACTGGTGGCATTTTGCCAAAACTCTGTAGTCACGTTCGGATTTTCTTTATCCGACTCGCAGAAAATTCAGACGCCACAAATGAAAACGCCCGACCAAAGGCCGGGCGTTAATTTCTCGGGCAACCTTACTTATCGTCAGATTCGCCCGGAACATTAGGGATTTGATCGGCTGAACCTTCAACTTCGGCCTTCATGCGCTTGAGGCCCATGTGCCGTACGTCGGTCCCGCGAACCAGGTAAATCACCAATTCCGAGATATTGCGTGCGTGGTCGCCGATCCGTTCCAGGGAACGCAGCACCCAGATGATGCTCAAGACCCGCGAGATAGAGCGCGGGTCTTCCATCATGTAGGTGGCCAGCTCACGCAGGGCCGTCTTGTACTCACGGTCGATGACCTTGTCGTATTGGGCCACCGACAGTGCCAGGTCCGCGTCGAAGCGCGCAAAGGCGTCGAGGGCATCGCGCACCATGTTGCGCACTTGGTCGCCGATGTGACGCACTTCCACATAACCGCGCGGCGCTTCGCCTTCTTCACACAACTGGATGGCGCGGCGGGCGATCTTGGTGGCTTCGTCGCCGATGCGCTCAAGGTCGATCACCGACTTGGAAATGCTGATGATCAAACGCAGGTCCGAGGCCGCCGGCTGGCGACGGGCCAGAATGCGCAGGCACTCTTCATCGATGTTGCGTTCCATCTGGTTGATCTGGTCATCGATCTCACGCACTTGCTGGGCCAGGCCCGAGTCGGCCTCGATCAGCGCAGTGACGGCGTCGTTGACTTGCTTCTCCACCAGCCCGCCCATCGCCAGGAGGTGGCTGCGCACCTCCTCAAGCTCGGCGTTGAACTGCGCGGAGATGTGGTGGGTAAGGCCTTCTTTGCTAATCATGGGTTTGCTCCGCAAACGCTGTAAGCCACTAGCTACAAGCTGCAAGTTGATAGGTGTCGTTGCATTGAACTGCTTTTACTTGCCGCTTGAAGCTTGCGGCCAGCAGCCCAGCACTAGCCATAACGCCCCGTAATATAGTCTTCGGTCTGCTTCTTCGCCGGATTGGTGAACAGGGTATCGGTATCGCCGAACTCCACCAGCTTGCCCATATACATGAACGCGGTGTAATCGGAAACCCGCGCAGCCTGCTGCATGTTGTGGGTCACGATCACGATGGTGAACTTGGATTTGAGCTCGTAGATCAGCTCTTCGACTTTCAGCGTCGAGATCGGGTCAAGCGCCGAGCACGGTTCGTCGAGCAACAGCACTTCCGGCTCCACCGCGATGGTACGGGCAATCACCAGACGCTGCTGCTGACCGCCGGACAGACCCAGCGCCGACTCATGCAGGCGGTCCTTGACCTCGTCCCACAGCGCCGCGCCCTTCAACGCCCACTCAACGGCTTCGTCGAGGATGCGTTTCTTGTTGATGCCCTGGATACGCAGGCCGTAGACCACGTTTTCGTAGATGGTCTTGGGGAACGGGTTTGGCTTCTGAAACACCATGCCTACCCGGCGACGCAGCTCTGCCACGTCTTCGCCCTTGCGGTAGATGTTGGTGCCGTACAGGTTGATTGCGCCTTCCACGCGGCAACCGTCCACCAGGTCGTTCATGCGGTTGAAGGTGCGCAGCAGCGTGGACTTACCACAGCCCGACGGACCGATAAACGCGGTTACACGCTGCTTGGGGATGTTCATGCTGACATCGAACAGCGCCTGTTTGTCACCGTAGTACAGGCTCAGGCCCGGTACTTCGATGGCCACGGTTTCTTCAGCCAGGCTCAGGCTCTGCTTGTCGCGACCCAGGGCAGACATGTTGATGCCGTGGGATTGGGTTTCGTGTTGCATGGTCTCACTCCGTTCGTAGCTGCCAGCTTTTAGCTGCAAGCTGCAAGATTTGAGCAAAAGCGGCGTGTCGCTTGCCGCTTGTGGCGAATAGCTTTAGCTGTCCAGCGCCTTGTACTTCTCGCGCAGGTGGTTACGAATCCACACCGCCGACAGGTTAAGCGTGGCGATCACCAGCACCAGCAACAAGGCGGTGGCGTACACCAGCGGGCGTGCGGCTTCTACGTTGGGGCTCTGGAAGCCGACGTCGTAGATATGGAAGCCCAAGTGCATGATCTTCTGGTCCAGGTGCAGGTACGGGTAGTTGCCGTCCAACGGCAGCGATGGGGCCAGTTTCACCACGCCTACCAGCATCAGCGGCGCCACTTCACCGGCGGCACGCGCCACGGCGAGGATCATGCCGGTCATCATGGCCGGGCTGGCCATCGGCAGCACGATCTTCCACAGCGTTTCCGCCTTGGTCGCGCCGAGTGCCAGGGAACCTTCACGCACGGTACGAGGAATCCGTGCCAGGCCTTCCTCGGTGGCCACGATCACCACCGGCACCGCCAGCAGCGCCAGGGTCAGCGACGCCCAGAGCAGGCCCGGGGTACCGAAGGTCGGTGCCGGCAGCGCTT
Organism: Pseudomonas sp. EYE_354; assembly: GCF_023148575.1. Classification (NCBI taxonomy): domain Bacteria; kingdom Pseudomonadati; phylum Pseudomonadota; class Gammaproteobacteria; order Pseudomonadales; family Pseudomonadaceae; genus Pseudomonas; species Pseudomonas sp. EYE_354. Next base: position 51,383 of record NZ_JAHXNQ010000013.1, read on the forward strand.
CGGCGAAGAACAGGCGGTCAACCGAGCCACCCAGCACATACACGAAGAAGCCCAGGCCGAACACGCCGTACACGATGGCAGGAACACCGGCCAGGTTGTTCACGGCGATGCGGATGATGCGGGTCAGGGTGTTCTGCTTGGCGTATTCGCGCAGGTACACTGCCGCCAGTACACCGAACGGGGTCACGATCATCGCCATGATCAGGGTCATCATCACGGTGCCGAAGATGGCCGGGAAGATCCCGCCTTCGGTGTTGGCTTCCCGTGGGTCATCGCTCAAAAATTCCCAGACCTTGCTGAAGTAAAAGCCGATCTTGGTCATGGTGCCCATGGCGTTCGGCTGGTAGGCGTGCACCACCTTGCCTATGCCGATTTCCACTTCCTTGCCGTTGCCGTCACGGGCCGTCAGCGAATCGCGGTTGAACTGGGCGTGCAGGTCGGCCAGGCGCGCTTCGATGTCCTGGTAGCGGGCATTCAGTTCAGCGCGGTCAGCATCCATGTCGGCCTGGGCGGCGGCGTCGAGCTTGCCTTCCAGTTCCAGTTTGCGACCGTGCAGGCGGATGCGTTCAAGGCCTGCGTTAATCGCGCCGATATCGGTTTTTTCCAGGCTCTTGAGCTGGGCGGCGAGCTTGTTCACGCGGTCGACGCGGGCTTGCAGCTCCGGCCACGCGGCCTCGCCTTCGGCGATGACCTTGCCATCCTGCTTGACGTTGACCAGGGTGCCGTAGAAGTTGCCCCACTCACGACGTTCGATGGTCATCAGGTGGGTCGGCTTGGTCTGGTCCTTCAACCACTCGCCCACGATCCAGGTGAAGTCGTTACCGTTCAGGTCGCGGTTGCCGACTTTGATCAGCTCGCGGGTCATGAATTCCGGGCCTTGATCCGGCACGGGCAGGCCAGCGCTTTTGAGACGCTCGCGCGGCACTTCTTCTTTCTGCACCAATTCGCCAATGACGATATGGTTTTCCTGGCCCGGTACGTTGTAGTTGGCCTGGATCAGGTCAGCCGGCCAGAAGTGGCCCAAACCACGCACGGCAATCACGGCCAGCAAACCAATGGTCATGATGACCGCGATGGACACCGCGCCACCGCTGATCCAGACGCCTGGGGCGCCGCTCTTGAACCATCCATTCAGGGAGTTCTGTTTCACAGACTTCTACCTTTCTTAAAGCGACGAGTATTTCTTGCGCAGACGCTGACGGATCAGCTCGGCGAGGGTGTTCATGATGAAGGTGAACAGCAGCAGTACCAGTGCCGAGAGGAACAGCACGCGGTAGTGACTGCCGCCCACTTCCGACTCGGGCATTTCCACTGCGACGTTGGCCGCCAGGGTGCGCAGGCCTTCGAACAGGTTCATCTCCATCACCGGCGTGTTACCGGTGGCCATCAGCACGATCATGGTCTCGCCCACTGCGCGGCCCATGCCGATCATCAGGGCGGAGAAGATGCCCGGGCTGGCGGTCAGGATCACCACGCGAGTCATGGTCTGCCAAGGCGTGGCGCCCAGAGCCAGGGAGCCCAGGGTCAGGCCGCGCGGCACGCTGAACACGGCGTCTTCGGCGATGGAGTAGATGTTCGGGATCACCGCGAACCCCATGGCCAGCCCGACCACCAGGGCGTTGCGCTGGTCGTAGGTGATGCCCAAGTCGTGGGAGATCCACATGCGCATATCACCGCCGAAGAACCAGGTTTCCAGGTACGGGCTCATGTACAGCGAGAGCCAGCCCACAAACAGGATCACCGGGATCAGCATCGCGCTTTCCCAACCATCAGGAACGCGCAGGCGCAGGGATTCAGGCAGGCGGCTGAAGGCAAAGCCGGCGACCAGGATGCCGATCGGCAACAGCATCAGCAGGCTGAAGATCCCCGGCAGATGCCCCTCTACATAGGGCGCCAGGAACAAACCGGCGAAGAAGCCGAGGATCACCGTCGGCATCGCTTCCATAAGTTCGATCACCGGCTTGACCTTGCGGCGCAGGCTCGGCGCCATGAAGTAAGCGGTATAGATCGCAGCGGCCACCGCCAGCGGCGCGGCCAGCAGCATGGCGTAGAACGCCGCCTTCAACGTACCGAAGGTCAGCGGAGCCAGGCTCATTTTAGGTTCGAAGTCGGTGTTGGCTGCGGTCGATTGCCAGACGTATTTAGGCTCGTCGTAGTTTTCGTACCAGACCTTGCTCCACAACGCGCTCCACGACACTTCAGGGTGCGGATTGTCGAGCAGCAACGGTTGCAGCTTGCCGCCAGCTTCCACGATCACGCGGTTAGCCCGTGGTGACAGACCAAACACACCTTGACCGTCGACGACCGGGTCCACCAGCAGCGTGCGGTGGGCGGTGCTGTGGAACACGCCGAACTGGCCGGATGCATCGAGGGCGGTGAAGCCCTTGCGGCGCTCTTCAGCGGTGATTTCGACGATAGGCGATGTGCCCATCTGGAAGGTGCGGATCTGTTTGAAGCGCTGCTCGCCATCCGGGTCGCGGGCCATGAACCATTGGGCAAGGCCGCCTTTGGAGTTACCAACGATCAGCGAAATACCACCGACCAACTGGGTGCTGGCGGTGATCTCGGCGTTGCCATCTTCCAACAATTTGTATCGCCCGTTGAGGCTCTTGTCGCGCAGGCTGAACACATCGGCCAGGGCTCGGCCGTTGATCACATACAGCCATTGCTGGCGCGGATCGATGAAGATCGCCTTTACGGGCTCGGTCATTTGCGGCAGCTCGACACGCTTCTGCTCGCTGGTGACTTCACCGGTCATCATGTTTTCTTCGCGGCTCAGGGTCAGCACGTTCAAGTACGAACCGGCCGAACCGGCTATCACCAGGGAAGTGTCGGTGGCATTGAGGGCGACGTGCTCCAACGGACGACCGGCCTCATCCAGCACGATTGGCGTTTCGCCATAAGGGTATTCGATCGCCGGGCTGATGGTCTTTTTGCCGTCCGGGTAGGACACCTTATAGGTGTGGCGGAAAACCAGAGACTGACCATTGGATAAACCGAGGATGACCAACGGGCTGCCCGGCTGGTCTTCACCGATGGACGCCACGCTGGCACCGGCCGGAAGCGGCAGGTCGACGCGCTTGAGTTCGGCACCGGTGTCGACCTCAAAGAACAGCGCCTGGCCCTTGTCGGAAACCCGCATGGCGACCTGGTTCTGCTCTTCGAGGGAGATCAACAGCGGTTTGCCTGAATCCTGGATCCAGGCCGGGGTCAGCGCCTCTTCTTTTGTCAGCGAGGCACCCTGGAACAGCGGCGCGACCACGTAGGCCAGAAAGAAAAAGATCAGGGTGATAGCGCCGAGGACAGCGAGGCCGCCCACCAGCACGTACCAACGGGTCAGGCGGTCCTTGAGCGCGCGAATGCGGCGCTTGCGTTGCAGCTCAGGCGTATTGAAATCAATGCGCTTGGGAGGAGAAGTCGTCGTCATGGGGGAATTGGCCAGATCATTCATGCGCACACCCTAGCGATCCTGTATGACAGAAAGATGACAATGCAGTGACGCAAGAAATCCGCCGCGTAGCAGAGCTGGCAGCGGACTGAAAATTAGGAGGCGGGGTCCAGGTCCTGCAGACCCCGCCCGGGCCTTGAGCTCACGCAGATAGCGGGCTCAAGGCGTTTTTACAGGTGGCTTACTTGCCGCCTTCTTTCAAACCCAGGTCAGCCAGGGCCTTGGCGGCCACTTTGGCTGGCAGTGGGATGTAGCCGTCTTTCACTACAACTTCCTGGCCCTGTTTGGACAGCACCAGTTTCACGAACTCAGCTTCCAGCGGAGCCAGAGGCTTGTTCGGAGCTTTGTTGACATAAACGTAGAGGAAACGCGACAGCGGGTATTTGCCGTTCAGGGCGTTTTCTTCGCTGTCTTCGATGAAGTCAGTGCTGCCTTTTTTGGCCAGGGCCACGGTCTTCACGCTTGCAGTCTTGTAGCCGATGCCCGAGTAACCGATGCCGTTCAGCGAGGAGCTGATCGACTGCACGACCGAAGCCGAGCCTGGTTGTTCGTTGACGTTAGGCTTGTAGTCGCCTTTGCACAGGGCCTCTTCCTTGAAGTAGCCGTAAGTGCCGGATACCGAGTTACGACCGAACAGTTGCACCGGCTTGTTGGCCAGGTCACCGGTCACGCCCAGATCACCCCAGGTTTTCACGTCAGCTTTGCCACCGCACAGACGAGTCGAGGAGAAGATCGCGTCGACTTGTTCCATGGTCAGGTGCTGGATCGGGTTGTCTTTGTGCACGAATACGGCCAGGGCATCCACGGCAACCGGGATAGCGGTTGGCTTGTAGCCGTACTTCTGCTCGAAGGCAGCCAGTTCGGTGTCCTTCATCTTGCGGCTCATCGGGCCCAGGTTAGAGGTGCCTTCAGTCAGCGCAGGAGGCGCAGTGGCGGAGCCGGCAGCTTGAATCTGGATGTTGACGTTCGGGTATTCCTTTTTGTAACCCTCAGCCCACAGGGTCATCAGGTTCGCCAGGGTATCGGAACCGACGCTGGACAGGTTGCCCGACACACCAGTGGTCTTAACGTAAGCCGGGATTGCCGGGTCAACACCAGCGGCCACCGCGTTGGCAGTCGCAACGCCAGCAGCGACAAAAGTCATTGCCGCCATCAAACGCTTCAGTTTCATGCCTTACTCCTAGCAGATAGGGATAGTTGGATCGGGGCCAAGTATCAGTAGGCCGTGTGAACACTCTATGTCTGGAATATGACAATTAGATGAAAGGCCAGCATTGAGAGAGAACGCAGGCGGAGGGGAAAGAGGGTAGGAATACGGGGGTAATACGCAGGTAGCGCGGTAATTCAGAAACACACGGTAATCATTGAATCAGCAACATGTTTGTGGCGAAGGCGCATGGCCCTCGCCACAACGGATCAGGCGGTTTCTAGCGCCCGCGCTTCCACAGGTACCCGCCCACTACCATCCCCATCACACACAGGGCAGCCACGTAGTAAGCCGGGCCCATCGCGCTTTCCTTCATCAGCAGCGACACCGCCAGCGGCGTCAGCCCGCCGAACACGGCGTAGGCCACGTTGTAGGAGAACGACAAGCCGCTGAAACGCACCACCGGCGGGAAGGCCTTGACCATCACGTATGGGACCACGCCGATGGTGCCGACAAACAGGCCGGTCAACGCGTACAGCGGGAACAACCAGTCCGGGTGCGCCAGCAGGCTGTGATAGAGCGTCCAGGAGGTGGCCAGCAACAGGGCGCAACCGGCCATGAGCACGCGACCGGCACCGAAGCGGTCGGCCAGGGCACCGGAGGCGATGCAGCCCAGACTCAGGGTGACGATGGCCAGGCTGTTGGCTTGCAGCGCAATGGTGGGGCTGAAGTGGTAGACGGTTTGCAGCACGGTTGGGGTCATCAGGATGACCACCACCACGCCGGCCGACAGCAGCCAGGTCAGCAGCATCGACAGCACGATGGCGCCACGGTGGTCACGCAATACCGCGCGCAGGGGCAGCTCGGCGGCCAGGGTCTTGCGTTGCTGCATTTCGGCGAAGATCGGCGTTTCATGCAGCCAGCGACGCAGGTACACCGACAACAGGCCAAACACACCGCCGAGCAGGAACGGGATCCGCCAGGCGTAATCCGAGACCTGCTCCGGGCTATAAAGTGTATTGATCGCGGTGGCCACCAACGAACCCAGCAGGATACCGGCGGTGAGGCCACTGGTCAGGGTGCCGCAGGCATAGCCGATATGGCGCGGTGGTACGTGCTCGGAGACAAACACCCAGGCGCCGGGTACTTCGCCGCCAATCGCCGCGCCCTGGATGACGCGCATCAACAGCAGCAGGATCGGCGCCCACAGGCCGATCTGCGCATAAGTTGGCAGCAGGCCCATGATCAGGGTCGGCACGGCCATCATGAAGATGCTCAGGGTGAACATCTTCTTGCGACCCAGCAGGTCACCGAAGTGCGCCATGATGATCCCGCCCAGGGGCCGCGCCAGGTAGCCCGCGGCGAAGATGCCGAAGGTCTGCATCATGCGCAGCCATTCGGGCATGTCGGCAGGGAAGAACAGTTTTCCGACCACGGTGGCGAAAAACACGAAAATGATGAAATCATAAAATTCCAGCGCCCCGCCCAAGGCAGACAGCGACAGGGTTTTGTAGTCGTTGCGGGTCAGCGGGCGCGAAGATTGCGCGCTGCTTGCGGGCACGGAGGACATGGCAAGGCTTCTCTTATAGTAATCATGTAATAAGGACGGCACGCCCGTGACTGGCGGCGGGCTTGGCAAGATAGCAAATCGCTTGTAAAAGCACAGCGCCAGGCGAACAGTTGCTTGCAAAAGCCCCGATACAGCGTCTATTTACCGACCAAATGAACCTTGGAAGGTCGTCGTGACGCCAGGGTCCCGATATACTCGGCCCTTGCACGCGCAAGACCCGCAGTCTTGAGGGGCTGCTGTGCCAAACCGTCGTTGGGTGGCCATCCAGCCGATTTGGCAGAGTTTCCCTTTTAGCACGCCTTAAGAGAAACGCATCGAGCGGTGTACGTTGGTGCTGAAACGTTTTTCCCTGAGACGGCTATCCACTTGAAATACCCATGAAGCGTTACGGGTCAGAGGCACCCCCGGCATGATCGAACTCGAACAAGAAGATCCTATCCCGCAAGGCGATCTCGCCCTGCAAATCACCGCGCTCCCGCGTGAAACCAACGGTTTTGGCGATATCTTCGGCGGCTGGCTGGTAGCGCAGATGGACCTGGCCGGTACCGCGATGGCCAGCAAAGTCGCTGGCGGCCGTGTCGCCACCGTGGCTATTGATCGCATGGCGTTCCTGGTGCCGGTTGCGGTGGGGGCGCAGTTGTCCTTTTATACCCAGGCCCTGGAAATCGGCCGCAGCTCGATCCAGATGATGGTCGAGGTGTGGAGTGACGACCCGCTGTCCAGCGAATGGCGCAAGGTGACCGAGGCGGTCTTTGTCTTCGTCGCCATCGATGGCAGCGGCCGCACGCGTTCGGTACCGTCGCGCGCGCGTTAAACCTCGCGGGGTTTTGACGGTCAATTGCCCCATTGCCTGCCATCAAGAGTGCTGTGTATGCCTACGCCCCACGTGGAAACCGTGAAAATCGACGAGCTGGACTGCTGGCGCTTCCGCCACAACGGCGCCGAACTGATGGTCGCCAGACAAGGCGCGCATATCTTCAGTTACCAGCGCGAGGGCGAACAGCCGCTGATCTGGCCGAACCCTGAGGCGGTCTTCAAGCGCGGCAAGGGCATCCGCACCGGCGTACCCGTATGCTGGCCGTGGTTTGGCGTGTTCGACCGCAACCCGCAGAGCGTCAAGGCAATGCGCCAGAGCGATCAGCCAGCCGGCGCCCACGGTTTTGCGCGCACCGCGCTGTGGGAATTGGCCGGGACCGCGCTTGAAGGCCAAACGCTGCGTGTCGACCTGACGCTGCCGATGCCCGCAGACGGCTTTCCCGGCTGGCCCCATCAGGTCGACCTGACCCTCAGCCTGCTACTGGACGAGCACCTGCATATCCGCCTGACCAGCCACAACCGCGATACCCATGCCGTCACCCTCAGCCAGGCGCTGCATACCTATTTTGCCGTGAGCGATGTACGCAACGTGCAGGTCGAAGGCCTGGACGGCGCGGCGTATGTCGATACCGCCGATGGCTGGAGCGAAAAGACGCAAGCGGGCCTGCTGCACTTCACGGCCGAGACCGACCGTATCTACCTCGATACGCCCGCTCAGTTGAACATCGTCGATAACGACTGGCAGCGCGGCATCCGGCTCATCAGCCAAGGCTCCAAATCGACCGTGATCTGGAACCCTTGGACCGAACGCGCCAAGGCCTTCGATGACATGGCCGACGATGGTTGGCAGGGCATGTTGTGTATCGAAACGGCGAATGTACTGGATGATGTAGTGACATTGGTGCCCGGTGAAAGCCACACCCTGGGTGTGACCATTACCAGTACGACTGTGTAAACCCAAGCGAAAGGTGGAGGAGGCTTAGAGATCCGACTCCTTCACTACCCGCACCTTCCCTGCATCGAGCGCATACGCCGCATCCGCCAGATCGTTGTTCACCTTTTCCACCTTCAAGGTGCCGGTGACCCATAGCGGCGTATAGATATCATCGAGCTTCAAACCCTTGGGATAACGCACCAGCACCAACTGGTTAGGCGGCGGTGGTGGCACGTGGATGCATGCGCCGGGGTACGGCACCAGGAAGAACAAGGTGCTGCGGCCCTTGGCGTCGGTTTCCAGCGGTACGGGGTAACCACCGATGCGGATGTTTTTGCCGTTCATCGCGGCAACGGTCTTGGTCGAATACATCACCGCCGGCAAGCCTTTGCTCTGCTTCAAACCACCCTTGTCGGTAAAGGTGCCTTGGGCTTCCGGGGAGTTGTGGTCGATCTCGGGCATGGCCTCGAGGGCTTTTTGGTCCGACAGCGGCATCAGGTCGAGCCAGTCGGTTTCCGGCAATTCACCGGCGTGCGCCAGGCCAGAGCCCAGCAGGAGGAGAGTCAACAGAAAACGGCGCATGGAGAGGCTCGGCAAGTACAAGTGCCGAGCATTCTAGCCCTCTGCGCCTGCGCAGCGCAGAGGACTTCGTCGGCTGATTACTTCTTTTTGATCAGGCCGTAGATCACCAGCAACACAATGGCACCCACCAGCGCGCCGATGAAACCCGCACCTTGGCCGGCCTGGTAGATACCCAGCGCCTGACCACCGTAGGTCGCCGCCAGCGAACCGGCGATACCCAGCAGGATGGTCATGATCCAGCCCATGCTGTCGTCGCCAGGCTTGAGGAAACGCGCGAGCAGACCGACGATCAGGCCGATAAAGATGGTTCCGATGATACCCATGGCATTTACCTCTGAATGAATGTGAGCCATGCCAAAGCCTAGACAGGCTTTGGCATCCTGCAATCAGAGGGACGACGGCCACCAATGGTTCCCGTCGGACTTGCCTTATTGCTCGGCGATCAGCGCTTCGACCTTGAGAATCTGCGCTTGCAGCGTCGCGCGGTCTTTGCAGCGCAGGTTGGCGTGGCCGACCTTGCGCCCGGCCTTGAAAGCCTTGCCGTAGTGATGCAGGTGGCAGTCATCGATCGCCATCACGCGCTCCACCGGCGGTACCACGCCGATGAAGTTGAGCATGGCGCTCTCGCCGACCTTGGCCGTGGAGCCCAGTGGCAAACCCGCGATAGCACGCAGGTGGTTTTCGAACTGGCTGCACTCGGCGCCTTCGGCGGTCCAGTGCCCGGAGTTGTGCACACGCGGGGCGATTTCGTTGGCCTTGAGGCCACCGTCGACTTCAAAGAACTCGAACGCCATCACGCCGACATAATCCAGTTGCTTGAGCACACGGCTGGAATAATCTTCGGCCAGGGCCTGCAGCGGATGGTCGGTGCTGGCCACGGACAGCTTGAGGATGCCGTTCACATGCGTGTTGTGCACCAACGGGTAGAAGCGGATCTCGCCATCCCGTGCACGCACGGCGATCAGCGAGACTTCACCGGTGAACGGCACGAAGCCTTCCAGCAAGCAGGCAACACTGCCCAGCTCGGCGAAAGTGCCGACTACATCGGCGGCGGTGCGCAGCACTTTCTGGCCCTTGCCGTCGTAACCCAGGGTGCGGGTTTTGAGCACGGCCGGCAGGCCAATGCTGGCTACCGCAGCGTCCAGGTCCGCCTGGGACTGGATATCGGCGAACGCCGGAGTCGGGATGCCCAGGTCCTGGAACATGCTCTTCTCGAACCAGCGATCACGGGCGATGCGCAGGGCCTCGGCGCTCGGGTACACCGGCACGAACTGCGACAGGAACGCCACGGTTTCAGCCGGGACACTTTCGAACTCGAAGGTCACCAGGTCGACTTCGTCGGCCAATTGGCGCAGGTGGTCCGGGTCGCTGTAGTCAGCCCGCAGGTGTTCACCCAGGGCAGCCGCACACGCGTCCGGCGCCGGGTCCAGGAAAGCGAAGTTCATTCCCAGCGGGGTTCCCGCCAGCGCCAGCATGCGGCCCAGTTGGCCGCCACCGATTACACCGATTTTCATCGTCAACAACCTCAGGCGATACGTGGGTCTGGATTGTCCAGCACGCTGTCTGTCTGTTCAGCACGGAATTTTTTCAGCACCGCATGGAACTGCGGGTGCTTGGCGCCCAGGATGCTGGCGGACAGCAGCGCTGCGTTAATCGCGCCGGCCTTGCCGATCGCCAGGGTGGCCACCGGAATACCGGCCGGCATCTGCACGATGGACAACAGCGAATCCACGCCCGAGAGCATCGCCGACTGCACCGGTACGCCCAGCACGGGCAGGTGGGTCTTGGCCGCACACATGCCTGGCAGGTGCGCTGCACCGCCGGCACCGGCGATGATCACCTCGATGCCACGGGATTCTGCTTCATCGGCATACTGGAACAGCAAGTCCGGGGTGCGGTGGGCAGAGACCACTTTCACTTCATACGGAATGCCGAGTTTTTCCAGCATATCGGCGGTGTGGCTAAGGGTGGACCAATCGGACTTGGAGCCCATGATCACGCCAACCAATGCACTCATCGTCGTGCCTCTTCTCTCTGGGCGCCCGCAGGCGCGTCAAAAAACAACAAGCCACGCAGGAAGTCCGGCGTGGCTTGTTGTACGAAATTTGGCCGGTTGGACCGGCCGAAGGCCGCGCAGTATACCGTAATAATCCAGATAAACAGCCCCTGGAATGACCATCTGTCCAGCGGTGCAAAGTGGCGGTTTTATTGACTCTGAGGTCAGCGTTCGGCGGCAGGATTCTGCACCGCCCCACCTTCGAGTTTTCGCCATAACAACCGCACATTCGCCTTGCGCACCAACGCACAGCGATACAGGCGAATCTCCAGCGGCACATGCCATTGCGGACCGCCGCACACCACCAACTCCCCCCGGGCCAATTCCGCGCGCACGCTCAGTTGCGGCACCCAGGCAATGCCCAGGCCTTCCAGGGCCATGCTCTTGAGGCTGTCGGCCATGGCAGTTTCGTACACGGTGGTAAAGCGTAGCGCGCGCTGGCGCAGCAGCAGGTGCACCGAACGCCCAAGAAACGCGCCGGCGCTGTAGGCCAGCAACGGCACGCTGCCCTCGCCTTCGAGGTCGAACAGCGGCTTGCCGTCCGCATCGGCGGCGCACACCGGGAGCATTTCGGTGTTGCCCAGGTGCAGCGAGGGGAAAATTTCGGCGTCCATTTGCATCGCGGCGTCCGGGTCGTAGAAGGCCAGCATCAGGTCGCAACCGCCTTCGCGCAGGGCGTGCACCGCGTCGCCCACGTTGGTAGCGACCAGACGCGTCGCAATGTTCAAGCCTTCGTTACGCAATTGCGCGATCCAGCGCGGGAAGAAGCCCAACGCCAGGGAGTGAGCGGCCGCCACTTGCATGACTTCGCCCTGACCGCCTTCCAGATGATGCAAATGGCGCAGCACTTCGCCGAGTTGCTCGACCACGGTGCGCGCGGTCACCAGGAACAACTGCCCCGCCGCCGTCAGCTCGACCGGCGTGCGCGAGCGGTTGACCAGGGTCAGGCCCAGTGCGGCCTCAAGACTGCGGATACGTCGACTGAACGCCGGCTGGGTCACGAAACGCCGCTCCGCCGCCTGGGAAAAGCTGCGCGTGGCTGCCAGGGCGCTGAAGTCTTCCAGCCATTTGCTCTCAAGGTTCATCACTTCCTCCCAGGGGTACGCACCATTTTGGCACACACGCCCGCCATGATAGCCGGGTCACACCTGCATTATGCCGTTTATGCATAGGCCAGTGTTTAACAGCATTGGCCCAAAAATTCGTAGACGCCTAGCATTCACAGCGTTCCGGCCAGTTCCGGGTCCCTATCGAGATGATTTCCGTCATGTCCTCTGCTGCATCTTTCCGTACCGAAAAAGACCTGCTTGGCGTACTCGAAGTACCTGCTCAAGCGTATTACGGCATCCAGACCCTGCGAGCGGTGAACAACTTCCGCCTCTCGGGCGTTCCGATTTCGCATTACCCGAAATTGGTGGTCGGTCTGGCAATGGTCAAGCAAGCAGCCGCCGATGCCAACCGCGAGTTGGGCCAGCTCAGCGAAGCCAAGCACGCTGCCATCAGCGAAGCCTGTGCCCGCCTGATCCGCGGCGATTTCCACGAAGAGTTCGTGGTGGACATGATTCAGGGCGGCGCCGGCACTTCAACCAACATGAATGCCAACGAAGTCATCGCCAACATCGCGCTGGAGGCCATGGGTCACCAGAAGGGCGAATACCAATACCTGCACCCCAACAACGACGTGAACATGGCGCAGTCGACCAACGACGCCTACCCCACCGCGATCCGCCTGGGTCTGCTGCTGGGCCACGACGCGCTGCTGGCCAGCCTCGACAGCCTGATCCAAGCCTTCGCCGCCAAAGGTGTCGAGTTCGGTCATGTGTTGAAAATGGGCCGTACCCAACTGCAAGACGCCGTGCCGATGACCCTCGGCCAGGAATTCCGCGCGTTCGCCACCACCCTGGGTGAAGACCTGGCGCGCCTGAAAACCCTGGCCCCGGAGCTGCTGACCGAAGTCAACCTGGGCGGCACCGCCATCGGCACCGGCATCAACGCCGACCCGCGTTACCAGGCCCTGGCCGTACAACGCTTGGCAGTCATCAGCGGCCAGCCGGTGGTCCCGGCAGCCGACCTGATCGAAGCCACCTCCGACATGGGCGCCTTCGTGCTGTTCTCCGGCATGCTCAAGCGTACCGCGGTGAAACTGTCGAAGATCTGCAACGACCTGCGCTTGCTGTCCAGCGGCCCGCGCACCGGCATCAACGAGATCAACCTGCCGGCGCGTCAGCCGGGCAGCTCGATCATGCCCGGCAAGGTCAACCCGGTAATCCCCGAGGCCGTGAATCAGGTCGCGTTCCAAGTCATCGGCAACGACCTGGCCCTGACCATGGCGGCCGAAGGCGGCCAACTGCAGTTGAACGTGATGGAGCCGCTGATCGCGTTCAAGATCTTCGACTCGATCCGTTTGCTGCAGCGCGCCATGGACATGCTGCGCGAACACTGCATCGTCGGCATCACCGCCAACGAAGCACGCTGCCGCGAGCTGGTGGAGCACTCCATCGGCCTGGTCACCGCACTGAACCCTTACATCGGCTATGAAAACGCCACCCGTATCGCGCGTATCGCCCTCGAAAGCGGCCGCGGCGTACTGGAACTGGTGCGCGAAGAAGGCTTGCTCGACGACGCCATGCTCGACGACATCCTGCGCCCCGAAAACATGATCGCTCCACGCTTGGTCCCGTTGAAGGCCTAAGTGTTTGTTGCACCGCTCACCAGGTTGAGGGACTAGACACCTCTCACCTTTTGAGGGCCTGAAGGCTCGTTCTTCAGGCCCTTTTTTTTGCCTCAAGGTTGTGAAATGACGCCCATAAAAAATCCAATATCGCCCTGCAAACCCACCTTGCCCTCCAGCGCCCGGCTGAAACCTTTAATCAGGCCGTGCAGACGGATCATGCTCGCCTAGGTATAGTGCCGCCCCTCTTCGCGTCTGCGGCCGTCGGTAACGAGGCCCGGGTACAACGCGAAACCGCATGAATAACAACCCGCAAAAGGATTGGGGTCTGACTGTCGCGCACTGCCTGGTGCTATGCGACGGCTTTGAACCGTCCTGCGTTTGCCATTAGAAAAATCAGCGAGGAACACTCCATGCTCGAAGTCATCAACGACTTCCTCTCAGGGAAAGTACTGATCGTGCTCATTGTCGGGCTCGGCGGTTATTTCACGATCCGCTCGCGTTTCGTTCAATTGCGTCACTTTTTCCACATGTTTTCGGTGTTTCGCGACAGCCTCAAAAGCAGCGCCGGTCAACTCAGCTCGTTCCAGGCGCTGATGCTCAGCCTGGCCGGGCGCGTCGGTGCCGGTAACATCGCCGGTGTCGGCATTGCCGTGACTCTGGGTGGCCCTGGCGCCGTGTTCTGGATGTGGGTCACCGCACTGGTGGGCATGTCGTCGAGCTTTATCGAGTGCTCCCTCGGTCAGTTGTACAAGCGCACTGACGCCGAAGGCACCTACCGTGGCGGCCCGGCCTATTACATCCAGCACGGTTTGCACAAACGCTGGCTGGGTATGGTCATGGCGTTCCTGCTGCTGGTGACCTTTGGCTTCGCCTTCAACGGCCTGCAAGCCCACGCCGTGACCCACTCGCTGAACAACGCCTTCGGCCTCGACACCACCTACACCGGCCTGGCCCTGGCGGCCTTGCTGGGCCTGGTGTTCATCGGTGGGATCAAGCGCATCGCCTCCATCGCCGACTTGCTGGTACCGGTCAAGACCCTGGTGTACATCGCCGTGACCCTGTACGTGATCGTGCTGCAATTCGACCACGTACCGGCCATGCTCGCGACCATCGTCAAGAGTGCGTTCGGTCTCGACCAAGCCTTCGGTGGCCTGGTCGGCAGCGCGATCATCATGGGCGTCAAGCGCGGCGTGTTCGCCAACGAAGCCGGTCTGGGCAGTGCGCCTAACGTGGCAGCGGTGGCTTCCGTTGAACACCCGATCGCCCAGGGCGTCGTCCAGGCGTTCAGCGTGTTCCTCGACACCTTCGTGATCTGCACCTGCACGGCCCTGCTGATCCTGCTCTCGGGTTTCTACACCCCAGGTTTTGAAGGCGATGGCATTGCCCTGACCCAAAACTCCCTGGCGGCCGTGGTGGGTGACTGGGGCCGCATGTTCATCTCGGTGGCCCTGGCGTTGTTCGTGTTCACTTCGATCATGTACAACTACTACCTCGGCGAGAGCAACCTGCGCTTCCTGGTGGGCAACAACCGCAAAGTGCTGATGGGCTACCGTGCACTGGTACTGGCGCTGATTTTCTGGGGTTCCATCGAGAACCTGAGCACCGTGTTCGCCTTTGCCGACATCACCATGACCCTGCTGGCCTTCGTTAACCTGTTCGCCCTGGCGTTCCTGTTCAAGATCGCCATGCGCATCCTCAACGACTACGACAACCAGCGCGCAGCGGGCATCAAGACCCCCGTGTTCGATTCCAGCCAGTTCCCTGACCTGGACCTGGACCGCAAGGCCTGGCCGGCCAACCCGGTAAAACCGGACGCGGTGCCTTCGGCGCAACTTAACGCTCAAGTGCAACGCTGAGCGCAGCTACATAGATAGATGACACGCCGCCCGGCCTTGGGCATGCTCTGGGCCCGGCGGCGTTTTTCGTTCAGGAGATTCTTCGATGCAACCAGCTGACAACGTGATGGTGCTCTACACCGGCGGCACCATCGGCATGCAGGCCAGCGCCAACGGCCTGGCCCCCGCATCCGGTTTCGAAGCGCGCATGCGCGAACAGCTTGCCAACCTGCCGGTACCCGCCTGGCGCTTCCGGGAAATGGCACCGCTGATCGACAGCGCCAACATGACCCCCGCGTACTGGCAGCGTCTGCGCACCGCGGTGGTTGAAGCGGTGGACGAGGGCTGCGACGCCGTGCTGATCCTGCACGGCACCGACACCCTGGCCTACAGCGCGGCGGCCATGAGCTTCCAATTGCTGGGGCTGCCGGCACCGGTGTTGTTCACCGGTTCCATGTTGCCGGCCGGCGTACCCGACAGCGATGCCTGGGAAAACGTCAGCGGCGCGCTGGTCACCCTCGGCAAAGGCCTGGAAGCCGGCGTGCAGTTGTATTTCCACGGCGAGCTGATGGCGCCGACCCGCTGCGCGAAAATCCGCAGTTTCGGTCGCCATCCGTTTGCCGCGCTGCGTCGCAATGGCGGCGCGGCACAGGCCGATTCGATCCCCCACGCGCTGGGCTATCGCCAGGACAAAGGCCTGGCCAATGTCGGCGTACTGCCGTTAGTGCCGGGCATCGGCGCTGCGCAGTTGGACGGCCTGATAGACAGCGGCATTCAGGCTCTGGTGCTCGAGTGCTTCGGCAGCGGCACCGGGCCGAGCGACAACCCCGCGTTCCTGGCCAGCCTCAAGCGCGCGCAGGATCACGGTGTGGTGGTGGTTGCCATCACGCAATGCCATGAAGGCGGCGTGGAGCTGGATGTCTATGAGGCCGGCAGTCGCCTGCGCGGCGTCGGCGTGCTGTCGGGTGGCGGCATGACCCGTGAAGCGGCGTTCGGCAAGCTCAATGCCCTGATCGGTGCCGGGCTCGACACGGCTGAGGTGCGCCGCCTCGTAGAACTGGACCTGTGCGGGGAGCTGCGCTGACCTGCATACCCCTTGCCTCACTTCCAGCCATGCGCTGGCTGGAAGCTCTCTTTGTTTTTTAGGGAAGTGCCCGTCGTTAAATGACGAACCTTCCGACATTCAATACGGATAGCCACTCTTTACGCTCTGAGCCTTTGCATAGCTCAGGGGTAAACCGATGCAACATCCCGACATCGTTGTACCAATCTGTCTCAAGCACACCCAGACGGCGACCTGCACACCGCCTTGGTACGTACAGCACACTGAATACCCTCCTGCAATCGCCACTTATGAACCGTTGATCAACGGCGAGGAAGCCTTTCGTGCGGTCCATGAAGCCATCGCGCAGGCAACAAAAAGCATCGACCCCGGAATCAGTAAACGCACCCTGATGACGCTGACAGGTACGGCAACCCATCACCAGAAAAGCGTGTTGGTTGACTATGAAATGCCTGACAAGGCCGTAGGTTTTGTCATGGGTCATAACATGCTTGACGAGTACTGGGATACCGACGCGCATTCGGCACAAAACCGTACTGAAGACACTAAACCTGCGCCCAACCTGGGTGCGCGTGGCCGGGAACCGCGCCAGGACGTTTCCTGCCGCATCAGCGGGCCGATTCTGGAACACCTTCATCACAACTTCGCACAGGGCTGGCGCAAGGAGACCGGTGAAGACTTGCTCGTCTCGCGCAAGGCAATGGAAGTCGGGCCACGATTGCTATGTGCCCCCGGCGTCACCCGGCAGATGGCGCAAGTGCTACGTACCCAGCCGCAAGAGGGCAAGCGCGATATTGAGCAGGTGTATTTAAATGCCGTGAACAACGCGACCCAGTTTATCTACATCGAAAACCAATATTTCCGCTGGCCGCCCCTGGCCGAGGCCATCAAGAAGGCGGCGGCTGACCAGACCCGCGGCGGGCGCAAACCCGGCGAGCACGACAGCTTGCACCTGTTCGTGATTACCAACGCTACCGACGGCGGCATCGGCGCGGGCACGCTGAACACCCAGCGCATGCTTGAGTGCCTGGGGCGCAGGGAGATCATTCCCGAGGTAACAAAGTTGCGACTGATCGCCGATGCCAATCGGGACTACCCACCCAGGCCAACGTCCGAGCCACGGGACCATGTTGGACAGAAAGAACTGAGCGAATGGCAAGCGGACTTGGATCGCAAGATTAAACACATCAAGGAAACCGTACTTCGTCCGGACGAACTACCGGGGCTTAAAGTTCACGTGTGTTCGCTGGTAGCACCCGACTCGCCAGGCCACGATTGGGTGCCCGTGTATATCCACTCCAAGTTGATGATCGTCAATGACGTGTTCACCACCCATGGCTCGGCGAATATCAATACACGAAGCATGCAGGTGGATAGCGAGCTGAATATTGCGCATGAGTGGATGAGTGTGACGCAGGCGTTAAGACGCAGGCTTTGGGGGCTGCATACGGCGGGGATGGGTGTGCAGGATGAGGCAAACAGTGCGTTCGAAAGCTGGCAAGAAATCACCCGCAGGAACAAAGAGTTACGCCAAAAAAAACTGAGGCCTTATGCTCCACTCGTCGAATTTTTTTACGGTGAAGCCAAACTATCGGACCTCGACTAATGCGCAGATTTTTATTACTGCCCTGCCTGTTGATGGCTGCTTGCAGCACTGGAAGCGCTCTTTCAACTTCAAAAAAGGATAGGCACTTGAACCCGCTGACCGAGATCAAAGCAGACCTGGCTTTTACTTGCGTACATGAAAAGATTCCGACGGCGGCTGCCGACGTCGACGTACTGTTCCAGTACGCACGGTGGTTGCAAAAGAACAACCTGCTCAAACAGGACAAGACTGTCGATGCGCAGATAGAACGCCTGTATCGCATCGCCAGCGAAAACGGCCATTACAAAGCCAATATCAATCTGCAGAACGGTTCAATGCGTGGCCGCTTCAAGCTCCGCGGTGCTGAATATTTGCGGATGAGCCAACAGTTAATCGAGGCAGAAGTCGCGACAGGATACTACTTCATCGCCATTTTTCTTCAGCAAGGCGGAGCTGGATTGAAGCAGGATGAGCAAATGTCGCTGCGTTACTTTCGCAAAGCCGCAGACTATGGGAGCGCCCAGTCACAGCGCTATGTAAGTGAAAGGCTCGCCCCTATCGATATTGCTCCGCATGTCGCTCGACAGATGCGACAGTGTGCGGCAGAACAAGGCAATGGTGATGCGGCGGGAGCGTTAGGTGTTGATTTTTCTATAGATCGCGATTTTCAAGCTGCACTCGAAGCACTCCAATTGGGCGTAGCTGCTGGTGACAGCACTTCGGCTTCTTTTTTGAGTAAAGGTTTTCGCAACCCGCCTCCCTCCAATGAACTCCATTACCTCGGCCAGCAAGAAGACCTCGAACGCGCTGACCGTTATAAAAAAATCGGCGCCATACTCTCCGGCTACTCCTATGCCAAACCCACCGTTCCCGAGATCAATGAAATCGTCCCACTGCCCCCCGCCAACCTCCCGGCGTGGGACGGCAAACTCCAATGGCTGGAGGCCCATCGAGCCAATATCGCTCCCGAACAGCCCAGCGAAGCACTGATCAGCCAACTGGCCAAGGCCAAACTTCTCGACCCGGCCACCGGGCGCCCGATGCAAGGCTCAACTGCACCACTGGGCATATAACTTGCTCCACTTCCAGCCATTGCCTGGCTGGAATCTCCCATGCTGCACTCACATCTGACCACCCTGAATGCCGTATCCCTGTTGCTGGCGACCTTTGAGGCCCAGGGTCTTGCATCCGACGCATTGCTGGCCGGCAGCGGCATAGATGCACGGGATCTGCACCACGCCGACACGTGTATCACCACTCACCAGGAGATGCAGGTCTGTGCCAATGCCGTGGCCCTGCGCCGGGACATCGGCCTGGACGTGGGCCAGCGCATGCATGTGTCGTCCTACGGGTTGCTCGGCTATGCGCTGCTCACCAGTGCCACTTTCGGTGACGCTCTGCGTTTGGCCCTGCGCTACCCGGCGCTGTTGGGAACACTGTTCGAGCTGAGCCTTGAAGAGGACGGGCCATGCATCTGGTTCACCGCCGGCGACTATCGAGAGGCGCCGGCGCTGGCGCAGTTCAACGTCGAGTTTTGCCTGGTATCGCTGAAGGTCATCTGCGAAGACTTGCTGGGCCACCCTCTGCCGCTGTCGGGAGCACAATTTGCCTACCCCGCTCCGGACTACCAGAGGCGCTATGCCGAGCAGTTCGACTGCCCGTTGCAGTTCGACGCGCCATCCAACGCCTTTGCCTTCGACGCACACTGGCTGCAACAACCGCTACCCTTGGCCGACGCCATTACCCACCGCGCCATGGCCGAGCGTTGTCGCAAGCTGAACACCGAATTCACCGGGCGCCAGGCCTGGCTCAATCGCGTGCGCCAGTTGCTCGTCGCGCAATTGCATGCGGCGCCGGGGCTCGATGGCCTGGCCGGGCAGATGAACTGCTCGCCGCGTACCCTGCGCCGCCACCTGCAGAGCCTGGGTTGCAGCTATCAGGAATTGCTCGATGAGTTGCGCTTCGAACAGGCCAAACAGTGGCTGGCACAGGATCGACTGCCCATCCACCGCATCGCCGAGCAATTGGGTTTCAGCGAAACCGCGAGTTTCCGCCACGCCTTTGTGCGCTGGAGCGGGGTGGCGCCCAGCCAGTTCCGGCCCTGACGCTCTATAAAGGGGCGAATAGCGGTCACATTCTTTGGCCCTATTTATCCCCTTTTGGCCGCTCCTGCCGTTCTCTTGCCGCGCCCGTACCGCAACACTGGGGGACGACTAGCCTTGAGAACAACAAAATGCTGACGATCTATTCCGATGATCATCATCTGCACCACGGCCGATGCGAGTTGATGGACGGGCAACTGATGCCGTGCTTTGAAATGCCGTCGCGTGCCGACCACGTTCTGCAGCGCGTAAAGGACCGCCAACTGGGCGTGGTGCAGGCTCCGGAGGACTTCGGCATGGCGCCGTTGCAACGCGTTCACGACAAAGACTACCTGGCGTTCTTCCAAGGCGCCTGGGAACGCTGGACCACCTTCGGACAGGACGGTGACCTGCTGCCCTACACCTGGCCCGCCCGCACCTTGCGCCAAGTGATACCCCGCAGCCTGCACGGACAATTGGGCTATTACAGCTTCGACGGCGGCGCCCCGATCACCGCCGGCACCTGGCAAGCGGCGTACAGCGCGGCCCAGGTTGCGCTGACCGCGCAACAGGCAATCACGCAAGGCGAGCGCGCGGCCTTCGCCTTGTGTCGTCCACCGGGACATCACGCAGCCAGCGATTTGATGGGGGGTTATTGCTACCTCAACAATGCCGCCATCGCTGCGCAGGCGTTTCTCGATCAGGGCCATAAACGGGTGGCGATCCTGGACGTGGATTACCACCACGGTAATGGCACCCAGTCGATCTTCTATCAGCGCAGCGACGTGCTCTTTGCCTCGATCCACGGCGATCCCGCAGCGGAGTTTCCGTTTTTCCTGGGCTACGCCGATGAGCTGGGCGAAGGCGCCGGGGAGGGGTTCAACTTCAACTATCCATTGCCCGCAGGCTCAGGCTGGGAAAGCTGGAGCGCGGCGCTGGAGCAGGCCTGCGGGCAAATCGAGGGTTATGACGCCGACGTCATCGTCGTCTCTCTGGGTGTGGACACGTTCAAGGACGACCCCATTTCGCAGTTCAAACTCGACAGCCCGGACTATCTGGCGATGGGTGCCCGCATCGCGCGCCTGGGTAAGCCGACGCTGTTTGTGATGGAAGGCGGCTACGCCGTGGCAGAAATCGGCATCAATGCCGTCAACGTGCTCGAAGGTTTTGAGGGAGACGCCCCATGAACATGCTCAAGTCGCTCGTCCTGTGTGCAGCCGTTCTCGGCGGCGCGGCCCATGCCGAAGAAAAAACCCTGCGGGTCTACAACTGGTTCGACTACATCACGCCCAAGGCCCTGGAGGACTTCAAGGCCCAGAACCCGCAGACCAAACTGGTCTACGACATCTTCGATACCAACGAGGCCCTCGAAGCCAAGCTGTTGACCGGTAACTCGGGCTACGACGTGGTGGTGCCCTCCAACGTGTTTCTGGCCAAGCAGATCGAGGCCGGCGTGTTCCAACCCCTGGACCGCAGCCAGTTGCCGAACTGGAACCACCTGGACCCTAAGCTGATGAAGCTGATCGAGGCCAATGACCCCGGTAACCGGTTCGCCGTGCCCTACATGTACGGCACCATCCTGATCGGGTTCAACCCGGACAAGGTCAAGGCCGCACTCGGCGACAATGCGCCAGTGGACAGCTGGGACCTGATCTTCAAGCCGGAAAACCTCAGCAAGCTCAAGCAATGCGGGGTGGCCTTGCTCGACTCACCCTCGGAAATCCTGCCGCTGGCCCTGCAGTACCTGGGCCTGGACCCCAACAGCAACAACCCCAAGGACTATGAAAAAGCTGAAGCGTTGCTGCTCAAGATCCGGCCCTACATCACGTACTTCCACTCCTCCAAATACATGGCCGACATCGCCAACGGCGACATTTGCGTGGCGGTGGGTTACTCCGGCAGCTTCTCCCAGGCCGCCAACCGCGCCAGGGACGCCAAGAACGGCGTGACCGTGGACATGCGCCTGCCAAAAGAAGGCGCGCCGATCTGGTTCGACATGCTCGCCATTCCCAAGGGCGCGAAAAACCCGCAGGACGCCTACGCCTTTATCAATTACCTGCTGCAACCCCAGGTGATTGCGCCGATCAGCGATTTCGTCGGTTACCCCAACCCGAACAAAGACGCCACCGCGCAGGTTGATCCGGCCATTCGCAACAACCCCAACCTGTACCCGACCGAAGCGGCCATGGCCACGCTGTATACCTTGAAGCCACTGGACGCCAAGGCCGAACGCGCTCGAACCCGGGCCTGGACCAAGATCAAGTCCGGAACCTGAACCCCGGCGCCGTGCGGGCCTATACCCTGCCAACCCCTGCACGGCGCTATCTAATCACCACCCGATGTATCCACCGCCTGGTTAGTTTCCCTCGCAAAGGTGCCGCCCGCTGGCGCCTATCATTGCCAGGAACGACCATGAGCGTACGCCCCTCTCCCTCGACCATCGCCACATCATCCGCCGCCCTGCGCCAGCAAACCCTGCTCAAAGCCCTGGGCAGCCGCGGGCCGAGTATTCAGGAGGTTGCCTGGGGGTTGTTGACCCGGGAGCTCAAGGCGCTGTACCCGAATCTGGACCTCAATCCCGATACCACGTTGGCGGTGACCCCGATCTGGACCTTTGTCGAGGATGAGTTGTTTTGTCAGGACATGGCCTACGAGCCCCTGACCCAGGCACTGCTGCGCCAATTTCTGGAAAAAACCCAGGCCAACTACGTCGAAGGCGAGCACTTTCTGGCCCGTGCGCCCTTGTCGCAAACGCCGGTGCACCTGGATGTCAGCATTGAGCGGGTGGCTGACTTGCTCAACGATCTGGCCGGTGTGTTCAGCGTTGAATTCAAAGAGCAGCAGTTGGCGTTCTGGAACGCAAGCAGCCTCGGCACCCCGCATTGGCATGAGCTGTCCGACGGCCTGAGACGGGCCATGCATGTCGAGCCGTTCGGCGACTGGAACGCGGATGCCTGCGCGATTGCCCAAGCCGTCGGGGCCTGGCCAGACAAACAGCAGCGTGATATCCACCACCCCGAGATGGCCGGCATAAAGGTGTGCCTGATCGATATCGATCAATCCGGTCAGGTGCAACCCACACACCTGTTGCTGATCGGTGCGGCGGTGCTGACGGGGCGTTATCGCGAGCGCGACGTGCTGCTGATGTACACCGTTGAGTACGGTTATGAAGCCTTCGATTCCATGCAGGCCTTGAGTGAGCAAATCCTGCAGCGGCTTTCGCCCACGCAGATGTCGCAACCGCTGGCCTGGCGCCTGGTTGAGCCCGAGGGTAACTTTTTCGATCACATGGCATGGGCGCTGGTCGACCTGCAATTGCGGACCATCGAGACCCTCGATCTCGCCGAAGCGACGCAGGCCGCCCTCAGCGTCGATCCGTCGCGGACAAGTGCCGCCCATACCGTCGAGCAAGCACGCACCAACAAGCTGCGCGCCGCGATTCCGGACTGGTTGCGCGAGGCTTCTGTGCAGGACTTGAACGCCTACAGCAGTCACTTGATCGACCTGAGCGTGCTGCGCAACACGGCACACGGCGATCTGTTCGAAATCCCATCGATCAATGCCTTTGCGCAACAGAAAATGTGCGAGGCGATCATTGCCGACAAAGCCACGCACGGCGCCGACACCCTGGCACTCGATACCCTGCGCATTACCCGCACCGAGAGCTTTACCGTGGGCGTATTTGTGCTGCCCAACCCCCTTGATCGCCACACCCAGACCCTGGGTGAATACGCCTTGAGCAACTCGCCTGCATACCTGGCCAGCATCCACTTCACGCACGGCCAAAGCGTTCCCGACTGGCTGACGCCGCAGTACCTGACGGGCATCGCCGAGCAGGTGAACATCGGTGAGGCTTACCCCAGGCTGATCAAAAGCAAACTGCTCGATGACCCGGTTCAGGCCCCGCTGCAAAAGCAGATGTACCAGCGCCAGTTGCGCTCGCTGCTCCCATTGCTGGCGCTGGAATGCAAAGTCCGGCAACTGGGCGATGTCGATGAACAGGGCTACGGCTATATCAATAAGCTGCTGCATCCCAGCCAGGACAGTCGACGCCCCATTGTGGTCAGACCGTTGACGCTGTACCCCCAACACCGCATGAGCAGCGCCAACGACAGCGTGCTCAATATGTTCGTGATTGGCCCAAGGAGCCCGGATGACGGCCCATGCCTGCTCTACCGCCCCCTGATGGAACGGCCGCTGTTGCAGTTCCAATCGTTCCAGAACCTGCTGTATGCCCTGCATCAGCCTGGCGAGCTGCGCGACTCTGTCCTCGCCTGGCTACCGAACAGAGCCTTGAGCTTCAACTACTCTCAATACGTCTTCCCGGTCGGCTTGCCGTCTCCGTGGCTGGCCGTGCAAAACCTGTCGGAGCCGTTGAACCTGTTGGAGTGGTCGGGGCCGGTGTATCTGTTGACCACGGAACTGACCGGCGATGTATTCGCCGCCTTCTATGACGCCAATACCCAAGCCATGATCGAACTGGCGGACCGCCAATCGCTGTCGAATGCCGAGCGACGCTGGGCGCTGCTCGAAGACAGCGGATGGGCGGTTTTTAATGCCGCGTCCGGTTTTTTGAATGGCTATGCCGGCGCGGCGGTCTGGGTCTGGCAAACCATCAATGAAATCCAGCAGGGCCTCGACGCCCACCAGCACGGCAATACGCTGGTGGAATGGACGCGGGTGGGGGATGTGCTGATGGCCCTGTCGATGCTCCTGATTCATCACGCCAACCAGCGCCGCCAGACCGGGACCTCCACCGAGACGCTCATCGCCCTCGAACCCGCCCCGCCACCCGCCAAGCCTGCGCTGACGGTGTTGCCCACCGTTAGCGCAGCAGGCTCGCTGCCCCACAGTGAGTACGCGACCATCGCCATCGACGGCTCGGTGCCGCGGCGTACGCCCGAGCAACTCGAACGTTTCCTCGACACCCTGAAAGTCACGCCACCGACGCTGGACGATCCGCAACTCAGCGCCGTCGCCTCGTCGAACATTCCGCCGCTGTATCAGTTGCACGATAAAGCCTTCGCCCAGGTCGGGCAGCGCTGGTTCGAGGTGCTAGAGGACGCCGATGAACATATCCTGATCCGCAACCCTCAACACCCGGCACGCAGCGGCCCGCGGCTAGTTCACCACGACAACCAGGCGTGGCATATCAATACCGAACTGCGTTTGCTGGGCAGTGGCCGTAGCCTGAAAAGCCAACTGCGGGCGTCACGCTTGGCCAAGACGCAACGTCGACAGGTGCTGGAAGACCAACTCAAGACCCTGCGCGAACAGGAAGCCGCCGCGCAGCAGGTGTTAAACAGCGCACGCGAGCAATTCACCTCCGGACAAGACCCCTCATCCGAACAGCGCTACATGGACCAGCTCGATGTACTGGCGACGCTTTACCAGCAATCGCTGAGTCAATTGCAGGCATGGCGCGAAGCCGGCGGGACGTTGGGCTATGCCCAGGAACTGTTCCGCCTGAGCGCCGAACACCACAAGCACCTCAACCTGTGGCTGGCAGTCCAGCGCAATCGCTATGTAGCGGCCATGAATCAGGTCAGGCTCAGCCTGAATGACGAATCGGTGGAGCGGCCGGCGCTGCTGGCCGACATCACGCGCATGACCGAACTGGGCAATACCATAACGCCCCGGCTCTCAGGCTTGAGCCAGTCACTTGAGCTTCTCCCGGCAGTGGGTGCGGCAGGCATCATTGCGGCCGAGCGGTTGAGCGCCCTGGGACCGCGCTTCACTCAGTGGGATTTCAAGACCAACGAGATATCGACGATGTTCGAGTTCTGTGTGCAGGAACAAGCCGCAGCCGACATGGAAAAGGCACGGGACGCCGTGGGTTTTGTGGTGGAACGCGCGGCGCAGGTCAGCAAGGAATTGGCGTTGATGGTGCGTGAAACCCCGGTACGGACGGCCCCCGAAGAACGTGGCGAGCGCTTGCTCACTATCGTCGATGAGTACGTCAGCGTCAGTCAGCGTATCGATGAGCTGCCTGGAGATTTTCCCGAACTGGTCGTCCCCGACCAACTGCTGCACCTCAAAACCCTGGTGGGCGAGTTCCAGGGTTTGGCGCAGACGACACTCACGCAGTTGCTGGCTGAAACCGAGCAACCGATCAGCAAAGCCGAAAAACCAGGGGTGGCGGGGCCGTCGCGGTCACGCCCCAGGATCAGCATCAGCAAAACCCGACCGCGCGACTTGCCGGTCAAGCCCAGCGACGTCCCCGTGCAGGAACCCTTGGGCGTGATCCAGCCGCGAACCGCGCGCCCAGTGATACCCGGCAATGACTACACCGAGGCAGTGGGCGTGGCGCTCGAGCTGAGCATGGACATTAATGGGTTTATCCAGCGAACTCAGCAGGACGCGCTGAGGCCCAAGCGGGTTCCGGCGGACATGCAGGACATTCTGGAGCAGCAAGCCACGCGACTGGAGCAAGCCGCCGACATCATCGACCGACTGGACGCCGACGCTCAACGGCAAAACAAGCGGCTGCCGATCGCGTTATTGCCGACTGAATTGCGTGACGGCGCCACCCGTATGCGCCGCGCGGGCATCGCCCTGCGCGCCAAGCTGCTCAAGGCGCGCAAGCCGCGTCAGGCGGATTTTCAATGGTTGCTCGAGCACGGCCAGGTTCGGCTGGTGCGCAACGCTGTCGGTCGGATCAAGACCCGCCAATACCAGGACTATTTCCAGGAGTACCAGATTCTCGACACGGCCAACCATGATCAACCCTTATGGCTCGCGCATTTTCACTATCCGACGCTCACCACGCCGGCCTCGCGGTTTAGCGCTGCACACCTGAAAATCGCCGAGCAACACTTGCAGCAGTTCTCCGACGAGACCAGGCAAGCGCTGTCCACGCGTACGCCCTGGGACAACCACCTGCGCAAGCTCACTGACCCACTGCTGCAGGCCGAATGTCTGAAACTGGAGCCGACCACGTCGTGATCCGGCGCGGCGGGCTCAGACCTGCCAGGCCAGGCGCAGGCGCGCCAAGGCCTCACCGATAGTCGCCTCCGGCACGGCCGCGAACCCCAGCACCAGACCGGCGCGCTGATCCGGCACAGTGGCCGAGCCCGGCAACCAATAGCTGCTCAAGCCATTGATCTCGACGTCGACCGCGCGGGCCTGGGCCAGCAGCTGTTGCTCGCGGGCCATACTGTCCACCCTCACCGTGAGGTGCAGCCCCGCCGCAACATTCGGCAAGCAACCCACACCGGGAACGTCCACGGGCCAACCGGCAAGCAACGTGTTACGCCGGTTCAACGCAGCGCGGCGCATACGTCGGATGTGGCGCTGGAAATGCCCCGCCGCCATAAATTCCGCCATCACCACCTGAGTACTGACCTCTGAGTGCCTGACATCCACGGCGCGGCGCCGGGTGAAAGCTTCGACGCAGCCCGCAGGCAACACCAGATAGCCCAGGCGCAGCGCCGGAAAGGCGACCTTGCCGAAGGTGCCGACGTACAACACCCGCCCACTGCGGTCCAGGGCGGCCAACGGCGCCAGAGGCGCGCCGCTGTAGCGATACTCGCCGTCGTAGTCGTCTTCAATGATCCAGCCGCCCGTGCGTTCAGCCCACGCCAGCAACTCCAGGCGCCGCGCCAGGCTCATGACCACACCGGTGGGGTACTGGTGCGACGGTGTCACATAGGCCAGGCGGCAATCATTGAGCCCATTGAGGGCCGCGCAGTCGATGCCGTCGTGGTCCACCGCAACCCCCTGCAGTTGCGCGCCAGCAATCGCGAACGCATGCCCGGCCGCTCGATAGCCAGGGTTTTCCACAGCCACTGTGTCTCCCGGTGCCACCAGCAGCTGTGCACAAAGGCTAATCGCTTGCTGAGCGCCGCTGGTGATCACTATTTGCTCAGCGGTGCACTGCATACCCCTGGAACTGCGCAAATAGGCGGCGATCAAGCCACGTAAACGCTCATCCCCTGCCGGGTCGCCGTAACACAGCTGTTGCAAGTCCGGCTTACGCCAGAAAGCCGCATTCAGCTTGGCCCACACCTCGAACGGGAACAGATCGAAGGCCGGTACGCCCACCCTGAAAGCCCGTGGCGGACCACTGGGCGGCACGGGCAAATGATTGCTTTCCAGACGGCCGACGGCCGCACTGTGGATAACTTCCGCCGCGCAATCTTCAGCTGAAAATGAGCGTTTTGTGGATAAACCTGGGGATAAGCCTGTTGAAAACCCTGTGGATACTTTTGTGGATAGTTTTTTTGCTGCGGTGCCGGCCGTGGGCAAATTAGCCACGTAAGTACCATCACCGACCCGCCCCTCGATAAAGCCCTCGGCATAGAGTTGATCGTAGGCCCGCACCACGCTGTTACGGGAAATCGCCAACGCCGCCGCCAGATCGCGACTGGCCGGCAACCGCGTGCCACTGACCAGACGCCCGTCCAACACCCTTTGGCGCAACGCCTGGTACAGCTGGCGCGCGAGCCCCAGACGGCGATCCAGCTCAATGCCGGCGGGGTTGAATGACAACGGAGGTTGGGCGGGGGCCATGAAATTGGACCTATAAAATGAGCGTTAGATGGCTCTTACAACGAACCATTAGCGTGCCTACGATGCAGGCATTCGCCAAGGAAAATCTTTATGTACACACCTCGCGCTTTTGCCCTCGACGATCTGCCTGAAATCCAGCAACTGATCCAGCACACGCGCTTGGCGCAGGTGGTGACCTTCGGTGAGCAAGGCTTGCAGGCCAGCCATTTGCCGCTGCTGCTCAACCCCGACGAAGGCCCCTATGGCACGCTCTACGGACACCTGGCCAAGGCCAACCCGCAGTGGCGCGACCTGCAAAACGGCAGCGATGCGCTGGTGATTTTCGCAGGGGCCGAGGCCTATATCAGCCCGGCGTTTTATCCGGCCAAGGCGGAGCACGGCAAAGTCGTGCCAACCTGGAACTACATCGCCGTCCACGCCTACGGCAAAGCCGAGGTGTTCACCGATGCCGAGCGATTGCTCAGGCTGGTCAGCGCCCTGACCGACCGCCACGAAGCCGGTCGCGCCCAGCCCTGGGCCGTCAGCGACGCACCGGCGGACTACATCGACGGCATGCTCAAGGCCATTGTCGGCTTTGCCTTGCCCATTGATCGTGTGATTGGCAAACGCAAACTCAGCCAGAACCGCAGCGCGGCGGATATGGCCGGTGTGCGCGAGGGCCTGGCCGCCAGCACCGACGTGCGCGACCAGACCCTGGCGCGCTTTATTCCCAGAGGAGATTCAGCATGAGCCAGCTCGACATCCGCCCGGTCACCGCCGCCGACCACGCCGCCTGGCTGCCCCTGTGGCAGGCGTATTTGACGTTCTACAACACCGAACTGTCGGAGGCGGTGAGCCGAAGCACCTGGCAACGCCTGATCGACGCCAACGAGCCAACTCACTCGGCCCTGGCCTGGCAAGACGGCAAGGCCGTGGGTATGGTCAACTTCATCTACCATCGCTCCAATTGGAGCATCGAGAACTCCTGTTACCTGCAGGACCTGTTGGTGGATCCCGCCCAACGTGGCACCGGCGTGGGCCGCAAACTGATCGAATTCGTTTACGCCACCGCCAAGGCGGACGGTTGCTGCAAGGTCCATTGGCTGACCCACGAAACCAATGCCACCGCGATCCAGTTGTACGAACGCATTGCCGAACGCCCAGGCTTCATCCAATTTCGCAAAGGTCTTTAAGGAGCGCAGCATGTCCACCTCCCCCGCCGACTGGAAAGGTGCCCCGGCACCCAGTGCCCAGGTGCTCGAAGGGCGTTTCATTCGCCTGGAAAAACTCGATCCGGCCCGCCACGCCGATCAACTGTGGCAGGCCCTCGAAGGCCCCGGTGCCGACCCCAAGCTCTGGGATTATTTACCCTACGGGCCGTTTGCCGAACGCGCGGCGTTCGATGCCTGGTTAAACAACCACGCGGCCAACAGCGACCCGTATTTCTTCAGCGTGGTCGACCGCGCCAGCGGCCAGGTGCAGGGCATTCTCAGCCTGATGTCGATCGTGCCGGCACAAGGCCGTATCGAAATCGGCCACGTTACCTTCGGCGCGCCGATGCAGCGTTCGCCAAAAAGCACTGAAGCGGTGTACCTGCTGGCCAAGTACGCGTTCGATCAGGGCTACCGCCGCCTGGAATGGAAGTGCAACAACGGCAACGCCCGTTCCAAATACGCGGCCGAGCGGTTGGGGTTCAGTTTTGAGGGGGTGTTCCGCCAGCACATGGTGGTCAAGGGGCAGAACCGCGACACGGCCTGGTATTCGATTTTGGACGGGGAATGGCCGCAGGTAGGCGCGGCTTTCGAGCAGTGGTTATCGGAGGCGAATCAGACGGCTTCGGGGCAGCTCAAGAGCCTGGCGGAGTGCCGCCAGGCGCTTTGAGGGTCAGCTCAGCGTCTGGGCCAGCACCGCGATATGCTCCGGCCCGATCCCGCAGCAGCCGCCCAAATGGCTGGCGCCGCGCTTGTGCCAATCGGCCGCCCAGTGCAGGTAGCCGGGCGGGTCGAGGTCTTCGCGCAGCGGGTCCAGGCCATCGTTGGCCGTGGCCTCCTTCGGTTGCGGCGGGAACGCGTTGGCGTAGGCGCCGATCTGGATTGCAACACCCAGTCGCTCGAAGGTTTGGCGCGCGGCATCAATGGCAGCGCCAATCACTTCCGGCTGGCTGCAGTTGAACAGCAACACCTGCACGCCCAACTGTGCTGCGGCCTCGGCCGCGTCCGCCACCGGCTCGCCGGAGCGCAGGCGCGGGACGTCGTCGGTGTCTTCGTCTTTCAAGGTAAACGACAGCCAGAACGGCTTGCCATCCTGAGGCAGGCCGGCCTTGATCGCTTGCGCTTCAACGATCGAACTCTGGGTTTCGGCGAGCCACAGGTCAACATAGGGCGCGAGGCCTTGCACCAGCGGGGTGAGCAGCTCAGATACGCGTTGCGCTTCAAACAGATCCGGACGATAAGAGCCAAACAACGGCGGCAATGAGCCGGCCACCCGTACGTGTTTGCCTGAGGCTGTCACCGCACGGCGCGCCAACTCCCCCGCTAACGCCGCCAGGGCCTGGCCTTCGGCCGCAAACCGCGCCTCACCGATATGAAACGGCACCACTGCGTAACTGTTGCTGGTGATCACATCGGCACCGCTGTCGATATAGGCCGCGTGCACCGCCTCCACCGCCTGCGGCGCCTCGCTCAAGGCCAAGGCCGACCATTCCGGCTGGCGAAACGGCGCGCCACGGCGTTGCAGTTCACGGCCCATGCCGCCATCAAGAATTACTGTTTCTGCACCCATATGCTTTTTACTCATAAGCTTATGAAAATAACTCACTATGAGAGTCGTTCTTATAACTATTTAATACGTTCAATTCCGCACATAACAACTCTTTTTTCTAAAGGTGTCCTTCGTGAAATTTAAACCCCTGCTGGCCTTGGGCCTGATGACACTGGCTGCCTCCACCCAGGCCTTCGGCGGCACGACACTGGAGCGCATCGAACAGAAAAAAGAATTGGTGGGCGTGCTAATGGAAAGCTACCCGCCGTTCTCGTTCCTCAACGACCAGAACCAGCTCGACGGCTTCGACGTCGACGTGGCCAAAGCCGTGGCGCAAAAGCTGGGGGTCAAGTTGCGCCTGGAAACGCCGTCCTGGGACGTGATCGCCGCCGGCCGCTGGAGCGGACGCTATGACATCTGCATCTGCTCGATGACCCCGAGCAAGGCCCGCGCCGAAGTGTTCGACTTCCCCGTGGAGTATTACGCCTCACCTGCCGTGATCGTGGTCAACGCCAAGGACGACCGTATCCACAGCGCAAAGGACCTGAGCGGCAAGAAAGTCGGGCTCACCAGCGCCTCCAGCTATGAAAGTTACCTGAACAAGAACCTGGTGATCGAAGGCGCCGAAGACACGCAGCTGCAGTACCCGTTCGAGGACGTGCAGATCGCCCCCTACGACACCGATAACGTAGCGTTCCAAGACCTCGGCCTGGGTGCCGGCGTACGCCTGGACGCGATCCTCACCAACCTGGTGACCGCGCAACCGCGCCTGAAAGAAGACAAACGCTTCAAGCTCGCCGGCGAGCCGCTGTACTCGGAACCCAACTCGGTGGCCATCGAAAAAGGCGACGCGGCGTGGGACAGCAAAGTGTGTGAGGTATTTGCTCAACTCAAACAGGACGGCACCTTGAGCAAACTGTCGCAAAAATGGATCGGCGCCGATATCAGCCGATGACACCGTCCAGACCCCCTTTGCTGCAACGCCTGCTGGGCTTTCGTGCGCGGCTGTACCTGACCTGGGCGGCCCTGTTCGCCCTGTTTGCCAGCTTCTTCCTGAGCTTTGACCTGAAGCTCTCGATTATCCTCGACAAGCTGCCCAACCTCGTCGGCCTGCACCTGGCGCCCAATGGCTTCCTGCAAGGTGCGGCATTGACGGTGTTCTTGTGCCTGTGCTCGATGCTGGCCTCGTCGGTGCTGGGCTTTATCACCGCGTTGGGGCGCCTGTCGAAAAGTGCCGTGGCGTTTGGGGTTGCCAGCTTCTACGCCTCGTTCTTTCGCGGCACGCCGCTGCTGATACAGATCCTGCTGATCTACCTGGGCCTGCCGCAACTGGGCCTGGTGCCGGGGGCGATCGTAGCCGGCATCATCGCGCTGTCGCTGAACTATGGCGCGTACCTGAGCGAAATCTTCCGCGCCGGTATCCTTGGCGTGCCCCACGGCCAACGCGAGGCCGCCCTGGCCCTTGGCATGCGCGACAGTGCGATCTTCTGGCACGTCACCCTGCCCCAGGCCATGCGCACCATTGTTCCGCCCGCTACCAACCAGTTCATCTCCATGCTCAAGGACTCGTCGCTGATCTCGGTGATGGGCGTGTGGGAAGTGATGTTCCTGGCGCAGTCCTACGGTCGCTCGAGCTACCGCTATATCGAGATGCTCACCACAGCCGCAATCATTTACTGGGTGATGTCCCTGGGGCTGGAGCTGATCCAGGCGCGGATGGAACGTCACTATGGCAAGGGGTATGTCAGGCGCGGGTAACGGGCAGCACACTGACAACTGCCGTTTGCCCTATCCACCGGCGTTTTTAATCGCTGCCGACAAGCGACATCTCCCGCAAACGAGCGGCCCGGGGCCTGACATTTATCCCCCCGATACGCCGCTAAATTCCCCACCTCATACATCAAGAGGTGGGTTTACATGCCGCTCATACACAAACAACTCGCACTGGCCATCACCCTGGCGTTGGGGCTTATCGGCGCGCAATACGCACAGGCACGGGCCGACAGTGATCCCGACAGCGAATGGCTTGAGCGGGTGCCGGTGAACAGTGGCAAAAGTGAGTTCGAACCGGCCATTCCAACCCCTGAAGACTTCTACTTCAGCGACCATGCCACCAGTCGCAACGGCCGGAGCATTGCCCGCATGCTGGACTCGGCGGTGGACGCACTCATGGCCTCGGACGATCTGAGCGAATGGGACAAAGACAGACTTGACCGTTATGGCCTGTACCTGAGCACCCTGGAGCCAGGCCGGATAGGCGCGGTGCTGGAGCAATTGGCCGGCAGCCAGAACGCCAACCTGGGCAGCGCCACCCAAAACAGCATGAAGCCATTGAACGCCAGCCTGTTGTCGGCCATACGTCAGTTGGACAAGGACACCGCTGACACGGGCCGCGTGTGGTTCCAGGGCCTGGGCAACAGCGGCAGACTCGAGGCGCAACACGGCAGTGCCGGCTTGAACCAACGCAGCCAAGGCCTGTTGCTGGGTGCCGATTGGTCGCTCGACCACGCCTGGCGGGCCGGTGTGGTCGGCGGCAAATCCAGCAGCGCGCTGAACGCTAAAGGTTTCAAGGGTGAACTGGACAGCTGGCATCTGGGCGCTTACGCCGCGCGTCTGGACGGACCACTGGCGTTACGCCTGGGCGCGCTCTACAGCAGCCATGCCGGGAAAAACAGGCGCACGGTCGATTTCGATTTCATCGACCACCGCGAAAACCTCACAGGCAAGTACACCGCCCAGAGCCAAAACGCTTTCGCCGAACTGGGTTATCAATTGGGCACCGCCGGCTTGCACCTGGAGCCCTATGCCGGTGTTGGCGTGCAGCGTTACCAGCGCGACCGTTTCCAGGAGAAAGGCGGCTACAGCGCTTTGAACGTCGGTGCACAACGTCAGCAGAACCTCAGCAGCACGTTCGGTCTTCGCGTGGCCCACGCCTTTGCCCTGGACAATCGGATGAGCCTCAAACCGCACCTGAGCGCCGACTGGAAACACCTGTACGGCGATGTCACCAGCCGCGTGCGCCAGTCCTCTGCGTGGGAAAGGCGCGCAGACTTCAACAGCGACTTCACCATCGAAGGTACCTCCCTGGACCGTAATAGCCTGGCACTGCGCACCGGCCTGGACCTGGCGTTGTCGGCCGAACACAGCGTGGGCCTGACCTACACCGCCGAGTTCGGCAGCCAAAGTCGCAATCAGGGTTTGGTGGGGCAGTGGGCGATGGCGTTCTGACCTGAAGCGGTCTGATTCGCAGACAAAAAAAGGGGGCACATGCCCCCCCGAGGTTTAAGCGGTAGTGTCGAAGGCTGAGTATCAGCCTTCGATTTCAATCAGGATTTCGCCAGGGTTCACCCGGTCGCCCTTGGCCACGTGCACAACGGTCACCTTGCCGGCAATCGCTGCCGGCACTTCGGTTTCCATCTTCATGGCTTCGGTAATCAGCACGGCCTGGCCGGCTTTGACCATGTCGCCTTCCTTGACCAATACATCGACGATATTGCCCGGCATCGCGGTGCTGACGTGACCCGGCTCGCTGGCCTGCTTGCGCTTGCTGCTGCCGCCGCCGACAAATTCGTTGAGCGGTTCGAACACCACTTCTTCGGGCATGCCGTCGATGGACAGGTAGAAGTGACGCTTGCCTTCAGCCTTCACGCCGACGCCGGTGATATCCACGCGGTAGCTCTCGCCGTGCACGTCGATCACGAACTCGGTCGGCACGCCTTCACCAGCGGCACGGGCAACGCCGCCCGCTTCAGGGATGGGCAGGAGCACTTCAGGCGTCAGGGTGCCGGCGTCGCGTTCTTCGAGGAACTTGCGGCCGATATCCGGGAACATGGCGTAGGTCAGCACGTCTTCTTCGGACTTGGCCAACGCACCGATTTCACCGCGCAGCTTGGTCATTTCCGGTTTGAGCAGATCGGCTGGGCGTACGTCGATCGCATCGATGCTGCCGATGGCCTGACGACGCAGCTTCTCGTTCACCGTGCCCGGCGCCTTGCCGTAACCGCCTTGCAGGTAAAGCTTCACTTCGTTGGTGA
Organism: Pseudomonas sp. EYE_354; assembly: GCF_023148575.1. Lineage (NCBI taxonomy): Bacteria > Pseudomonadati > Pseudomonadota > Gammaproteobacteria > Pseudomonadales > Pseudomonadaceae > Pseudomonas > Pseudomonas sp. EYE_354. The sequence continues at coordinate 86,458 of NZ_JAHXNQ010000013.1, forward strand.
TGGTCTTGTAGCGCTCACCGGCCAGCACGTTGAAGAAGGCCTGGGTGCCGACGATCTGCGACGTTGGCGTCACCAGCGGCGGGAAGCCGAGGTCTTCACGCACCCGTGGGATTTCGGCGAGCACTTCGCTCATGCGGTTGAGGGCGCCCTGCTCTTTAAGCTGGTTGGCCAGGTTGGAGATCATCCCGCCCGGCACCTGGTTGACTTGCACACGGGTGTCGACCGCAGTGAACTCGCTTTCGAACTGGTGGTACTTCTTGCGCACGGCGTAGAAGTACAGGCCGATCTCCTGCAGCAGTTCCAGGTCCAGGCCGGTGTCGAACTCGCTGCCTTTAAGGGCAGCGACCATCGACTCGGTCCCCGGGTGGCTGGTGCCCCAGGCAAAGCTGGAGATCGCGGTGTCGATGTGGTCGGCGCCGTTTTCGATGGCCTTGAGTTGGCACATCGCAGCCAGGCCCGCGGTGTCGTGGGAGTGGATAAAGATCGGCAGGCTCTGCTCGGCCTTCAGCGCCTTGACCAGCTCACCGGTGGCGTACGGGGTCAGCAGGCCGGCCATGTCCTTGATCGCGATGGAGTCGCAACCCATGGATTCCAGTTGCTTGGCCTGCGCCACGAAGGCCTCGACGGTGTGCACCGGGCTGGTGGTGTAAGCGATGGTGCCCTGGGCATGTTTGCCCGCGGCTTTGACCGCTTCGATGGCCACGCGCAGGTTACGCACGTCATTCATCGCATCGAAGATACGGAACACGTCGATACCGTTGACGGCGGCCTTGGCAACGAAGGCTTTGACCACATCGTCGCTGTAATGGCGGTAGCCCAGCAGGTTCTGGCCACGCAGCAGCATTTGCAGGCGCGTGTTGGGCAATGCGGCGCGCAGTTGGCGCAGGCGCTCCCACGGGTCTTCCTTAAGGAAGCGCACACAGGCGTCGAAGGTCGCGCCGCCCCAGACTTCCAGCGACCAGTAGCCCACTTTGTCGAGCTTGTCGCAGATCGGCAGCATGTCGTCGGTGCGCATGCGGGTGGCCAGCAACGATTGGTGAGCGTCGCGCAGGATGGTGTCGGTTACGAAGATCTTCTTGCTCATTCTTATATTCCTCACAGGCCTGCGTGGGCGGCGATGGCGGCGGCGATGGCCAGGGCCAGCTCTTCGGGTTTGCGCTTGATCGAGTAGTTGGTCAGTTCAGGGTGGCTTTCCACAAAACTGGTGTTGAACTGGCCGCTGCGGAATTCCGGATTGCGCAGGATTTCCTGGTAGTAGGCGGCGGTGGTCTTCACGCCTTGCAGGCGCATGTCGTCCAGGGCACGCAGGCCGCGATCCATGGCTTCTTCCCAGGTCAACGCCCACACCACCAGTTTCAGGCACATGGAGTCGTAGAACGGCGGGATGGTGTAGCCGGTGTAGATCGCCGTGTCGGTCCGCACGCCGGGGCCGCCGGGGGCGTAGTAACGGGTGATCTTGCCGAAGCTGGGCAGGAAGTTGTTCTTCGGGTCTTCGGCGTTGATACGAAATTGCAACGCAAAGCCACGGTGCTGGATGTCTTCCTGTTTCACCGACAACGGCAGGCCGGAGGCGATGCGGATCTGCTCGCGAACGATGTCGATACCGGTGATTTCTTCGGTGATGGTGTGTTCCACCTGCACCCGGGTGTTCATCTCCATGAAGTACACCTCGCCCTCGGCGAGCAGGAACTCCACGGTGCCGGCGTTTTCGTAGCCCACAGCCTTGGCGGCGCGCACCGACAGGTCGCCGATGTAGGCGCGCTGTTCAGGGGTCAGTTGCGGGCTGGGGGCGATTTCGATGAGCTTCTGGTTACGGCGCTGGATCGAGCAGTCGCGCTCAAACAGGTGCACCACATTGCCAAAGCTGTCACCGAGGATCTGCGCTTCGATGTGTTTGGGATTGACGATGCATTTTTCCAGGAACACTTCCGCCGAACCGAAGGCCTTGGTGGCTTCTGAAATGACGCGGGGGAAAGCTTGCTCGAGTTCTTCGCGACTGTTGCAACGACGAATACCGCGACCGCCGCCACCGGAGGTGGCCTTGAGCATGACCGGGTAACCGATACGGTCGCCTTCGGTCAGGGCTTCGGCGATGTCGGCGACGTTGCCTTCGGTGCCGGGGGTCACCGGAACGCCAGCCTTGATCATGCTGCGACGCGCTTCGGTCTTGTCGCCCATGCGGCGGATCACTTCAGCAGCCGGGCCGATGAATTTGATCCCGCGTTCGGCACAGATGTCTGCCAGTTCGGCGTTTTCCGATAAGAAACCGTAACCGGGGTGCAGCGCATCGCAACCGGTTTCCACCGCCAGGTTCACCAGCTTGCGCGGGTTCAGGTAACCGGCCAGGGGCTCGGCACCAATGCTGTGGGCTTCGTCGGCACGTTTAACGTGCAACGCGTGACGGTCGGCGTCGGAATACACCGCGACCGAGCGGATGCCCATCTCGGCGCAGGCACGCACGATTCGTACGGCAATCTCACCACGGTTGGCGATCAGGATCTTTTTTATCACTTGGAAATTCCCTTGAGCCGATTGCTGCGTGCTTCGACCCACTGAACCCGGGTCGACGCGTGACTAAATGTTTCATGACAGTCGCGAGACACACACTAAGCCTGCAGAGGGATTAACAAAAATCAATAATTATTGGGTTGGGCATAAGTAAAGACTTATAGTTGGCCGGTCAGCCTGGGGCGGGAGCAAACGAGTAATGCGTAAGTCATTGATGCGTATGACATTGCGTCAATTGCAAATCTTCAATGAAGTGTGCGATTTGCGCTCTTACAGCCGCGCGGCCGAAGAAATGTCCCTCACCCAGCCGGCCGTGAGCCTGCAAATTCGTCAGCTGGAAGAGCTGATCGGCCAGCCGCTGTTCGATTATGTCGGCAAAAAACTCTACATGACCGAGGCCGCCGAAGCCCTGCAACGGGCCAGCCGCGACATCTTCGGGCGCCTGGAAAACCTGGATATGCAGCTGTCGGACATGCAGGGTTCGTTGCAGGGCCAGTTGAAACTCGCGATTGAGTCCAGCGCCAAGTACTTCGTGCCGCACTTATTTGCCGCTTTCAAGCGCCAGCACCCTGACGTGCAACTGCACCTGACGGTAGTCAATCGCGCCCAAGTGATCCGGCGCCTCTCCGACAACCGTGACGACCTGGTGATCATGTCCATGGTGCCCCAGGACATGGGCCTGGAGTTCCTGCCGTTTCTCAACAACCCGATTGTGGCCGTGGCCCTGCCGGATCATCCCTTGAGCCTGCAAGGACTGTTGCGCCTGCAGGATCTGGAACCCTACACCCTGCTCACCCGCGAACCGGGCTCCGGCACGCGAATGGCCTGCGAGGAGTATTTCAAGGACAAACGCGTGCACTTCACCCAAACGGTGGAAGTGGCCTCGGCGGAGGCACAGCGTGAGTGTGTCTGCGCCGGGCTGGGTGTGGCCCTGTTGACGCGCCATGCGGTCAACATGGAACTGGCCACCGGCGGGCTCATAGAGCTGCCGGTGGAAGAACTGCCGCTCTACCGCAGTTGGTGTCTGGTGCAGGCCAAAGCCAAGCGCCTGTCACCGGTGGCCCATGCGTTCCTGGGCTTTATCCGCAGCGAGCGAGTGCAGATCAGCGCGCTGGCTGAGCGCTTCGCTGGCCGGCCGCGGTTGCCTGCCAGTGCAGTTCCGGGTAGTCACTGATGCTCTGGAGCAACTGGCGCTCCTGACAGCGGTCTTCGATGGCGCGACGGAACGCCATGCGGCGCTGGTCTTCCTGCTGACGACGGGTCTTTACGGCGCTGTTGCAGTCTTCGTAGGGACGGGCCATTTGGAGTCTCCCAATGCGAGTACGGGAGTTCAGGATGGCCCTGAGGGATGACGGTTTGGCGGCGCAAGCGTTACAGGACGATGAATCTTCTGAAGTCGACGCCGGTGACGATGCGGCTGCGCGTACAACCTGTCAGTCGTCGAGGGCTTTGACCGATTTGGGCGACAGCCGCAGGCTGCGCAAGCTGCGCTTGACGCTCTTGAGGTGGTTGACCAGGCTCGGCCCGCGCGCCATGGCTACGCCCATCGCCAGCACATCGATCACCACCAGGTGGGCGATGCGCGAGGTCAACGGGGTGTAGATCTCGGTGTCTTCGTGCACGTCGATCGCCAGGTTGACCGTGGACAGTTCCGCCAAGGGCGTCTGGCTCGGGCACAAGGTAATCAACGATGCACCGCTTTCCCGCACCAGGTTCGCGGTGATCAGCAGGTCTTTGGAGCGGCCCGACTGGGAAATGCAAATGGCCACGTCGGTGGGCTTGAGCGTCACCGCCGACATCGCCTGCATGTGGGGGTCGCTGTAGGCCGCCGCCGTAAGCAGCAAGCGGAAAAATTTGTGCTGGGCATCCGCCGCCACCGCGCCGGACGCACCGAAGCCGTAGAACTCGACACGCTGGGCCTGGGACATGGCTGTCACGGCCTTTTGCAGCTCCACCGGGTCGAGCTTCTCGCGCACTTCCATAAGGGTGTGCAGGGTGGTGTCGAAGATTTTCAGGCTGTAGTCAGCGACGGAGTCGTCTTCGTGAATTGCGAACTGCCCGAAGCTGGCGCCGGCGGCCAGGCTCTGCGCCAATTTGAGTTTCAAGTCCTGGAACCCGGAGCAACCGATGGCGCGGCAGAAGCGCACGATGGTCGGCTCGCTGATGCCCACGCTGTGGGCCAGGTCGGCCATGGAACTGTGCATCACAGCCGCAGGATCAAGCAGCACGTGATCGGCAACCTTGAGTTCCGATTTGCGTAACAGGTGGCGCGACTGGGCGATATGTTGCAACAGGTTCAAAGGGCAGGACTCTTGTTATTGGCAGGGCCAGGGGATGTAGCAAGCTTGTAGTTATACTACAAGAATTGCTGTTTTGCCCGTCCGACGCGTCACTAAATCGCCCTGCTGCCCTCTGATTCAAAGGGCACGCGCTTTGTAGCCACAAAGGCGGTCGTGGCCCACCTAAGGAAAATCTGCATTTTTCCGTAACAAATCTGCCAACCCGTCCGCCTGCATCGGCCGGCTGATCAGATAGCCCTGCACTTCGTCACAACGCTCCGCACGCAGAAAATCCAACTGCTGCTGATCTTCCACCCCTTCGGCAACGACTTTGAGCGCCAGGCCATGCGCCATGGCGATGATCGCGCGGGTGATGGCAGCGTCTTCGCGCCCCTGCCCCAGACCCCGGATAAAGGTCTGATCGATTTTCACGTAATCCACGGGAATGCGCTTGAGGTAGCTGAGGGAGGAATAGCCGGTGCCAAAGTCGTCGATGGCCAGCTTGACCCCCAGATTCCGCAGTTGCTCAAAGGTGACGATGATGTGCTCCACACTGTCGAGCAACTGACTTTCGGTCAGTTCCAGCTCAAGGTATTGCGGGTCCAGGCCGGTTTCCTCCAGCACCTGGCGCACCAGGCTGACCAGCTTGCCCTGACGCAGTTGATGCACCGACAGGTTCACCGACACGCGGATCGGCGCCAGCCCCTGGCACTGCCATTCACAGGCCTGCCAACAGGCTTCACGCAGGACAAATTCGCCCAGCGGTACGATCAGACCGGTTTCTTCAGCCAGGCCGATAAAGTCGGCCGGTGGCACCATGCCCCATTGTGGATGCTCCCAACGAATCAGCGCTTCGGCGGCATTGAGCTTGCCGGTCGCCAAGCACAATTTTGGCTGGTAGAACACGGTGAGCTGGCGCTCTTCGATGGCTTTGCGCAGGTGGTTCTCCAGCTGCAGACGCTCAAGGGTGCTGGCCTGCAAACTGTCGGTGTAGAACTGGAAGTTGTTTCCGCCCAGGTGCTTGGCGTGTTGCATGGCCATGTTCGATTGACTGACCAGCGCGGAAATTTCCCGCGCATTATCCGGCAGCAAACTCACGCCCATCGAGGCGCTGACCACCAGTTCGTGCCCCTCCACTGTCACGGGCACCCGCAGCTTGGCCAGCAAGCGCGTCGCCACCCGCGCCAGGCTCGACAGGTTGCCGTAAGCATCGAACAGTACGGCAAACTCATCGCCGGACAGGCGCGCAATGGTGTCCGCCTCCGGCAAGGCGTTGATCAGGCGCCGCGCCATTTTCTGCAGCAACTGGTCCGCCACTTCATGGCCCAGGCTGTCGTTGAGCAGTTTGAAACGGTCGAGATTGATGTGCAGCAACGCCAGGCTACGCCCTCCCAGGCGCACACGCTGATGGGCTTCGCGCAGCCGTTCGCGGAAGAGTGAGCGGTTGGCCAGGCCGGTCAGCTCGTCATAGTGGGTGAGGTAGCGCATGCGCTCCTCGGATTCGCGCCTGGCCGACAAATCGGCGAAGAAGCCCACGATATGGCTGACGTTTCCGCGAACATCACGCACCACGTTCAGCTGCAGCCACTGCGGGTAGAGCTCGCCGTTTTTGCGGGTTTCCACCAGCTCACCTTGCCAGGTGCCATGGCTGAGCAACGCTTGGCGGATCACCGGGAAGTGACGCCGGGCATCGCGGCTGCTGGGCAGCTCCACCACGTTGCGGCCGAGCATGTCGTCGATATCAAAGCCGGTGACACGGCTGAACGCCTGGTTGACGGCAATCAACGCGTAGTCAGGGTCGAGGATCACGATGCCTTCGCTGGCGGCTTCGAAGACGGTCGAGGCCAGCCGCTGCTGTTCTTCAAGGGCCTTGCCCGCACTGATGTCACGACGGGTACCGAGCATTCGAATCACGCGGCCATTCGGCGCACGCTCCACGGCACGGCCACGGTCTTCGATCCATACCCAGTGCCCATCGCCATGGCGCACGCGGTATTCCACCTGATAATCCTCAGTGCGCCCCTTCAGATGCTCCACCAGCGCGCGCTTGAGCAGCGGCAGGTCGTCGGGGTGCAGGCGCGGCTTGAGGTGGCCAAGCATCGCCGTGACGTACTCCGGCTCCAGGCCGAACAGTTCTTTGAGTTGGGTGTGGTGGACTTCGTCGGTTTGCAGGTTCCAATCCCACAGCCCGAGTTCGCTGGCTTGCAGGGCCATGGCCAGGCGCGCTTCGCTCTTATTCAAGGCCAGGCTGGTGGCGTCCAGCTCCTGGCTGCGTTGAGCCATGCGGTCTTGCAGGCCGATCTGCGCTTCACGCAGCTCCTCCTCGACCTGACGCCGCTGCTCCACTTCGCGCGTAAGGTCCTGGTTTAACTGTTCGCTGCGCTGCTGTGCCTGTTGTAGATGCTCGATCAACGCCTGGTTCTGGAAACGACGCAAGAGTTCGCGCTGGATCAAGCGGTTAACCTGCCAGGCCACCAGGTTCAGCGACAGCAGCAGGATCAGGCCAAGCACGCCCCAGCCTTGTTGCTGCGGGCTGCCCGCCCACAGCAGGTAGACAATGGACGGCACCAGGCACGGTACGGCAAAGGATAGAAACGCCGGCAGGCTGACGGCGTAGGCCACACTGGCTGATAACGTCGCCGCGCCGATCAGACCAAACACCCAGGCTTGCTGCATGAAGCTATTGACCGGGGCCAGGGCGATGGCCGCGGTCGCCAGGGTCAAACCGCTGACCGCCGACCCCAACATGAACATGCGTCGCCACACCGGCTGGGCCTGGCGGCTGGGCATGGCTGAATCAAAGGCCGCCACTTGGATCACGCGCAGGGCCACCAGCGCCAGCAGCCACACCAACCAGATGCTGTCCAACAGATATTGCTTGGGGTTCCACAGCAGCCAGGCGCAGACCAGACCGTTCACCAACATCAATAGGGTCGGCAGCAGCGAGCCTTGATACAGCAGGCGCGTACGCTCGACCGCCATCTCAGTGGCGTAGTGTTTACGGATAACCTGCGCGGGCGCCATCGAGGGGCCAAGCAGGTCGGTACTGAGGGTCATAGGCAGTGTTCTTATAATGGTGAGCCCGAAACGTCGACGGAGCATACACAAGCAAGCGCTCGGGCCAAACTGCTCCACGTCATAAAACTGCGCGGTCACCCAGCGCAAAGCGCGAGGCCAGACGGCTTGAGCGAGAGCCTGCGCGGCCTGCGACCATTGACCGACCGGTCATCAGCCTGACGCAATGTCAACGCGGGTCAGAGCGTCCCGGACCTTTTGCATCGACCACCCGGCATTGGGATTTGCCCGACACCCCCCAGCACCCTAGAATGCGCCGATGCGCGATGATCTCTCTCTTTTGCTGAACTCCCTCAACGATGCCCAACGCCAGGCCGTAGCGGCCCCCGTTGGCCGTCAGTTGGTCCTGGCCGGTGCTGGCTCCGGTAAAACCCGAGTGCTGGTGCACCGTATCGCCTGGTTGATCCAGGTCGAAAACGCCTCCCCGCACTCCATCCTGTCGGTGACCTTCACCAACAAGGCCGCTGCCGAGATGCGCCACCGCATCGAACAGTTGATGGGCATCAGCCCGGCCGGCATGTGGGTGGGCACCTTCCACGGCCTGGCGCACCGCCTTTTGCGGGCCCATTGGCAGGAAGCGGGCCTGGCCCAGACCTTCCAGATCCTCGACAGCGATGACCAGCAACGCCTGGTCAAACGCGTGATCCGCGAACTGGGCCTCGATGAACAACGCTGGCCGGCGCGTCAGGCCCAGTGGTTTATCAACGGTCAGAAAGACGAAGGCCTGCGCCCGCAACATATCCAGGCCAGCGGCGATTTGTTCCTGGCTACCATGCGCAGCATTTATGAAGCCTACGAGGCCGCCTGCGCGCGCGCCGGTGTGATCGACTTCTCCGAGCTGCTGCTGCGCGCCCTCGACCTGTGGCGTGATAACCCAGGCTTGCTGGCTCACTACCAGAAACGCTTCCGCCACATCCTGGTGGACGAGTTCCAGGACACCAACGCCGTGCAGTACGCCTGGTTGCGCCTGCTGGCCAAGGGCGGCGACAGCCTGATGGTGGTGGGCGACGACGACCAGTCGATCTACGGCTGGCGTGGCGCGAAAATCGAGAACATCTACCAGTACTCCGAAGACTTCCCGGACGCGATCACCATCCGCCTGGAGCAGAACTACCGCTCCACCGCCGGCATCCTCAAGGCCGCCAACGCCTTGATCGCCAATAACACCGGGCGCCTGGGCAAAGAGTTGTGGACCGACGGCGGCGAAGGCGAGGCCATCAACCTGTACGCCGCGTTCAACGAGCACGATGAAGCGCGTTACGTGGTGGAAACCATCGAAAGCGCGCTGAAGACCGGCCTGGCGCGCAGCGACATTGCGATTTTGTACCGTTCCAACGCCCAGTCGCGGGTACTGGAAGAAGCCTTGCTGCGCGAGCGCATCCCTTACCGCATCTACGGCGGCCAGCGCTTCTTCGAGCGTGCGGAAATCAAGAACGCCATGGCTTACCTGCGGTTGCTGGAAGGCCGGGGCAACGATGCGGCGCTGGAACGGGTGATCAATATCCCCGCCCGTGGCATCGGTGAGAAAACCGTTGAGGCGATTCGCGACCATGCGCGCCATGCCGATGTGTCGATGTGGGAAGCCATGCGCCTGCTCATCGCCAATAAAGGCCTGACCGGTCGTGCGGCAGGCGCTCTGGGTGTGTTTGTCGAGCTGATCGAGAACCTCGCCGCCAAATGCGCGGAAATGCCCCTGCACTTGATGACCCAGACCGTGATCGAGCAGTCCGGGCTGATCGCCTATTACGAAGCGGAAAAAGGCGAGAAAGGCCAGGCCCGGGTAGAAAACCTTGAAGAACTGGTCAGCGCTGCCCGGGCGTTCGAAAACACCGAGGAAGATGAAGAACTGACGCCGCTTGCCGCCTTCCTGGGTCATGCCTCGCTGGAAGCCGGCGATACCCAGGCTGATGAGCATGAAGACAGCATCCAACTGATGACACTGCACAGCGCCAAGGGCCTGGAATTTCCGTATGTGTTCCTGGTGGGCATGGAGGAAGGCCTGTTCCCCCACAAGATGAGCCTGGAAGAGCCTGGCCGTCTTGAGGAAGAACGCCGCCTGGCCTACGTAGGCATTACCCGCGCCATGCAGAACCTGGTGATGACCTACGCCGAAACCCGACGCCTGTATGGCAGCGAGACCTACAACAAGGTGTCGCGCTTCGTACGCGAAGTGCCGAAGGGCCTGATCCAGGAAGTGCGCCTGTCCAACAGCGTCAGCCGGCCTTTCGGTGGCGGCCAGCAGCAGAACTCCAGCAGCATGTTCGCCGGCTCCGAGATTCCGGAAACCCCGTTCAGCCTTGGCCAACAGGTCAAGCATGCAATCTTCGGCGAAGGGGTGATCCTCAACTTCGAAGGCGCCGGTGCCCAGGCGCGCGTGCAGGTGAACTTCGCCGAAGGCAGCAAGTGGCTGATGATGGGTTACGCGAAACTCGAAGCCGTCTGAAACATTTGCCTACATGAAGGTTATTGGCCCGCCCTTGTATTTAAGAAGCGCGGGCCAATATCTGTAATTAGTCCTACAGACCCTTCGGAATCGGTCTTACGCAAAAGCCCGAAACATTATGCCGCTAGCCACTGCCACTACACCTGTGCAACATGGCGCGCGTGCAATCCACAAATGGGAATTCCCTTTATGAAACGTTTTCTTAGCATCGCCATGGCGTTGTGCATCGGCCTGACGATGAGCCTCGACGCCAACGCCAAACGCTTCGGTGGCGGCAAAAGCTCGGGCGCGGCACCGACCCACCAGACCAGCCAAATGGCTCCAGCCGCCGGTGCGGGTGGTGCTGCGGCTACCGCAGGCGCAGCCGGTGCTGCTGGCGCCGCTGCCAAGGCTGGCGGTGCTTCGCGCTGGTTGGGCCCTCTGGCCGGTATCGCGGCCGGTGGCCTGCTCGCCTCCATGTTCATGGGCGGTGGCTTCGAGGGTATGCAGATCTTCGACATCCTGATCATGGGCGTCATTGCCTTCCTGGTCTTCCGCTTTATCGCCGCCCGTCGCCGCAAGCAGCAGGAGCAAATGGCTCCAGCCGGTGCGCCGATGCAGCGTGAAGTGTTCGAGCAAAAACCTGCCATGGGTTCGATCTTCGGTGGTTCGGCGGCACCTGCCGCTGCCCGTCCGGTGATCAACGCACCGGCCTGGTTCAACGAAGAGCGTTTCGTCGAAGCGGCGCGCAGCCACTTCCAGTCCCTGCAGCAACACTGGGACGCCAACGAAATGGATAAGATCTCCGAGTTCGTGACCCCACAACTGCTGGAGTTCCTCAAGCGTGAACGCGCCGACCTGGGCGACGGCTTCCAGTCAACCTTCATCGACGACCTGCGCGTCCAACTGGAAGGTGTGGATGATCGCGCTGACAAGACCATCGCCACCCTGACCTTCAGCGGCGTGTCGAAGACTTCGCGTTTCGACCAGGGCGAAGTGTTCAGCGAAAGCTGGAACATGGAACGTGCCCAAGGCGACAACCAGCCATGGCTGGTTGCCGGTATCCGCCAGAACGGCTGATCCCTGCACGCTTGAGCAAGTCGTAACAAAAAACCCCGGACCTGTCCGGGGTTTTCTATTTCACGGTTGCACTTATAGCGAGCTACTGTATAAAACGCCCCTATAAACCGCGCCATCAGCAAGAGGATCCCGGCCGTGGAAGAAATCATCGAACAATTGCGTGAAGCCAACGAACCGGTCCCGGTTCCTCTGGAACTGCCTGACGAAGACCAAATCGTAGAGATCGAAGAACAGCTGTTCATCGACATCCCGTTTGTGTTCCGCGAATTCCTGCTGACCGTCAGCGACGTGGTGTACGGCAGCCTCGAACCGGTGACCGTCACCGACCCGCAATCCCACACCTACCTGCCCGACGTGGCCGCCAATGCCTGGGATGCCGGTGTAAATCGCAGCATGATCCCGATCTGCCAGGACGGCGACGACTACTACTGCGTCGAAGAAGACGGCACTGTGGTGCTGTGGTCCGGCGAAGAAGAACTCGTCCAGGAAGAAACCTGGGAATCGGTGTGGCACTGGGCGCGGGACGTGTGGTTGGAAAGCTGAGTCCTGCACCCAGTCCCCCCCTAGTGCTCCGGCGTATCCTTGTGGTTATCCAGGGTCTCCAGCAAGGCGACCTGCATCCGCGTATGCACGCGGATGAACCAGCGCCAGAGCACCGCCGCTACCGCCGCCGCGACCACGGCGATCAGCACCAGCAACTTGTTGGTCGGCAAGATACTGGCCGACAAGGCTGCCAATAGCAGGAAGATCACCAGCAACGACAAAATGGGGATCAGCTCCGCAATCACCCGTCGCACCCGCTGCGTATGCCGCCCAGCCATCTCCGGCTTCACGCTCATCTCAGCCAGCAACATCGACAGCGCCTTGAGCTTGCGGTAGGCCGCGATCAAGAACGGCAGCGACAGCAACAACGCCCCACCCCAGATCAACGCCTTCTGCCAGCTGGGGTCGCTGATCCAACCTTCCAGATACCCACCGATGCGCGCCGCAAAAAAGCTGCCGGCGAAGAAGATCGCGATCACCAGCGCCAGATTGACCCCCACTTGCAGGATGATCTTGCGGATCATTGACGCCAGCATTGCGCCCTCGCCCTGGGGCTGAATGCTGCGCAGCCACTCACCATACATACCGAATACCCGGCTCATGCGCTGGGGCATCACGGCGGCAAGCTTCAATGACAATGGGTCGGCACCGCGAATCAAGTAAGGCGTGAGCAGCGTGGTAATCGCCGACACCGCGACCGCCACCGGATAAAGAAAGTCGCTGGTCACCTGCAAGGTCATGCCCAACGCGGCGATGATGAAAGAAAATTCGCCAATCTGTGACAGCCCCATGCCCACCCGCAGTGAGGTACGGCCGTCATTACCTGCGATAAACGCCCCCAATCCGCAGGACAACATTTTGCCCAGAACCACCGCCACGGTGATCACCGCAATCGGCCAGGCGTACTGCAGCAGAATCTGCGGGTCGATCATCAAACCGATCGCCACAAAGAAGATCGCACTGAACATGTCGCGAACCGGCTCGATCAGGCGCTCGATCTTAATCAACTGTCGGGACTCGGCCATGATCGCGCCGATCAGGAACGCCCCCAGCACCATGCTGTATTCCAGCTTGACCACCAACAGGCAGAAACCGAAGCACAGGCCCAGTACCGTGATCAGCAGCATCTCATTGCTTTCGAACTTGGCCACGTAGGCCAACAGCCGCGGTACCAGCAGAATACCGATGACCAATGCCACGATCATAAACAGCGAGAGTTTGCCGACGGTGGAAAACACCTCGCCGGAGCTCACCGTACCGCTCACGGCGATGCTCGACAGCAAGGCAATGATGCCGATCCCCAGGATGTCTTCGACAATCAACACGCCGAAAATCAGCTGGGCGAAGCGCTGGTCTTTCATCTTCAGGTCGTTGAGCGCCTTGACGATGATGGTGGTCGAGGAGATCGCCAGGATGGCGCCGAGGAACAGCGAGTCCATGGTGTTCCAGTCGAACCAGCGGCCGATTTCGTAGCCGATCCAGATCATCAGGATGATTTCCAGGAAGGCCGCGATAAACGCCGTGGCGCCCACCTTGAACAGCTTGCGCAGACTGAACTCCAGGCCCAGACAGAACATCAGGAAGATCACCCCCAACTCGGCCAGGGTCTTGATGGTGTCTTCGTCGTGGATCAGGCCGAACGGCGGCGTGTGGGGCCCAATGATAAAACCGGCGACGATGTAACCCAGCACCACCGGCTGCTTGAGGCGGTGAAACAGCACGGTGACCACCCCTGCCACCAACATGATCACGGCCAAGTCCTGGATAAAGCTGATGGCGTGCATGGCGAGGGGCTCCTTGAGGGTGCTGGCGCTTTTCCACTTCCGCTCGCGCATATGAAAAGTCGCAAAATACGGAAGGAAAAGTCTGCCTTAATCGTAAGAAATGCCCTGGGATGGGCTTTTGAAGGTTAACACCGCGACTTCCACCGAAAAGCCGGTGCAATATATGGAAACAGATCGGCCGGCGCGTGACGGCAAGCCGCCCGCCGGCGTCCCGTAAAGGGTCGCGCTGCAACGACTCCAGCACCCGCAGAGGTGCCCCCCAACCAATGCCTACAACCCGTGAGTGTGCTATGGAACCCGGAAACGCCCAGCTGTCGATGACGGTATTGATGACCCCTGATATGGCCAACTTCTCTGGCAATGTCCACGGCGGCACCCTGCTCAAGTACCTCGACGAAGTGGCCTACGCCTGCGCGAGCCGTTATGCCGGTCGCTATGTGGTGACGTTGTCGGTGGACCAAGTGATTTTTCGCGAGCCGATCCATGTCGGCGAGTTGGTGACGTTCCTGGCGTCGGTCAACTACACCGGCAATACCTCGATGGAAGTGGGGATCAAGGTAGTGACCGAGAACATCCGCGAGCGCTCGGTGCGTCATACCAACAGCTGCTTCTTCACCATGGTGGCCGTGGACGACCAGCGCAAACCGGCCGCCGTGCCACCGCTGCAACCCCGTAACAGCGAAGACAAGCGCCGGTTCGTACAGGCCCAGCAACGCCGGCAGATCCGCCAGGAGCTGGAGAAGCGCTATCAGGAGATCAAGGCGGACGCGCTTTAATTTCCACGCTGCAGACCCACATTGGGTCCTGCGTACTTAGAGGCCGATCGGCGTCGCTTCGAACCGCACACGCGGATGGGCAATCCGATCCTGCGCCCGCACCAGTTCCAGTTCATAACTGGCACAAGCCTGGGTTTCCAGCAGCACTTCATGCACGGCGGCGGCGGTGAACTCAAATGCCGCCAGCAGGCTGTCGCCCAACAACACCCGCGCCAGAAACAGCCCGGAGGTCAGGTCGCCCACGCCCACCGGCTGGCGCGGGAACGCCAGCAGCGGCCGACGCAGGTGCCAGCTGCCGTTGGCGGTGACCAGCAGCATCTCGAAGCCATCCGGCAGCTTGCCGGGGTAATCCAAATGTTTGACCAGCACGGCCTTCGGCCCGCGGGCCAGCAAGGCCTTGGCCATGGCCAGGCAATCGAACAGTGACTGCGGCTTGCGCCCGGCAAAGCTGTCCAGTTCCAGCTGGTTGGGGCACAGGAAGTCGGCCATGGCGGCGGCTTCGTCGAGCAGGAAATCGCTGACTTCCTGCGGCACGATGCAGCCCTTTTCCGGATGCCCCATCACCGGGTCGCACAGGTAAAGGACCTTGGGGTTGATGGCCTTGATCCGCGCCACACCGGTAAGTATCGCCCGTCCCTGGTCCGCACTGCCCAGGTAGCCGGACAGCACCGCGTCACAATTGCCCAGCTCTCCGATGGCGGCAATGCCTTCCACCAACGCAGGAATCTGCTGCGGCGCCAGCACCTCGCCCGCCCACTGACCATACTGGGTGTGGTTGGAGAACTGCACCGTGTTCAGTGGCCAGACGTTCACCCCCACCCGCTGCATGGGGAACACGGCGGCACTGTTTCCGGCGTGGCCGAAGACCACATGAGACTGGATCGCAAGCAGATGAGGGGTGCGTTTCATGCAGGGGATTTCCGTAAAGCCATTGAAATTCTGGCCGCGCAGTATGCGACTAAACGCAGCCTGTACGACAGACCGGCGACACAGTTAAGCTGCGCTCACTTTGTTGGAGTTTTTCACATGCTGACCCTGGGAAACATCTTCGTGTTGATGCTGCTGGCGACCGGTGCCGCCTGGGTATGGCACAACCACGGCCTGCGCGAGCGGGCGCTGGCGCGGGTCAAGCAGCATTGCGCCAAGCTCGATATCGAGTTGCTCGACGGTGCAGTGGCGCTCAAGCGCATTGGTTTTGTGAAGGATGCCAACGGGCGCCGGCGTCTGGCGCGGGTCTACAACTTTGAATTCACTGTCACGGGCGAGTCCCGGCACAGTGGCACCATCACCCAATTCGGCGCCCATAGCGCGCAGATCGAACTGGCGCCCTACCCGTTCGAGGCCAAGGAAGCGCTGCCCAGCGCCGAAGTGATCGAGCTGAGCCAGTGGCGCCAGGACCACGCGGCCAAGAACCGTCAGTAGCGGCAGGCTGCCAGCTCGACCTGCAGCGCAGCCACGTCCTGTGGTGCGCTGAAGATCAATTCAATCCGGGTATCGCGACGCCATTCGCTGGGCAGCCAGGTGAACGGGCTGTTATCCACAGCGTTGGCGGACACCCATGCGTCCCGGCTGTGGATAACCAGCTTAGCGCGGCGCCACTCAAGGTGCGTGAGCCATTGCGCCAGACGCTCGGGATCGAACGACTGGCTGGGGTGCCAGCGCCAACCAATGCTCCAACCGTCCTCCTGGGATTGGCTCAAGCAGATGGGCAACGCGGAATCGCTCCAGACCGCCGGCATCTGCGCCAAGCCTTTGGGCATGTCGACGTTATCCACAGCCGCACCCGCTTTGGCGTACAGGCCCGGCAGCTGTGCCAACGGCAACTGCGCCTGATGGGTCCAATAGCGCGGGCAGTCGGGTAACTGCTGTTCGATCGCCTGGCGCTGCGCCGTGTCCAGCGCCTCATCCTTGTTCAACACCAAAAGGCCGGCGCTCGCCAGGGCCTGCTGCTGTGCAGGCGGCAAGGGTTTGCCCGCCGCCAGGGCCTGGACGTCCAACACCAATACACAAGGCTGCACCGCCAACACCGTCTGCCATGGTGCTTCACGCAACTGTTTGAGCAATTGCGCGGGATGGCCCAGCCCTGACGGTTCGATGAATAATCGATCGGGCGTGGCCTTACGCAACAGGCGACCCAGGCCGACCTGGAACGGCGCGCCATTCACACAGCACAGGCAGCCACCCGCGACTTCGCCGAGGGCAATACCGTCATCGTCCTGTGTCAGCAGCGCCGCATCCAGGCCGATCTGGCCGAACTCGTTGATCAACACCGCCCAGCGCTCGTTGGCCGGCCGTTGGGCGAGCAGGTGCTTGATCAGGCTGGTCTTGCCGGCACCCAGGGGCCCGGCAATCACGTGGGTGGGAATGTTCTGCAGCATCAGGGGCATCATTCAGGCCATGTAGAGCATTTGATCCTACGCGGTTACGCCAGCCAATCCAGCGTCAGAATCAATCGGCGCTCATTAGCTTTCAGGGCAGGTGACCGATGGATCAGACCGTGCGCCTCGTTGCCGTGCCATTTGGTGCCCTTGAGCAGCGCCACTTCACCACACTGGATCTGCTCGATGCGCTCGTGGGGTTCGGCCTCCGCCTGGCTGAGCTTGCGCCGATCCATCACCCCTTCACGCAGCCACTGGCTGCCGACCCCGGCATAGGTGGTAATCAGCCGCACCGGCACGTGGTCGACGTGAAAGCGCGGGCACATGGCTTTATCCAGCAACCGCAGGCGCACGCCGATACGCTTGGCGCCGAGCAGGCAGGCAAAGGCGCTGACCAGCCATGCGACATCGGCGATAAAGCCTTCGTAGCCCTCAAGATCGCGACAACTGGACGCCAATCCGCGCAAATTCGGCTCAGCATCTTCGCGGTCGAGCTCAATGACCATCGAATCGGCCAATGGCTCGTTGAGTGCCACCAGCAAGGCACCGAATTCGGCGATGTGCAGTGGCAATTGGCGCTGCCACAACGCCAGGTTCACGCCGTCTTCGAGAATGTCGGACAGCGCCAGCGGGGTTTCGCCGCGGGTCTGGCGAATCACCGGGCGCAGGGGGATAACGGGTGCCAGCATCAGGCTGCCTCTTCATACCAGGGACCAAATGGATCAGCCAACAGGCGCCAACCTTCAACACCCAGGGCCATTTCTTCATCGGTAAGCAAGCACGCATCCAACTCAGCGCGCATCTGGGCGAAGTCGATGTTCTGCCCGATAAACACCAGCTCCTGGCGACAGTCGCCGGTGCTCAGCTGCCAGTTGCCCATGATCGCCGCGACGCTTTCTTCGTCCTGCGGCCACTGGCTTTTCGGCACGAAACGCCACCAGCGCCCGGCGAACCCGTGGCGCATCAAACCACCGGCCTGGGACCAACTGCCCGCATCCTGATGCTTGCTGGCCAGCCAGAAAAAACCCTTGGAACGCAGTAATTTGCCGTTAACCCAGGGCCGGTCGATAAAGTCGAAAAAACGTTGCGGGTGGAACGGGCGGCGTGCGCGATAGGCCGTGGAGGCGATGCCGTATTCTTCGGTTTCCGGCACATGCTCGCCGCGCAACTCCTGCAGCCAGCCCGGCGCCTGTGCCGCGCGCTCGAAGTCAAAGCGCCCGGTGTTGAGGATTTTGTTCAGCGGTACTTCGCCCATGACCATTGGGATAATTTCCGCCTGGGCATTGAGACGCTCAAGGATGGCCATCAACTCTTCGCGCTCGCGGCTGCTGATCAGGTCGATCTTGCTGATCAAAATCACGTCGGCGAATTCGATTTGCTCGATCAACAGGTCAGTGATGGAACGCTCGTCTTCTTCACCCAGGGTTTCGCCCCGTGAGGCAAGGCTTTCGGCGGCCTGGTAGTCGAGCAAAAAATTCATGCCGTCGACCACGGTGACCATGGTGTCCAGGCGCGCGATATCCGCCAGGCTTTGCTCGTTTTCATCGCGGAAGGTGAAGGTTTCGGCCACCGGCAAGGGTTCGGAAATGCCGGTGGATTCGATCAGCAGGTAATCGAAGCGACCCTCCTTGGCGAGTTTTCCGACCTCTTCCAACAGGTCTTCACGCAAGGTGCAGCAGATGCAGCCATTGCTCATCTCCACCAGTTTTTCTTCGGCGCGGTTGAGGGTGACGTCGCGTTGCACCTCGCTGCCATCGATATTGATTTCGCTCATGTCGTTGACGATCACGGCCACGCGCAGGTTTTCGCGATTGCGCAGAACGTAGTTGAGCAGCGTGCTTTTACCGGCGCCGAGAAAGCCGGACAACACAGTAACGGGTAGACGGTTGGGCATCAGGGAGTCCTCATCAGGGGTGGCCGGTCAAATCGCCCGTTTATGGCGTTCGCGCAGCTCTTCACGTTCTTTGGCTTCAATACACAGGGTGGCGGTCGGGCGCAGCAGCAGGCGTTGCAGACCAATGGGCTCGCCGGTTTCGCGGCACCAGCCGTATTCACCACGGGCGAGCAATTCGAGGGCCTCATCGATCTTGTCCAAGAGCTTCTTTTCCCGCTCCAGCAGGCGCAGTTGCCATTGGCGCTGCTCTTCAGCACTGCCCACATCGGCCGGGTCGCTATTGGGTTCCTGCTCGCGCAGTACCAGGAATTCGCCTTCGATGCGCGCTTGCAACTCATTGCGGTGGGTCAGCAACAGCGCACGAAAGAACCCTCGTTGGGCGTCATTCATGTAATCGGCAGGCGGTTGGGCCAGCAGGTCTTGTTCGGTCATGGCAACGGGATCACGGGTCAGGCTGTTCGTTTATGTTATAGTATAACAATACAAATAAGCCAATCCCCCTTGCTCCCTGCGACGAAGGGCGCAATGCTTGAACACCTCCCCAGCCCGAGAAACCCTATGAAATACCTGGTGTGCGCCCTGTTATTGGCAGCCGCAGGACCTGCCTGCGCCCAGGCGCCGAGCCTGCTGGCCAACTGCACGCGCAGCGCCAATGTGCTGGCCTGTGCCGACCCGCTGGGCAATAGCTACAGCGTGGCGACCCTCGGCAGCACCACCTATCTGCGCGGTTTCGAGGTGATCGGCAAACGCTACTGGGCCCAGACCAACAGCCGCTATGGGCAGCTGACGTTCTTTACCGGGTTGGCGTCGGACGGTGAGGCATGGGTCGGTTATACGCGGCGTGTGGGATGGACCACGATCAACCGGTTTTCCAGCTCCGGGGGCGCCAGCGCCAAGTTCACCTGCAGCCGCATCACCGGCTGTTAGGCCTGCTCGCTCTTCTGTTCCTGCACCCAGGCCATGTAGCTGTTCATCGGTGGGTTCTTCTGGAAGTACTTTTTCAGGCCTTCAAACAAACCGTCCGCCACAGCCTGTTGGTGACGCGCCGTGACCAGCCGCTGGGCGTCCTGGGCATTGGAGATGAAGCCCGTTTCCACCAGGATCGACGGCACATCCGGTGATTTGAGCACCGCAAACCCGGCCTGCTCAACACGCTTCTGATGCAGGCTGGTGATGTTTTGCAGGCTGCCCAATACCGAGCTGCCCAGTTGCAGGCTGGAGGCGATGGTGGCGTTCATCGACATGTCGAGAATCACACCGGCCAACATCGGGTCCTTGTCCTTGAGATTGAGCAACGTGGTGGCGCCCAACAGGTCGGCGCCGTTTTCGCGCTGCGCCATAAAACGCGCCGTGGCCGAGGTGGCACCGCCTTCGGACAGCGCATACACAGACGCCCCCGACGCCGTGAGCCGTGGCGCCGCATCCGCATGCACCGAGATAAACATGTCGGCTTTGTGCTGGCGGGCGATGTCCACGCGCTTGCGCAGCGGCACGAAAAAGTCGTCGTTGCGCACCAGTTTCACGTCAAAGCCCTTCTCGCGTTTCAGGCGTTTGGCCAGCAACTGGGCAATGGACAGCACCACGTCTTTCTCGCGCTGGCCCTTGGACCCGACCGCGCCTGGATCCTTGCCGCCGTGACCGGGGTCGACCACCACAATGATGTCGCGCTTGGGGTGGGTTTTATCCACCGGCGCCACTAAGGGTGCAGGTTCCGCCGCGATTTGACGCGGCGCGTGGGTGGCACTGGTCAGGTCCAGCACCAGGCGGTGCCCCTGCCCGTCCTGAGGCGGCAATACAAAGCTGTTGAGCTGCATCGGCGCGGCCAGGTCGAGCACGATGCGCGTATCCGCCTTGCCGAAATGCCCCGAGCGAATCGAGGTAATGCCGCTGTTTTTCAACTCAAGCTGAGAAAAATCGCCACTGAGCCCCGCGCCGCTCAGGTCGATGATCACGCGTTCCGGCGCGGTCAGGGAAAACGTCTTGTACTGAACCGGTCCGCTGAGGTCGAACACCAGACGCAGCTTGTCGTCCGAGCGCCACAAGCGGGCATTGCGAATCTGCGTGGCGTGCGCGGCGAACGGTAATGCGAACAGCGGGCTGGCCAGGAGCAGGTTGAGAAGCTGACGTCTGTGCATGACAAATACCGCGAAGAGAAGGAGCGTCCGTACTCGACATGACTGAAAAAAGGCTGGAGCAGAAAATTCATCGTCGACCTTATTGTTATACTATAACATGTCGAATTATTTCCAACGATGGACCTGCTTATGAATGCGCTGACTCTGCCGGATATTGCCGCGCAGGCTTCACGCCAAGCCTTGCCACTTGACTGGGTGGGCATGTGCGGCATTGCCCTGCCTGTTCTGATCGATGGGCAGCGCCTGACCGCCACCGCAGATGCGGGCGTCAGCCTCGACGACGGCAGCGCCCGTGGCATTCATATGTCACGTCTGTACCTGGCGCTGGAAATGCTCGATGAGCAGTCCCTCACACCTGCACTTCTGCGCAATGTACTGCAGCGCTTTCTCGACAGTCATGAAGATTTATCTAAGAACGCCTACCTGCGTATCCACACACACCTGCTGCTCAAGCGTCCGGCGTTGGTCAGTCCTTTGACGGGCTGGAAAACCTACCCAGTGACCATTGAGGCCCGCCTTGAAAACCAGATGTTCCACGTGGAACAAAAAATTGACGTGACCTATTCATCAACCTGCCCATGCTCTGCTGCCCTTGCCAGGCAATTGATTCAGCAGCAATTTCTCGACGACTTCGGCGACAAGCCATTGCAGCATGACGCGGTGCTGAACTGGCTCGGCAGCGCCAACGGCATTGTCGCCACGCCCCACAGCCAGCGCAGCAGCGCGCAGTTGCATGTGCATCTGCAAGGCGATCACCTGGCACTTACCGACCTGATCAACGACGCCGAAGCCGCCCTCGGCACCGCTGTACAAACCGCTGTGAAACGTGCGGACGAACAAGCCTTCGCCCTGGCCAACGGGCAGAACCTGATGTTCTGCGAAGACGCCGCCCGCCGTCTGAACCTCGCCTTGAAACGCTCGGATGCCGTCAAAGCCTTCCACCTCAAAGTGATCCACGCCGAAAGCCTGCACGCGCACGATGCCGTGGCTGAAAGCCGCTGGACGAGACACTCTGCATGATCACCTGCACCACTTTGCGCTGGGGCGCCCCCGGCCAACCGCTCACGCCAGCCCTGGATTTGACCCTCACTAAAGGCAGCCTCACCGGGGTGATCGGCCCCAACGGCTGCGGTAAAAGCAGCCTGCTCAAAGTCATCGCGGGCCTTCAAAAGCCATTGGCCGGGAAAGTCACCGTGGAGGTTCCCCGCCGTGGCGGCCTGGCCTTCCTCCCCCAGCAACAACACCTCGACCGCCAGTTTCCTATCAGCCTGCAAGAGTTGGTGGCGGCCGGTTTCTGGGGCTCCCAGTTCACCCCGCAACAACGCAGCCACCGCCTGCAAGCCGTGCTGGAGGACTGGTGCCTCAGCGGCCTGGAACAGCGCCCATTAATGGCCTTGTCCGGCGGGCAATTGCAACGCGCCCTGCTCGCCCGCATGAGCCTGACGGATTCGCCCGTGTTGCTGCTCGACGAACCCCACGCCGCCCTCGACGAAGACGGCCAGGCGCTGTGCTGGAAACATATCCACGCCTGGCACGCCGAAGGCCGCACGCTGATGGTGGTGTGTCATGACCTCGCCTCTGTGCGCCAGCACACCGAGCAGGTGCTGCAGGTCAAAAGCAATGGCTGCGTGTTCGGCCCCAGCAAAGCGCTGATCCGTCCACAGCCACAGATGCAGGTGGCTTGATGCACTTCACCGCGCACCTATGGATGCCCTTCGTCGACTTCGTTTTTATGCGCCGCGCCCTGATCGGCGGGCTGGTGCTCGCCTGCAGTACCGCACCGCTGGGCGTATTCCTGATCCTGCGGCGCATGAGCCTGATCGGTGACGCCGTGGCCCACGGCATCCTCCCCGGCGCCGCCCTGGGCTTTTGGTTCGCCGGGCTAAGCCTGCCGGCGCTGACCATCGGTGGCCTGGGCGCCGGCCTGAGCATGGCCGGGCTGTCGGCGTGGATCACCCGCCGCACCGGCTTGCGCGAAGACGCCAGCCTCGCCGCCATCTACCCCATCTCCCTCGCTGCCGGGGTGCTGATACTCGGCATCGCCGGCAAACGCCTGGACCTGCTCCACCTGCTGTTCGGCTCCGCCCTGGCGGTCGATGAAACCACCCTCACCGGCATGCTCTGGGTTACGGGTTTCAGCCTGATCGCCATGGGGCTGATCTACAAACCGCTGTTGCTGGACACCCTAGACCCTCTGTTCCTGCAAACCGTCAGCCGTCTGGGTCCGCTGGCCCACGGTCTGTTTCTGACGCTGGTGGTGCTGAACCTGGTGATCGGCTTCCAGGCGATCGGCGCGCTGATGGTGGTGGGGCTGATGATGCTGCCGGCCATCGCTTCACGCTTCTGGAGCCGGCGCTTGCCGGTGTTGATCGCAGTCTCGGCGGTGCTGGGATGCCTGTCGGTATGGCTGGGTCTGTTGCTGTCGTTCTACTACTCACTGCCCAGCGGCCCGGCGATTGTGCTGGTGGCTGGCGGTGGGTACCTGCTGTCCGTGGTCTTCGGTCCGGTGCACGGTTTGCTGCGCCGCCCGCCCTTAATGTCATCCCAATGAGGTGTTTCCCGATGCGCGCTCTATTCGTGCTGTTCAGTCTGCTGCTGCCGTTGTCGATGGCCCAGGCTGCCGACAAACTCCAGGTTGTCACCAGCTTCAGTATTCTCGATGACATCACCCACCAGATCGGTGGTGACCACATCCAGATCAGCAACATGGTCGGCCCCGACGCCGACGCCCATACCTACGAGCCCACGCCGGATGACGCCAAGGCGCTGCTCAAGGCCCGACTCATCATCAAAAACGGCCTCGGCTTCGAACCATGGCTGGACCGGCTGGTGGCCAGCACCGAAACCAAGGCCACGGTGGTCACCGCCAGCAAGGGCGTGATCTCCCACACCATGGACGAAGACGGCGAGACCATCCCCGATCCTCACGCCTGGCACAATCTGGCCAACGCCGAAATCTATGTGAACAACATCACCAAAGCGCTGATCGCCGCCGACCCGTCCAACACTGCCGACTACCAGCGCAACAGCCAGGCCTACCTCAAAGAAATCTACCGCCTGCTGGCTGAAGCCAAGGCCAAGTTCGGCGCCCTGCCGGCGGGCAACCGTCGCATCGTCACTTCCCATGATGCCTTCGGCTACCTCGGCCAGGCCTATGGCATTCAGTTCCTGGCGCCTCAGGGCCTGTCCACCGAACGCGAGCCTTCGGCTGCCGAAGTCGCCGCGCTGATCACCCAGATCCGCAAAGACAAGGTCAAGGCCGTGTTCATGGAAAACATCAAAGACTCGCGCCTGCTCAAGCAGATCGCTGATGAAAGCGGCGCGCAGATCGGCGGCACGCTGTACTCCGATGCCCTCGCCGCCGAAGGCCCGGCCAGCACCTTTACCGGCCTGTTCGAATACAACCTCAACACCCTGTGCGCCGCCCTGAGCAAGCCATGAACCTGAGCATGCTCGACCTGGAAAGCGCTGCCCTCGGCAGCCGCTTTCCACTCGACGCCGTGCTCGACGCCCTGCCGTGGAACAGCGATGGCCTGATCGCCGCCATCGCCCAGCAACATGGCAACGGCCAGGTGTTGATGCTGGCCTGGATGAACCGCCAGGCCCTCAACGAGACCCTGGCCACCGGGCACGTCTGCTATTGGTCACGCTCGCGCCGGCAGCTGTGGCGCAAAGGCGAGACGTCCGGCCACTGGCAACAATTGGTCGAAGCACGCCTGGATTGCGACGGCGATGCGGTGCTGCTGATCGTCAACCAATTGGGCCCTGCCTGTCATACCGGCCGCCCGACCTGTTTCTACAACGCCATCGACGGCGACCACGTACACATCATTACGGAGCCTGCTGAATGATCCGCAAGAACCCTTCCGGCGATCTGCCGGTGATTGCCGAATCGGCCTATGTCGACAAGACCGCCATCATCTGCGGCAAGGTCATCATCGGCGAGAACGTTTTCGTCGGGCCCTACGCCGTGATCCGTGCCGACGAAGTCGACGCCAGCGGCGCCATGGACCCCATCACCATCGGCGCCAACTCCAATATCCAGGACGGCGTGGTCATCCACTCCAAATCCGGCGCGGCGGTGACCATCGGCGAATTCACCTCCATCGCCCACCGTTCCATCGTCCACGGCCCCTGCACCGTGGGTGACCGGGTGTTCATCGGGTTCAACAGCGTGCTGTTCAACTGCGTGGTGGGCGACGGCTGCGTGGTGCGCCACAACTCAGTGGTCGACGGCCGCGACTTGCCGGATGCGTTCTACGTGCCCTCCACCACCCGCATCGGTCCCAACACCGACCTGTCGCAATTCCCGCCGGTGAGCGTCAGCGCTTCGGAGTTTTCCGAAGACGTAGCGCGCACCAATGTCGACCTGGTGCGCGGTTACAAAGCCCTGCAAAACGAGTTCTGAGCCATGAGCCGCCTGCTGATCCGCAATGCCCGTCTGATCAACGAAGGCCGGATGTTCGACGCCGACGTCCTGATCGCCAATGGCCGTATCGAGAAGATCGCGAGCAGCATCCAGAGCTGTAACGCCCCGCTGTCCATCGATGCCAAAGGCCAGTGGCTGTTGCCGGGCATGATCGATGACCAAGTGCACTTTCGCGAGCCCGGCGCACCGGAAAAAGGCAGCTTCTACAGTGAGTCCCGGGCAGCGGTGGCGGGCGGGATCACCAGTTTCATGGACATGCCCAACACCCACCCGGCCACGCTGAACCTGCAAGAGCTGGCCGACAAAAAGCGCCGCGCGGCCCTGCATTCGGTGGCCAATTATGGTTTTCACTTCGGGGTGAGCAACGACAACCTCGACACCGTCGCCGCCCTCGACCCGCGGGAGGTGGCCGGAGTCAAAGTGTTCATGGGCGCCTCCACCGGCAACATGCTGGTGGACGACCCACGCATCCTGGAGCGCCTGTTCGCGCAAGTGCCGACCATCCTGCTGGCCCACTGCGAGCACACGCCAAGCATCCAGGCCAACGAAGCGCGTCTGCGCGAGCGCTTTGGCGACCAGATCCCCGCCGTCGCCCACCCGCTGATCCGTGACGCCGAAGCGTGCTATCGCTCATCGTCTTTCGCGGTGGAATTGGCCAAGCGTCACGGCACGCGCCTGCATGTGCTGCACCTCACCAGCGCCCGCGAGCTGGCGCTGTTCGACGACAAACCCCTGGCCGAAAAACGCATCACCGCCGAGGTCTGCGTGCACCACCTGCTGTTCGATGACCGCGACTATCACCGCCTGGGCCACCAGATCAAATGCAACCCGGCGATCAAGACACGCGCCGACCGCGACGCGCTGCGCCTGGCGTTATTGAGTGATCGTCTGGACGTGATCGGCACTGACCATGCGCCGCATACCTGGGCGCAAAAACAGCTGGCCTATCGCGAAGCACCGTCCGGTTTACCGCTGGTGCAACACGCGCTGCCGGCACTGTTGGAACTGGTGGCGGACGGGCATTTACCGCTGACCACGCTGGTGGCCAAAACCAGCCACCGTGTCGCCGACCTGTTTGCGATCGCGGACCGCGGTTACCTGCGCGAAGGCTATTGGGCCGATCTTGTGCTGATCAACCCCGAGCCTCAAGGCAAGCCAGTGTGCGATGAACCGGTCCTGGCCCGCTGCGGTTGGACGCCGTTCGCCGAACGCCGCTTTCGCCATAGCGTCAGCACCACCCTGGTGTCGGGCCACCTGGCGTGGCACAACGGCCAGGTGGTCGAAAGCTGCCAGGGCCTGCCGCTGCAGTTTGCGCGTTAAGCGCGCGGTTTGACTGTACCGCAGTCGTTGCCCAGCCATTGGGCATGGGTGTCCAGGCTGCCTTTCTGCTGAATGCCGGTCGCATTGAACGTGCCGTTGACGGTGGTGGTGAACTCTTTCTGGCTCTGGAAGGTGGCGACGCCGGTGCCCTGGGCTTTCGGGCAACTGAAACGGAATTTCCACTGGTTGCCGGTCTTGTCGGTCACTTGCTGTTTGCAACCCGATTGCGGGTCGGTCAGGGGGATCGAGTCCGAAGCCACCTGCGCCGGCGTGAGGCACACCTGCACGCCCTTGCCGGCCATGGTGATGCCCTGTTTTTCCAGCATGGCGCGCTGTTCGGGGGTCATCTGTTGCTTGAGCTGACCGAGAATCAGCGACAAGTCCGGCAAGTCCTGGTTATCGACTTTCATATTGCTGGTGGTCAACTCCCACAACCCCGGCGCCAGCATCTGCGCCTGCGCGGCCACGGGCAACGACAAACCAACAACCATGGATAAACAGAGCAGACGAGCATTCATCGGGTAACTCCTGGGTAATTGTGGCCGTTAGACGCCGCAAAGACGCCAGTGTTGCACGGCAAATAAAATAGCGACATTCGTAGCCAGACATGGTCTGTTAGGCATTGGTTCGTCTGGAGTAACGTCGTCCATGGATTTCTTTGGCCCGCACCTGCTCGCCTACTTCATCGCCACGCTGCACGTGCTCGGGACCCTCGCCGCGATTCACGCGGTGCTGACCGTCAGAACCGCCCAAGGCTCGATCGCCTGGGCGCTGTCACTGATGTTCATGCCCTACCTCACGCTGATCCCTTACCTGATCTTCGGCCGCAGCACGTTCGACGCTTACATCCAGGCACGCCGTCAGGCCAACCAGGAAATGCACACCGCCATTACCGAGCTGAACTGGCGCCCCTGGGTCGAAGAGGCCCTGGCCGCACGCAATTCCAGCGCATACACCTCGCTGCGCGCCATGCCCAAACTGGGGCGCATGCCCTGCCTGGCGAATAACCAGGTACGCCTGCTGATCAATGGCGACGCCACCTTCAGCGCGATTTTCGAGGCCATCCGCGCCGCCAGAACCGCGGTGCTGTTCCAGTTTTTCATCATTCACGACGATGACCTGGGCCGCCAACTGCACGCCCTGCTCAAGGAAAAAGCCGCACAAGGCGTCAGCATCTACGTGCTCTACGACCGCATCGGCAGCCACGCCCTGCCCCATCGTTACGTGCAATCGCTGCGTGACGCCGGGGTGCAGATCAAGGCGTTCGCCACGCGCAGCGGCTGGCTCAACCGGTTCCAGGTCAACTTCCGCAACCACCGCAAGATCGTGGTGGTGGATGGGATAACCGGGTTTGTCGGCGGGCATAACGTGGGCGATGAATACCTGGGTAAAAAACCGCCGCTGGCGCCGTGGCGCGATACCCACGTGCAAGTCACCGGCCCGGTGGTGGCGTGCCTGCAAGAGTCGTTTGCCGAAGACTGGTTCTGGGCCGCGCGGCAATTGCCGCCACTGATTTTGCCGGACGCCTACCCCGAGGACGGTGTGCTCTGCCAATTGCTCGCCAGCGGCCCCGCCGACTCCTATGAAACCTGCTCATTGTTTTTTGTCGAGGCCATCCACGCGGCGACGAAACGCGTGTGGATCACCAGCCCGTATTTCATCCCCGATGAAGCGGTATTCGCCGCCCTGCGTCTGGCGGTGCTGCGCGGCGTCGACGTGCGCCTGCTGCTGCCGTCGCGGCCCGACCACCGCATCGTGTATGCCGCCTCCAGCCTCTACGCGATCGAAGCGGTGCGCGCCGGCGTACGGGTGTTCCGCTACACGCCGGGCTTTCTGCATCAGAAGGTGGTGCTGGTGGACAGCGAAATCAGCGCCATCGGCAGTGCGAACATGGACAACCGCTCGTTCCGGCTCAATTTCGAAGTGATGCTGCTGACCGTTGACGAAGCCTTCGCCAAGGAGGTCGAGCATATGTTGCTGGGCGATTTCGCCCTGGCCCATGAAGTCAGTCAGGAAGAAAGCCGTGAGACGCGGCGTTTGCAACACTTGGGCATGCGCGTGGCGCGTTTGATTTCACCGATTCTTTGACACCGTGGGAGGGGCTTGCCCACCTCCCACAGGTGATCTTCAGTGTGTTGCAAAACAGCCTCAGCGGTAGATGTCTTCCCGCGTCCACGGCAGTTCATGGCTGCCATCGGCATGCGGTTTCACCGCCAATATCTGGTGCAGGTTGATCCAGCCCCGCGCAAACGCGTAGGCGCAGCCCGCCAAATACAGGCGCCAGATCCGCAACGCCTGCTCCGGCACCTTCTTCGCCGCCGCTTCCAGATTGTCTTCCAGGCGCTCGCTCCAATGGTCCAGCGTACGCGCGTAATGCAGGCGCAGGCTTTCGACGTCGACCACTTCGAGCCCGACTTCGCTGATCTCGGCGGTCATCATCGCCAGGTGCGGCAGCTCGCCGTTGGGGAACACGTAACGCTCGATAAACTCGCCCGCACCACGGCCCACCGGGCGGCCATCGGTGTGCTTGGCGGTAATCCCGTGGTTCATCACCAGGCCGCCTTCACGCACGGCGCCAAACAGGGTCTGGCAGTACTGCGCCAGGTTGGCGTGGCCGACGTGTTCGAACATCCCCACGCTGACCACTTTGTCGAAACGACCGTCCTGGGGCAGGTCGCGGTAGTCGAGCAGTTGCAGGTCGACCTGGCCTTCCAGGCCCTCGGCTTTCACCCGCTCCTTCGCCAGCTCCAATTGCTCCTTGCTCAGGGTGATGCCAAATACGTTCACCCCGAATTCCCGTGCCGCGTAACGCGCCAATCCACCCCAGCCGCAGCCGACGTCCAGCAGATACTCGCCAGGCTGCAAGCGCAGCTTGCGGCACAGGTGTCGAAATTTGTCTTGTTGCGCCTGGTCGATCGACTCGCTGCCGGTTTCGAAATAACCGCAGGAGTAGGCCATGTCCTGGTCCAGCCACAGCTGGTAGAACGCGTTGGACAGGTCGTAATGGTAGGAAATCGCCGCCGCGTCGGTGGCCTTGTCGTGGATCGAACGCACCGGGCGACTGCCTTCATCGTCCTCGACCAGGGCATGACTCAACTCATCACACACCCGGATCACTTCGGTGATGGAGCCTTCCAGCTCCAGTTTGCCTTCGACGAAGGCTTCGCCCAGTGAATCGAGCGTGGGATGGGTCAGTTGCGAGACGACCGTGGGGTCCTTCACCACGATGGTCACACTGGGCTCGGGGCCCAAGTTGAATTCATGGCCGTCCCAGAGTCGTAGACGCAGCGGTAGCTGTAGATTCTGTAAGGCCGGTGGAAGTTGCGCGAGCATGAGTAGTCCCCCCTTGTTTCAGACGTCTGCTGAGAGGGTAGACCATCCCCAGACAAAGTAGGAGGCTATCGATTTGATCGCCCGCCACTATGGCGCCCGCCGCTGCAGCAAGCCCTCCTGGAGCCACTGCTTGAGCCACGTAACAGCCTGCAGTGGCGCACCCTCTGCATAAGTGACTGCCAGTTGCGCGCACAGTTCTGCGAAGGTCCAACCGGTCGTCACCATGCCGGCCATGGCGCACGCCTCGCCGGGTTCCAGGCTGCGGTAATTGCACACCTGCTGATGGCGCCAGACCAGACAGATCTGCGCCGGGTCCAGGTCCTGGCTGCCGGGGAAAGTCGACTTCGCCTTGCTCGCCCGCCAGATCGCCAGGGTGTTGAATCGGCAGAGCAATTGCTGCACCGACGGCACCAGCGTGACCTGCAAGCCGGGCCAATCCTCAGGTGGTAGCGCCGCCATGTCATCCAGGGTCAGTGGCACGCCCTCGGGAGCGTCGAACGCCAGGGTAAAAGCCCATTCCAGGCGCGCCAACTCGGCCAACGGCGCACTGTGTTGTGCCACGAAATGCTCGAGGATAAACGCCGGCAACCGCTGCCCCAGCCAGCGCAAGCTGTAGTGGGCCGACGGGTAGCGACGTATATAGGCGTCGGCCAGCGCGGCGAACGCGTCATCTCCCAGCCAGTACAGCAGCGCGCCGAAGTCATGCCGCAAGACCTCCTGCAACCGTGCCCTGTAGGCGTTGTGATAAATCGCCAGGCCGGTGTCCACGTCCAGTGTCGGTCCACCCAGCAAACTGGCGGCAAAGCGGCTGTCGGCAACCGACGTTTCGCAGAGCAGGTGCTGCTCAAAGGCCAATTGCCAATCGGTCAGGCGCATGACGTCCTCCTGGCCAGGGCACCGGCCCCCAGTTCGCGGGCCTTGTCCAACTCGGTGAGCAGCGCTTGGAACGGCGGAAAATGGTCATCGCGCTCCAGCAGCGTCGAGACCGGGCCCAAGTGCTCCAGCGTCTGCTGATACAACGCCCACACCGGGTCACACACCGGCTGGTCATGGGTATCGACCACGTAGTCGCCATAGTCCATATGCCCCGCCAGGTGCAGTTGACGGATGCTCTGGGGCGGCAGGTTGCGGATAAAGGTCCAGGCATCGAACCCATGGTTACGCGAGCTGACATACACGTTGTTCACGTCCAGCAACAACTGGCAGCCGGTAAGGTGGGTCAGGGCATTGAGGTACTCCCACTCGGTAAACTCATCTGCCCTGGCGCGCACGTAGCTGGAGACGTTTTCCAGCACCAGCGGGCGTTGCAACACATCCTGCACCTGACGAACCCGGCCGGCGACGTGATAGAGGCTTTCTTCGGTGTAAGGCAGCGGCAGCAGGTCGTGCAACTGGTGCGCATTGCCCCGGCTCCAGCACAGATGGTCGGACACCCACGCCGGCGCAATACGCTCGGCAAGCTGTTTGAGCTGTTTGAGGTAGTCCCTATCAAGGGCGTGGGGGCCGCCGATGGACAAGGACACGCCGTGCATCACCAAGGGGTAGCGCTCGGCGATCGCGTCCAGGAAGTACAAGGCTTTACCGCCCTGCACCAGATAATTTTCGGAGATCACTTCGAACCAATCCACGGCCGGCGATTGTTCGAGGATCTGCGGGTAGTACTCGCTGCGTAAACCCAGGCCGTAACCCAGACTCGGAAGGGAAGCGGACATGCCTGACTCCTGGGGAAAGTGTCCGCAGCGCCGGTGTCGCGCTGCGGTGGCACTCGTTCGCCGGTTATTCGCCGACTGTGCCGCCGGCCTTGGCGCACTCAGCCTTGGTCATCGCCTTGAAACCGTGGCCCTTGCAGACAGCCTGGCCTTTACAGGCGTTTTCAGCGGTCTTGCAGTCGTTCATGCCTTTGCAGGAGGTCACGCCGTAGCAATGCACTTGTGCGTCAGCGGCCTGTACCTGGGTGGCGACACCGGCAAACATCGTGGCAGCAGCCATCGCAAGCGCGGCACCAGCAGCAGCGGATTTAATGTTCATTGTTGTAGTCCTCATGATCGGTAGTGGCGTCGTTCTGAACGGATTGCTCAGTCTCGACACACCACTAGAGTGAGGCCTGCCCATGGCGTTACAGCCGTGAACACTTATTTTTGAAATTCAATCGTCGAGCTTCGACAGGGGCTCCTGAAAGCGCAGCAAACGCCCGGCATTGCCCAGCACCAGCAACGTACTAAGGTTGTGCAACACCGCCGCAATCATCGCCCCGGCCGCGCCCAGCCAACCGAATGCGGCGAACACCACGATCGCCAACGTCCATCCCAAACCGATGATCACGTTGACCTGCAACGTGTGCCGGCATTGGCGACTCAAGCGCACGCAAGTGCCCAGGCGACGCAGATCGCTGCCGATCAACACCACGTCCGCCGACGCCAGGGCGATATCCGCACCGCCCGCGCCCATGGCCACGCCTACCACACCGGCCTTGAGCGCCAGCGAGTCGTTGATCCCGTCGCCCACCACCATGGGCCGGAAACCGCTGGCGATTTCCCCCAGCACGCGGTTGAGCTTGTCCTCGGGCAACGCCTGGGCGTGGACATCGCTGATGCCCACGTCCCGGGCCAGGCTGTCGGCCACGCTTTGCCGGTCGCCCGTCAGCAGCAATTGGCGGCCCAGCCCCAAGTCACGCAGCGCCTGCAGGGCCTGGCGCGCTTCGGGTTTGACGCTGTCGGCCAGCAACAGCCAGGCGAGAAATTGCCCGTTCAGCGCCAGCCCGGCAATCGGGCCGTCATGGGTCGGAACCGCGCTGGTAACAATGCCCAACTGTTCGAACAACTCCGGCCGGCCCAACGCCGCTTCGCCCTGCTCGGTCTGCGCCACCACACCCAGGCCCTGGCGTTCGCGAATGTCGGTCAACGCCGGCCGCTGCTCCTGAGCAGCCAAACCAGCCAACGCGCGGCTGACCGGGTGGCTGCTGGCCGAACCCAGGCTGGCCGCCAGGTTGAGCAGCGCTTGGCGATCGCTGGACGAGGTTTCGATGGACTGCAAACGCAGGGTGCCAAAGGTCAGGGTGCCGGTCTTGTCGACCACCAGCGAGGTCAAGTCCGCCAGCTCTTCGAGGAACGCCGAGCTGCGAATCAGAATCCCGTGGCGCGCCGCCACTGCAATCCCGGCAATCGCCGTGGCCGGCGCCGACAACACCAACGCACACGGGCACGCCGCCACGAGCACGGCGAGCATCGCCTGGGCGTCATTGGTCACAAACCAGGTCACCGCCGCCAGCAGCAGCACCAGCACCATATAACTGCCCGCGTAGCGTTCCAGCAGGCGAGTGATCGGCGGCTTGGAACGCTCGGCGTTCTGCATCAGGGCAATCACTTTGCCCAGGGTCGACTCATTGCCGGTGCGCGTCACTTCAAGGCGCAGCAGACCGTCGAGGTTGATCGCCCCGCCAAACACCTGCACACCCGCACTGGCTTCCAACGGCACCGACTCACCGGTGATCGGCGCCGTGTCCAGGCTCGCCTGGCCCGACACCACCACACCATCTGCCGGCACGCGGTCACCGGCGCGCACTTCGACGATATCGCCGGGGTTCAGCGTGCCGTTGTCCACCTCGACAACGCTGCCGTCGGCCTGAACCAGGCGCGCGTGGCTGCGGGTCAGTTTGCCCAGAGCGTGAATCGCCTCCTGGGAACCGATCACGCTGCGTTCTTCCAGCACATGCCCAAAGATCATGATGATCGGCAGCAACGCGGCGGTCAGCAGATCGCCCGTCGCCCAGGCGCCAAGCATGGCCAGGGCGATCAGTTGGTCGGTGATGCCATGCAGGCTGGGAAAGCGCAGGCTGTACCACGCCGAACGCATCACCGGCACGGCCACCAACAACGACGCCACACCCAGCAGCAACTGGCTGACACCACTCTGGTCCGGCGCCAGCCAGCGCCACACCAGGCCCAACACGAGCAAGCCCAACGCCAGCATGGCCAGGGTCAATTGCCGGGCAGCGCTGCGCTGCTCGACGGAAGTCAGCATGGGTGCGCTCATTGTTCGGCTCCCTGGATGATCAAACGGGAGTCGTCTTTAGGGTCGACCGTGGTCACGGAGCCCGCCTGGCCGAGGATCTTCGGCAGGCGCTCGCGGTACAGCCGCAGCAGCAAGCCCGGGTCTTTGACCTGGGCGAGGCTGGCGACCGTGGCGGTTTGCGCCCTGGCATTGGCCAGGCGTTCGCTGGCCTGGGCGTGGGCCACCTGTACCAGGCGGTCGGCCTGTTGAGTGGCGGTCTGGGTGAGTTTTTCCGCGTCGGTGCGCGCGTTGGCCACCGCTTTGTCGGCCTGCTGGCTGGCGGTGAGTACCGCGTTGAACGCATTCACCGCCGGGCTCGGCAGGCTCGACTGCACGTCCACGCGCGTGACTTCGATGCCCAAACCGAGGCCGCTGGAGGTCAGGTCCGACAGGCGTTTGTTGATGCCCTGCACCAAGTCACCGCGCAGCCGTTCGCGGCGTTCAGCGGCGCCGTTGTCGCGGCCGATCAGCTCGGGCCGCGCCACCAGGATCGTGTCCAGGTCGCGCGCGGCCGTCAGGGCCACCGCGCTGCGCGTCACTAGGCGATCCAGGGCCGGCAAGACATGCTCGCCCTGCAACACAAAGGAATAGGGTTCGGTGACTTTGTAAAACACCCGCACATCCAGTTGCACCACCCCGGCGTCGCCCGTCAGCAGGTAGCCGGAGCCAGCCAGGGCATCGCTCAGGGGCGTGGCAAAGCTGGCCACGCGGTCGGCCTGCACCGCCGCCTCCGAGCGCAGCAGGTTCTCCACCCGACGCTCGATCACGCGGTCGGCGGCGGGCAGCAGCACCACCTGCTCGAACGGTTGCGGCCAGGCCACTAACAGCCCGGCGTTCTGGATACGGTCCAGGGCGCCAAAATGCAGGACCACGGCACGGTTTTGCGGGTCGATCTGGCGCACATTGGAAAACGCCCAGGCCAGCGCCGCCAACACCGTCACCGCGTAGAGCGCCATGAACGTCAGGCGTCCGGCCTGGATCCACGGGCTGTCCGGGCTGTCACGCTCGGTCATGGCTGGATGTCCTTGGGCCCGTCCACCAACGCACGGAACGGTGCGGCGTCGGTGCGCAGGATGATCTTGGTGCCCGGCGTCACCACCGTGCCCAACGTATCCAGCGAACGCAGCAGGTTATACAGCTGCGGGTTGCCGGCGTAGGCACGTCCGTAAATCTGCGCCGCCTCGACCCGCGATTGCGCTTCGATATCGGCCGCTTTGACCGTGGCGTCGGCCTGCACGATGCGTGCGTCGCGCTCGGCGGCCGAGCGGATCTGCGCCGCTTCGCGCTTGCCCACGGCGGTGCGTTCAGTGGCAATGGTCTCGCGCTCGGCACGCATACGGTCGACGGTGGCGGTGAGGGTCACCGAGGGCAGGGTCAGCCGCTCGATGCCCACTTGGGCCACGCGCACGCCGTAGGTCGTGAGCAATTGTTGATCGATCTGTTGACGCAATTGCGCTTCGAAATCGGCGATGCGCACCTGGCTGGCGTCGGTGTTGATCAGGCTCGACAGGTCGAAACTGGCCGCCGTGGTTTCCAGCGCCGAGCCGACAAAGGTGCGAATCTGGCGCGCCGCTTCATCCGGCTGGTTCTGCACGGCGCGCATAAAGCGCTGCACATTGTCGGCATCGCCCTGCACCTGCCACGCCACATAGGCCTGCACGATGATGCGCAGGCCATCGCGGGTGCCCACGTCCTGCAAGCCGCTGGAGGTGGTGCGCAGGCGCAGGTCCACCGGGATCGCCGCTTCGAACGGTGCCGGCCAACGCCAGCCCAGGCCCGGTTCCAGCAACACCCGCGAC
This sequence comes from Pseudomonas sp. EYE_354, assembly GCF_023148575.1. NCBI lineage: Bacteria > Pseudomonadati > Pseudomonadota > Gammaproteobacteria > Pseudomonadales > Pseudomonadaceae > Pseudomonas > Pseudomonas sp. EYE_354. The sequence goes on from NZ_JAHXNQ010000013.1 coordinate 122,263, forward strand.
GGGTTGCCGAACCGCGTAATCACCGTGGCTTCACCGGAACGCACCTGCACCAGGCTCGCCGCTGCAACCGCAAACAGCACCAGCAACACAGCCCAGCCCATACGCCGCCACGGGAAGGGGCCGGCCGCGTGCGCATCGCCGTGGTGGTGATGATGGTGGTGGCCGTGATGACCGTGATCGTGAGAATGAGCGCTCAACAGACCGACTCCTTATTGAACGGCTTTACGCGGCATCGACGGATCGGCCGGCAAGGTAAAAGAACGCAGATCGATCGTCGGTGCACCGTCGGCACCCAGGCGATGATCCAGAATCAGCAATTTGGCGTGGGCCAGGCCCTGGCTCAATTGACCGAGGTATTGCTCAAGCACAAAGGCCTGGCCCGCGCTGGCGTAGGCCTTTTGTTCGGCAACAAAACGCAGGTTCGCCGCTTGGGCGCCGGCATTCACCTCACGCGCGGTGGCCATGGCCTGATCGCGGGCGGTACTGGCTTGCAGCAACGCCTGGTTGGTTTGCTCGCTGGCGGCGCCGCGCTCGCGGGAAATCAGGGCCTGGGCGCCGATCTGTGCGGCTTGTACGCCGTGGTAGGCATTGGCGGCGCCGGCCGGTGGGTGGATGGCTTCTACCACGGTGGCAAGAATCTCCACGCCACTGTCGAGTGTGTGCAGGTCGGCTTGCACCCTGCGACCAATCTCGTCAGCCAGGCTGGTGCGTTGTTCGCCAAGCAGTTCGTCGAGGGTGCGCGAGGCGAAGTCGTGCACCAGGACACGGCTGGCGGTGCTGCGGATCAGGCTCGGCACATCCGCACTGTGATAGGTGGCGGCCAGCGCGGCGTGGTCGGTCAGGCCGATGCGGTAGACGAAGCGCACGTCCATATTGACGATTTGGAAGCCCTGTTTGTCGCCGCTGCTGCTGGCGATCACCTGCGACTTGTCATTCACATGGCTGGCGTCCCACAAGCGGTTGGCGATGGCGGGCGGCGGGCCTTCGGCGGGGGCCAATTGCAGGGTGGCGGCTTCACTGACGCTGGTGGCAAGTTCATGCACCACGCCATTTTCCACTTTGATCACACGGCCCAGCGGCCACGGCAGCCCGGCGTGCAGGCCCGGCCCGAACACCTGCACCGGTTTGCCAAAGCGCTCATAAATCCCACGGCCTTGCAGGGGCACTTCGTGCACGCCGGTCAGCGCCCAGCCGACCGCCAATACCACCAGCAGCACCGGCAAAAACGCGCGGCGCATGTAGGTAAATGCCCAGATCTGACGCAGGTCGATGCCGAAGCGGTTATGCAATTCGTGCTGCAACGCCAACAAGGGTTGTGGCGGCCAACGCAGCAGCCCGGCGATGAAACTCTGCGCCATCAGGCGCGGTTCGAGCAGCGGCTGGCGGGGGCTGAACAGCGACAGCGCGGCCCTGAGCAGAAACTCCACCGCCACCAAGGCCGGCAGCACGCCCATCAGCACCGCCACACGCAATGGCCACACCGATTCGGCGCCGGCAAACAGCAGGCAAATGGCGCTGACCAGCAAGCAAGCAATCGCCACCCGGCTCAACTGCGCCAACGGCGAGGCTTCCGGCCACTGTGCAGTGGTTTCCTGGGCCAGGCGGCGTTCGAACACCAGGACACCAAAGGCCAGTGCCAAGGCCAGCGCTGCACCGATACTGGCGGATTGGCCTACAGGCGCAGCCGGCAACCTCAGGTTCCAGAATTCGATAATGCTGAACAACGCCAGCAGCGACCAACCTGCGAGCCACAGCACCGGCGTGCCAATCTGCGCCAACATGCCGCTGCCCACCCGCCCGACCAGGCGCGCATACCAGCCAGTGGCTTCAACCCGCGGCGCAAGCAACTCAACCGTCGGCGCTTCCAACGCCTGGGCACGCCAATCGGCCACCCACCACGCCGATTGCAAACCGGCCACCAGCACCAGCACTGCCGAGGCGCAGTTGATCAACACCACCGGCCAGATCGACAACGGCGCAAACAAAGCGACAAACAGCGCCAACACCCAACCGCCCACACCCAGCACCGTCAGGCCGATACCGGCCTGACGCAGCCGACGGGCATGGAACACACCCTGTTGAAAACGCGGAAGGCCTTCAACCGAAGCGCCGTCAGCTTCCAGATCCACTTGCATCGACTCAACGCCCGCGCACACACAATTAGTTACGATATAACACACGGCGTGAAATTTTTGTTCGCAGAGCACCACACCGTGACAAAACCCCCATAAACACGCGCCATCACTGGTGCAGGCCGTGATTAATCGGCACACTCCAGAGCAGTTTTTCGCGGGCTCACGGACAAGGAAGCGTCACCCCCATGATTTCGATCTATCAGCTCAAGCCGCGTTTTCAAAACCTGCTGCGCCCCCTCGTGCAGCGCCTCTACGACAATGGCACCACCGCCAACCAAATCACCGTGCTGGCGGGGGTGATTTCCCTGCTGGTGGGCCTGTTGATCGCCAGCTTTGCCCAACACCTGTGGGTGTTTGCGCTGATCCCGCTGTGGATGATCGTGCGCATGGCCCTCAACGCCATCGACGGCATGCTCGCCCGGGAGTTCGGCCAGCAGTCACGCCTGGGCGCCTACCTCAATGAACTGTGCGACGTGATCGCCGACAGCGCGCTGATCCTGCCGTTTGCGCTGATTCCCGGCGTCAGCCTGGCGCCGGTGCTGTTGGTGGCCTTGCTCGCGGTGTTCAGCGAATACGCCGGTGTGCTCGGCCCCATGGTCGGCGCTTCGCGGCGCTACGACGGGCCGATGGGCAAGAGTGATCGCGCCTTCGTGCTTGGCGTGCTGGCCACCGGCGTAGCGCTGGGCTGGCTCGGCGCCGCCTGGGTCGACACGATAATGTGGCTGGTCGCCGCCCTGCTCGCTTACACCCTGGTCAACCGCGTTCGCCAAGGCCTGAACGAAACCACCTCCCCTTCTGCATAAGGATTTTGCGATGCGCGAACAGCAAGCACACACCTTCAGTACGCATGACGGCGTCGAGCTTTTTTACCGACATTGGCCGGCCACCGTTTCGGCGAACGACGAAGCGCGCCAAGCCATCGTGCTGTTCCATCGCGGCCACGAGCATTCCGGGCGCATCGCCCACCTGGTCGATGAGCTGAACCTGCCGCAGTTCGACTTTTTCGCTTGGGACGCCCGTGGCCACGGCCAGTCCCCCGGCGCGCGCGGTGACAGCCCAAGCTTCGCCACCAGCGCCCGCGATGTGCAGACTTTCTGCGACCACATCGGCGCCGCCTACGGCATCGAAGAACAGAACCTGGCCGTCATCGCCCAAAGCGTCGGTGCGGTGATCGCCGCCACCTGGGTACACGATTACGCGCCGAAAATCCGCGCGCTGGTGCTCGCCTCGCCGGCCTTCAAGGTCAAGCTGTACGTGCCGTTCGCCCGCCCCGGCCTGGCGCTGATGCGCAAGTTTCGCGGCAATTTTTTCGTCAACAGCTACGTCAAGGCCAAGTTCCTCAGCCATGACCCGGAGCGCGTGGCCTCCTACGACAGCGACCCGTTGATCACCAAGGCGATCTCGGTGAATGTGCTGCTGGGCCTGTACGAAGCCGCCGACCGCGTGGTCGCCGATGCCCAGGCGATCCAGGTGCCGACGCAACTGTTGATCTCAGGCTCCGATTTCGTGGTGCACCGCAAACCCCAGCAGCAATTTTTTGACCGCCTCGGCAGCCTGAAAAAAGAACTGCACGTTCTTCCCGGCTTCTTCCACGACACCCTTGGCGAGCGCGACCGTGCGGTGGCCGTGAACAGCGCCCGGCGCTTTATCCTGCAAAACTTTGCGCACCCGCTGGACCGCGCCTCCTTGCTGGACGCCGACAAACTGGGTGCCACCTGCGCCGAGTCCGAGTCCCTTGCCGCGCCGCTGCCGCACAATTCCCTGCGCGACCTGTACTGGCGCATGACCCGCGCCAGCATGGGCCTGGGCAAGAACCTGTCGGCCGGCGTGAAACTGGGTTTCGACACCGGCTTCGACTCCGGCAGCACCCTGGACTACGTGTACCGCAACACCCCGACCGGCAAAGGCGCGCTTGGCCGGATGATCGACACCAACTACCTCAACTCCATCGGCTGGCGCGGCATCCGCCAACGCAAGCTGAACGTCGAAGAACTGCTGCGCCTGGCCATGGCCCAGTTACGTGCGGATGCGCGTGAAGTGCGCATCGTCGACATTGCCGCCGGCCACGGGCGTTACATCCTGGAAGCCTTGCAGGGCGTGACGCCGCTGCCGGAGTCGATCCTGCTGCGCGACTACAGCGACATCAACGTGCGCGACGGCAGTGCGCTGATCCGCGAGAAAGGCGTGGGGGACATTGCGCAATTCGTCAAAGCCGACGCGTTTGACCGCGCCGACCTGGCCGCGCTCGCGCCCAAGCCGACGCTGGCGGTGGTGTCGGGGCTGTATGAGTTGTTTGCCGATAACGGCATGGTCGGCGGTTCGCTGGCGGGCCTGGCCGAAGCCGTCGAACCCGGCGGGTACCTGGTGTATACCGGCCAGCCGTGGCACCCCCAGTTGGAGCTGATCGCCCGTGCCCTCACCAGCCATCGCCAGGGCCAAGCCTGGGTGATGCGCCGTCGCAGCCAGGCGGAAATGGATCAACTGGTGGAAGCCGCGGGTTTCCGCAAGATCACCCAGCGTGTGGATGAGTGGGGCATCTTCACCGTGTCCCTGGCGCAGAAGATCTGACCATGCGCGAACCCGGTTTATTGAAGCCCGCCGTGCTGTGGCTGCTGCTGTTGGCGCCGTTGTTTTTCGGCACCTACGGCTTCGCCACCTGGGTCACCAGTCAGCGCAGCGATGTCGGCACCCTGGTGTTCGGCTGGGAAACCCACATACCGTTCCTGGCCTGGACCATCGTGCCCTACTGGTCCATCGACCTGCTCTATGGGTTCTCGCTGTTGCTGCCCGGCACCCGGCATGAACTCAAGCGCCATGCGCTGCGCCTGCTGAGCGCCCAGTTGATCGCCGTGAGCTGCTTTCTGGTCTGGCCGCTGCGGTTCACCTTCGAGCGGCCGGAGCTCGATGGCGTGTTCGGCTGGTTGTTTGCGGTGCTGGCGGGCTTCGACAAGCCCTTCAACCAGGCGCCGTCGCTGCATATCGCACTGCTGGTGATCCTGTGGGTCATGTACCAACGGCATACCAGGGGCGTATGGCGATGGCTGGTGCATGGCTGGTTCGCGTTGATCGGCGTTTCGGTGCTGACCACTTATCAACATCACTTTGTCGACTTACCCACAGGTGCCCTCGCTGGCTGGCTGTGCGTGTGGTTGTGGCCGATGGAGCACCCGAGCCCGCTGCTCAGCGCACGGTTTACACGAGACGCCAAGCGCTGGCGGTTGGGTGTGCGCTACGGCGTCGGCGCGCTGGCGCTGGCCCTGCTGGCGTTGAGCTTGGGCGGCGGGTGGTTATGGCTGCTGTGGCCGGCGGTGTCCCTGGGCTTGATCATGGCCAATTACATCGCACTCGGTGCGGCGGGCTTTCAGAAGCGCGCCGATGGCCGGCTGACGCCCGCCGCACGCTGGCTGTATGCGCCTTATCTGGCGGGGGCATGGGTCAATTCGCGGTTGTGGACACGCACGCATCCCCAGCCGGATCGGATTGTGGATAACGTTTGGCTCGGGCGGCTTCCCACCACGAGCGAGCAGAGTGCCTTCAAGGGCATTGTCGATCTGTGTGCCGAACTGCCGATTAATCCACAGGGCCGCGAATATTGCTGCGTGCCGGTGCTGGACCTGATCGCCCCCACGCCCGCCGAATGCCTGCACGCCGCGGAGGCCATTGAGCGCCTGCGCGCAAGCGGCCCACTGCTGGTGTGCTGCGCCCTCGGCTACTCGCGCAGCGCCACCGCCGTGGCCGCCTGGCTGTTGCACAGCGGGCGCGCGGCGACGGTGGACGAGGCGCTGGCTATTATTCGTACAGCGCGGGCCGATGTGGTCCTGCATCCTGCTCATTGTGAAGCGCTGGAGGGTTTGCCCCATGCCCGCTGACATGGAACTTCAGGTGGTCGCCAGCCTGCTGCGCCGTGGTCGCTCGCTGGATCAGTTATCCACAGGCCTGACGTTACTCGGCGTGTTGTTCGGCCTCGCGCAGTTGTTGATGCCGAGCATTGCGCCGATCTGCCTGCTGCTCAGCCTGTGGATGATTATCCTCGGGCTGCTGCAAAAGTACTGGGCGCTGCGGGTGGCCTTCGACGCCGACCTGTTCGCCTTATTGGCCCGCGACATCGAGCGCACCGCAGACCTGGACCAGGCCCTGCAATCCCTCGGCCTGCAATCGCCCAAACGCGCGGGCCGGCCCTGGACCGAACGCCGTCGCGGCGCTCTTAAACTGCTGCGCAAACAAGCCCTGCTGCTGAGCGCGCAAGCGCTGCTGACCCTGGGCGTGGTCCTCGCCAGCCCTTGGCTGCCTTTCGCCGGATAAGGAATCCCCATGTTCGAACCCGTGGTTGCCACGCTGATTACCTCCATGGCCCGCACTGTCACCGGCGCCCGCAGCCTGTGGCTGGGGTGCGCGCCGGTGCCGGTGCAACGCATCTACTTTGCCAACCACAGCAGTCACGGCGACTTCGTCCTGCTGTGGGCATCGCTGCCGCAAAACCTGCGCAAGTTCACGCGCCCGGTGGCCGGCAGCGATTACTGGAACAAAAGTGCGCTGCGCCGCTACATCATCAACCGGGTGTTCAACGGCGTACTGATCGACCGCGAACGCAAAGAGCCTGTGGATAACCCGTTGCAGCCCATGCTCGCGGCGTTGGAGGGTGGCGATTCGCTGATCATCTTCCCCGAAGGCACGCGCAATCTGGAAGACGGCTTGCTGCCGTTCAAAAGCGGGCTGTATCACTTGGCAAAAAGTTACCCACAGGCCGAGTTGATCCCCGTGTGGATCGCCAACCTCAACCGTGTGATGCCCAAGGGCCGCGTATTGCCGTTGCCCTTGTTATGCACCACCAGCTTCGGCGCACCGCTGCAGTTGGAAGAAGGTGAAGACAAGGCGCTGTTCCTCGCCCGTACCCGCGACGCCCTGCTCGCCCTCGCCCCGGAGCATTTCTGACATGGATAGCCAAACCCTGATGTTGTTCGGCGGGATCGGCGCGATCCTGGTACTGGCCTCGCTGATCGGCCTGATCCTCAAACTGCGCACCCGTGGCACGCCGAATGCGGTGATCGACAACCTCAACGCGCGCATCAACGCCTGGTGGGTCATGGTGGTGGTGATCGGCATTGCGTTCTGGCTCGGCACCGGTGCGGTGATCCTGCTGTTCTACGCGGTGTCGTTCTACGCCCTGCGTGAATTTCTCACCCTCACGCCAACCCGCCGCAGCGACTACCCGGCGCTGGTGGCCGCGTTCTACCTGGCCTTGCCGCTGCAATACGTGCTGATCTATGCCGACTGGTACGGGCTGTTCTCGATCTTTATCCCGGTGTACGTGTTCCTGCTGCTGCCGATCCTCGCCTCACTGGGCGGCGACAGTACGCACTTCCTCGAGCGCGCTTCCAAGGTGCAATGGGGCTTGATGATCGCGGTGTTCTGCGTGTCGTTCGTCCCCGCGCTGCTGACCCTGGACATCCCCGGCTACGAAGGCCGCAACCTGCTGCTCATCGCCTACCTGGTGATCGTGGTGCAGCTGTCGGACGTGTTGCAGTACGTGTGCGGCAAACTGTTCGGCAAACACAAGATCGCGCCCAACCTGTCGCCGTCGAAAACCGTGGAAGGCTTTGTCGGCGGGATCTTGCTGTCATCGCTGATCGGCGCGGCGCTGTGGTGGACCACACCGTTCAACCCGTGGCAGTCGTTTTTGATTGCGCTGTTGATCAACCTGCTGGGGTTTGCCGGTGGCATTGTAATGTCGGCGATCAAGCGCGACCGGGGCGTGAAGGACTGGGGGCACATGATCGAAGGGCACGGCGGCATGCTGGATCGGCTGGATTCGGTGTGTTTTGCGGCACCGATTTTCTTTCATCTGGTGCGGTACTGGTGGACCTGACCCACACCGCCCCAAAACCCAATGAAGCGAGTCAGTAACAGCCTATGCCTTGGTGCTGAGGCAAAGTCTGAAACTACCGCTCCTACATCCCGCGTCCCTTTCTTTCGCAGGACATTTCCGAGAGAATCCCAGCCGCTTGTGCCCTGCCTTTTCGATGGCTAGTCTGCGTTCGTCACTGCCAATTCAGTGACCGGGTTTAGCAGCTCGAACGTTGAACATTGGGCGCACAAGCGCCATCGCAAGCCTGGCGTTTTTTTTTCGCCAACGCTTTATGGTGGCTGTGCGCAGGGCACCTTCGGGTGCGCCGGATTCCCAATGTTCCGGCCTGCTAACCTGCGTACAGCTGCCACCCATTGTTTAGCAGCGATGGCTGTCAGCTCCAATTACCGACATTGGAGTTACCGCAATGAGCAAAGTGAAACCCGGTCCACCCCAGCCCTTTTTCATCCCCCACCCCGACATCAGCTTCGAAGACGCACTGGTCTACGCCTCAGACCTGCTCCACTGTGCCGAACAGTTGCGCGACTCACCCAAGGCCGCCGGACACCTCATGGAAATGGCCAAAGTGATGGTGGATCGTTCACTGGAATGCATGGGCGCTCACTAACCCCGCCAACCTCCCACGGTGCGGCGTATCGACGACATCTTTTGTAGCAAAGACGCGTGTAAGATACGCCGCACTTAGCCAGGGATGCTCACCATGTTCGATTCGCTCAAAGCCATCAGCCGTCGTGTTGCCGGCGTGTTTCTGACCGTGGTGGGCGCCGTTTTCGGCCAATGGCAGCCGCCGTCATGGCTGCGTGCCGTTGGCCGTGGCGTGGCGAACCTGGGGGGTAAAGCACGCGCTTATCCGCGTCAGACCGGAGCCGGTGTGCTCGGCCTCGCGCTGCTCGCCGGTGCGGGTGTCTACGGCTGGCACTGGTCTTCCAACCTGCCGCAGCCGCATACCGCGAGCTACTCCCTGCATAAACCCAACCTGACCGACTACAGCCAGCCAACGCCGGTTGTGGATAACGTGCAGGTGCGTTTCAGCGAATCCGTGGCGCCACTGGCGGCCATCGGTAAACCGGTAACCGAGGGCATCACTCTCAAACCCGAGGTTGCAGGCACCTGGCGCTGGGCGGATGACCGCAGCCTGCTGTTCGTGCCGGACAAAGACTGGCCCATCGACGCCCATTACACCCTCGACCTGGCCAAGAAAAACCTGCTGGCCGACGGTGTGCTGCTGGACCAGTACAGCACTCAGTTCTCCACCCAACCGTTCCGCGCCACGCTGGCGCAAAACGAGCTGTATCAGGACCCGTCCAACCCAACGCTGAAACAGCTGGTGGCGACCTTCCATTTTTCCCACCCGGTCGATGAAGACAGCCTGCGCAAGCGCGTTTCCGTGACCCTGGGCAAAGGCTTGGCCTACCGCGACGCCCAGTTACCCAACCGCCCGGAAATCACCTTCGACGAGAAAAAACTCAACGCCTACGTGCGCTCCGCCGCACTGGCCACGCCACTGGAAAGCACGCCGGTCAGCGCCAGGCTGGACGAAGGCGTGCAGGCGCACGATGGCGGCAATGCCAGCAACGCGCCATTGGTGGCGCAAGTCACCGTGCCCGGCCGCTACCGCCTGACCTTTACGGGAGCCGAAGTCAGCTTTGTGGATAACGCCCGCGGCGAGCCCGAGCCGGTCCTGATGTTCAGCAGCTCCAGCGCCGTGGCCGATGAAACCATCGCCGGTAAGGTCCAGGCCTGGCTGTTGCCGGAAAAAGCCGAGGACGACACCCGTCCTTACTCCGCCAACGACATCGACGACGCCCTGCTGGCCCGCAGCACCAAGGTCAACCTGACCCACGTGCCCAGCGTCGAACCACTGAATACCCTGCACGCCTTCAAGTTCAAGGCTCCGGCCGGTCGCGCGCTGTATGTGCGCGTGCCCGCCAACCTGGAAGCCATCGGCGGCTATCTGGCGAAGCATCCCACGGCGTCCCTGGTGAGCATGCCGGCGTATCCGCGGACGTTGCAGTTCCTGTCCGACGGCGCCCTGCTTAGCCTCAATGGCGAAAAACGCCTGGGCTTCATGGCCCGTGGCGTGCCCGGCGCCCATGTGGAAATCGCCCGCCTGCTGCCCAACCAGTTGCAACACTTGGTGGACCAGAGCAGCGGCAGCTTTGCCCGGCCCAACTTCGGCAATGAATACTTCGATCGCATGGTCGAGCGCCAGACGCTGGATATCCCGCTGTCGTCCAATGACCCGGCCAAAACCGTCTACGACAACATGGAGCTGAGCCACTACCTCACCGCCAACGGCGGCCGGCGCGGTATTTTCGTGCTCAAGCTCAGCCCCCAGGATGAGCCGGCCGAACGCACCTTCGACTACAACCGCAGCAGCACCAGCGACCTGCGGTTTATCGTGGTCACCGACCTGGGCATCATCGCCAAGCGTTCCAGCGACGGCAGCCATGACGTGTATGTGCAGTCCATCGGCAACGGTTCGCCGGTGGCCGACGCGCAGGTCGACATCATCGGTCGCAACGGCCTGCCGGTGAGCAGCGGCCGCACCGACGGCGAAGGCCATGTGCATTTCGCCAAGCTGGATGAACTGCGCCGTGAGAAAACGCCGCTGATGTACGTCGTCAGTCGCGGTAACGATCAGTCGTTCCTGCCGATTGCCCGCCAGTCCCAGCAGTTGGATTTGTCGCGCTTCGATGTAGGCGGCTTGGAAGAAGACGGTGCGATTGATCGCCTCAGCGCCTACCTGTTCACCGATCGTGGCCTGTACCGGCCCGGCGAGACCGCACACCTGGGCATGATCGTACGCAGTGGCAACTGGAAAGGTGCCTTGCAGGGCCTGCCGGTTGAGCTGCAAATCACCGACCCGCGGGGCCTGGAAGTGATCCGCCAGCCGCTGAAGTTGTCGGCCAGCGGCTTTGAGACCTTCGATTTCCCCAGCAGCGACGTGGCCCCCGCCGGGGAATACACCGCGACGTTGCAGTTGATTGGCCAAAAGCAGACCCGCACCGACCTGGGCAGTGTCAGCTTCAAGGTGCGCGACTTCGAACCGGACCGCATGAAGGTCAGCCTGAGCCTGCACAACACCCCGGTGCAGGGCTGGATTGCCCCGGACCAGGTGGTGGCCAATGTCACCGCGATGCACTTGTTCGGCGCCCCGGCATCAGGCCGTCGTGTCACGGCGAAGATGTCTCTGAGCCCGACGCTGGCGGCATTCGAGCGCTACCCCGATTACCGCTTCCGCCTTAACGACGCCCTGGAAGACGCCAGCAGCGAAGACCTGGCTGAAACCAGCCTTGACGATAATGGGCAGGCCGTACTCGACCTCAACCTGCAACGCTTCGCCAACAGCACCTATCGCTTGCAGGTGATGACGCAGGTGTTCGAAGCCGAAGGCGGCCGCAATGTGGCGGCGCAAAGTGCATTGCTGGTGTCGTCCGCGCCGTACCTGGTGGGTGTGAAAAGTCAGGACTCGCTGTCGTACGTCGCCAAGGATGCGCCGCGCCAGGTGCACTGGCTGACCGTCGCACCGGACCTGACGCCGCTGGCGGTGGACGGCCTGACCAGTGAGGTGGTCGAGCACCGTTATGTGTCGGTGCTGGTGAAGCAGTCCAACGGCACCTACAAGTACGAGTCGCGCATCAAGAACATCAGCCAACCGGCCACGCCGCTGGTGATGACCAAGGACGGCGCCAAGCAGAGCCTGAACACCGCTACGCCGGGGGATTTCACCCTGCAACTGAAAGACGCCAACGGCAACCTGCTCAACCAGATCGACTACAGCGTGGCCGGGCGCGGCAACACCTCGCGCTCCCTGGAGCGCAACGCCGAACTGCAACTGCGCCTGGATAAACACAGCTACGCCACCGGCGATGAGATCGCCATCAGTCTGCGCGCGCCGTACACCGGCGCGGGCTTGATCACCATTGAGCGCGACAAGGTCTACACCCAGCAGTGGTTCAAGGCCGACAGCACCAACAGCGTGCAACATATCCGCGTGCCGGCAGGCCTTGAGGGCAATGCCTACGTCAACGTGCAGTTCGTGCGCGACATCGGCTCGGCTGAGGTCTACATGAGCCCGCTGTCCTACGGCGTGGTGCCGTTCAGCATCAACCTGGATGCGCGACGCATGGCGCTGACGGTCGAAGGCCCGGCGAAGATCGAGCCGGGGCAGACGCTGGACATCAAGCTCAACGCCGACCGACCGGGCCGCGCCGTGGTGTACGCCGTGGACGAAGGCATCCTGCAGGTGGCGCGCTACCAGACGCCGGATCCGCTGGGTTTCTTCTTCCAGAAACGCGCGCTGGAGGTCGGCACCAGTCAGATCCTTGACCTGATCCTGCCGGAGTTTTCCCGCCTGCTCAGTGGGGCGGCGCCCGGTGGCGATACGGAAGGCGCCTTGGCCAACCACCTCAACCCGTTCAAGCGTAAACACCAGCCACCGGTGGCCTGGTGGTCCGGGTTGGTGGATTTGCCGGCCGGCGAAACCGTGTTGCATTACCAGGTGCCGGACAGCTTCAACGGCAAGTTGCACCTGTTCGCGGTGGCGGTGGATGCCGACAGCGTCGGCGTCAGCGAGGCCACGACCGACGTGCGTGGGCCGATTGTGATCACGCCCAACGTACCGGCCTTCGTCGCACCGGGGGATGTGTTCACGGTCAGCGCCGGGGTGTTCAGCAACCTCGACGCGGCGGCGGACGTGAAATTTGAAGTGCAAACCAGCAATGGCCTTGTTGTGCAGGCCGACAAGGGCAGTACCTTGTCGCTGCAACCGCGCAAGGAAGGCGCCGCCGAATTCAAGATCAAGGTCGGTGACACCCTCGGTTCGGCAGACCTGCGTTTTGTCGCGGTGCTGCCGGATGGCAAGCGGGTCCAGGTGGCGGAAACCACCTCGATCCGACCGCTGAGCGAGCACCGCGTCGCCTTGAGCCTGGGCCGTTTCGACAACGCCAGCAAAGAGCTCAAACCCGCGCGCGAGCTGTACAGCCAACTGCGCGACGTGCAACTGGGCGTGGCCGCTTCGCCACTGGTCTGGGCCAACGGCCTCAAGCATTACCTGGATGACTACGGTTATGCGTGCACCGAGCAATTGGTGTCCAAGGCGATGCCGGCGTTGATCTGGGGCGGCACCGCACCCGAGGCCGAGCAGGCGTTCGGCAACGCGGTGCGCATGTTGCGCCAGCGCCAGAACCCGGCCGGTGGCTTTGGTTTGTGGGCGGCCAACCCGGACGTGGCGCCCTACGCCAGCCTGTACGCCACCGACTTCCTGATCGAAGCCAAGGAACGCGGGCTGCCGGTACCGGAAGACCTGTTGGTGCGCGCCAATACCTATCTGACCGACCTGGCCAACGGCCCGAGCGAAGGCTTGTCGGAATTGCGCAACCGCGCCTACGCCAGTTACTTGCTGAGCCGTCAGGGGATTCTGGTAAGCGGCGCCTTGAGCGATATTCGCGAACGCTACGAAAGCTACTTCAAGGACAGTTGGCAGAATGACCTGGGCGCCGCTTACCTGGCCGCCAGTTACAAGCTGCTCAAGCAGGATCGCCAGGCCGATAGCCTGTTCCGCAAAATCCCATGGCGCTCGCTTGTGGATAAGTGGGACAGCGACGGCCTGTACTACGACCCGCTGGTGCACGATGCCGAACATTTGCACCTGCTGGCGCGCCACTTCCCTGAGCTGATGGACGACGTCCCTGCGGCGCTGCTGGATAAGCTCGGCAAACGCCTCAACGAGCAACGCTACAACTCGCTGTCGGCGGCGCTGTTGCTGCGTGCCCTGGACAATTATGGCCAGCGCGCGCAGAGCGACATGACCCTCAAGGCCACCGCCTGGCTGGGTGACAAACAGCAACAACTGTTGGACATGGCCGGCCAGCCACCGCGCGCCGCCGTACCGGGTGGCACGCAAAAGCTGGTGATGGAGAAATCCGACGGCCCGTCCGCGTTCTACATGCTCAGTGAGGCCGGGTTTGATAAAGGCGCCAAGCTCAAGGCCATCAACAATGGCCTGGAAATCATCCACGAATACCTCGACCTCAAAGGCGAGCCCGTGAGCAAGGTTGCGGTGGGCGATGAGTTCCTGGTGCGCCTGCGCCTGCGCGCCACCGACCGTGATCAGGTGCAGCAAGTGGCCGTGGTCGATTTGCTGCCCGGTGGCGTCGAGCCTGTGTATAACTTGCCGCCGGAGCCGGAAGCGGCCAGCACCGAGAACAGTGAAGGTGATGACTCTGAGTACGTGGAAACCGCAGACAGTGAAGAAGCCGACACCTGGCAAGCGCCCATCGGCGAAACCGAACTGAGCAACTGGCAGCCGGACTACGTGGATGTGCGCGATGACCGCGTGGTGTTGTACGGCACTGCGCTGCGCGATGTAGGCACCTTCGTGTACCGCGTGCGCGCCACCAACGCCGGGACCTTCAATACGCCACCGGCCTACGCCGAAGGCATGTACGAAACCACCCTGCAAGGCCGTGGCAAAGTAGGCCAGCTTGAAATTACCAAGCCTTAAACGCCTGACGCCGCTGCTGGCGGCAGTGGTGGTGCTCGTGGGGCTGCGCGTGTGGCCCCATGCCCCGCTGGAGCAGGCAGCGACCTCCTCCAGGGTGGTGCTGGCCGACGACGGCGCGTTGCTGCGCATGACCCTGGCGCAGGACGGCCAATACCGCCTGTGGCTGCCGCTGGAGCGCATTTCGCCTTCGCTGGTCGAAGCGTTGTTGCTCAAGGAAGACCGCAATTTCTACTGGCACCCGGGGATCAATCCCCCGGCGTTGCTGCGCGCGGCGCTGGCCACCTACAGCGGTGGCCAGCGCCAGGGTGGCTCAACTTTGAGCATGCAGCTGGCGCGCCGCCTGTGGGACCTGAACACCCGGCAGGTCCCGGGCAAATTGCAGCAGATGGCGTTGGCGCTGTGGCTGGAGGCGCGTTACAGCAAGCACGACATCCTCGAGGCCTACCTGAACCTGGCGCCCATGGGCGGCAATATCGAAGGTGCCGAGGCGGCCAGCCGTATTTACTTCGGCAAGGCGGCGGCGCAGTTGTCATTGTCCGAGGCCCTGGCGCTGGCGGTGATCCCGCAACAACCGGGCCGGCGCGCGCGCTTCGGACCCTCACTGCAAAACGCGCGGCTGCGCCTGATGAAAGATTGGCGTGAGACTTATCCACACGACCCGCGCAATGCCAGTTTGCTCGACTTGCCCCTCGAAGCACGCAACCGCCAGCAGATCCCGTTCCTGGCGCCGCACCTGAGTGAACAGCTGCTGGCGTCCCAGGCCGGCAACGAACTCCACAGCACCCTTAACCTGCCCTTGCAGCAATTGCTCGAACGCCTGATCACCGGCTTTATTGCCGAGCGCCGCAGCACCGGCGTGGAAAACGCCACGGCGATCCTGATCGACAGCCGTGACCAGAGCGTCAAGGCCCTGGTGGGTTCGGCCGATTACTTATCCACAGGCATCCAGGGCCAGGTCAATGGCGTGCTGTCGCGGCGTTCGCCGGGCTCGACGCTCAAACCGTTTCTCTATGGGCTGGCGCTGGATCAGGGGCTGATCCACCCCATGAGCATCCTCAAGGACTTACCGAGTAACTTCGGCTACTTCCAGCCGGAAAATTTCGACGGCAGTTTTGTCGGGCCCCTGACGGCGCGCGATGCGTTGATCCGTAGCCGCAATATCCCGGCGGTGTGGCTGGCCAGCCAGGTTAAATCGCCGTCCTTGTATGGGTTGCTGCAACGCGCCGGTATCAAAGGCCTGCGCGATGAAAGCCATTACGGCCTGGCCCTGGCGCTTGGCGGTGGTGAGATGACCCCCGAGGAGCTGGCGCGGCTGTATGTGATGCTGGCCGGCGACGGGCACCTGCGGCCGTTGCGCTATGTGCAGGAACAGCCGCAAACCACCGGCGCGGCGCTGCTCACGCCCCAGGCCGCGTTTATGGTGCGTGACATGCTGCGCCGCAACCCGCGCCCGGACGGGCTGCCGGGCCGTCACTGGCGTACGGCGTGGAAAACCGGCACCTCGTGGGGGTTTCACGATGCGTGGAGCGCAGGCCTGGTCGGCCCGTATGTGCTGGTGGTGTGGGTGGGTAACTTCGATGGGCGGCCGAACCCGGCGTTTATCGGCGCCAAAACCGCTGCGCCGCTGTTTTTCCGCATCGCCGACGCCCTGCCCCTGGCCCTGCCCACCGTCGCGATCAAAGCCGACAAACCGCCGGCCGGGCTGGTGCGCATCGACGTCTGCGCGGCGTCGGGCGAGCTGCCCAACCGCTGGTGTCCGCAAACCCGCAAGACCTGGTACATCCCCGGCGTTTCACCGATTCGCGTGTCCAACCTGCACCGCCCGGTGCTGATCGACACCCGCACCGGCAAGGCCGCGTGCCCGCCCTTCGAGGCGCAGTACACCCGCGAAGAAGTCTTTGAGTTCTGGCCCAGTGACGTCCAACGCCTGTACCGAGCCGCCGGCCTGCCGCGCCGAACGCCACCCAGCGTGATGAAAAACTGCCAGCCCAACCGCATCACCGACCAGAGCGAAGCCCCGCAGATTAGCTCTCCGCTGACGCAGGTGAGTTATCAGTTGCGCCTCTCCCAGCCCCAGGAAAGCATCCCGCTGACCGCGAATGCGGCCAGCGATGCAGCGACGCTGTATTGGTTTGCTGATCAAACCTTGATCGGCCAGGGCCCGCCGCAAACCACACTGAACTGGCGGCCGGGCAAGTCCGGGGAGTATCGGTTGCGGGTGAGCGATGATCAGGGGCGCAGTGCGAGTCGGGGGTTGAGGGTGGAGTTTGTGCCGTGAGTGAACAGATGACCCGGCCATTACCTGCTTGGGCAGTGGCCGGGCTCCCGATTACTCCACCGTCACCGACTTAGCCAAGTTACGCGGCTGATCAACGTCGGTGCCCTTCAACACCGCTACGTAGTACGACAGCAACTGCAGCGGGATGGTGTAGAGGATCGGCGACAGGGTGTCGTTGATGTGCGGCATGTTGATGACGTGGGTGCCTTCGCCGTTGGTCATGCCGGCTTTCTCGTCGGCGAATACCACCAGTTGGCCGCCACGGGCGCGCACTTCCTGCAGGTTGGACTTGAGCTTTTCCAGCAGTTCGTTGTTCGGCGCGACGGTGACTACCGGCATGTCGTCATCCACCAGGGCCAGTGGGCCGTGTTTGAGCTCGCCGGCCGGGTAGGCTTCGGCGTGGATGTAGGAGATTTCCTTGAGCTTGAGGGAGCCTTCCATCGCCACCGGGTACTGCGCGCCACGGCCGAGGAACAGGGTGTGGTTCTTGTCGGCGAACAGTTCGGCGACTTTTTCCACCACGCTGTCCATGGCCAGGGCTTCGCCCAGGCGGGTCGGCAGGCGACGCAGTTCTTCAACCAGGGTCGCTTCGACGCCGTCGGCCAGGGTGCCGCGCACTTGGCCCAGGGACAGGGTCAGCAACAACAGACCAACCAGTTGGGTGGTGAACGCTTTGGTGGAGGCCACACCGATTTCGCGACCGGCCTGGGTCAGCAGGGTGAGGTCGGACTCACGCACCAGCGAGCTGATGCTGACGTTGCAGATCGCCAGGCTGGCGAGGAAGCCCAGCTCTTTGGCGTTGCGCAGGGCGGCCAGGGTGTCGGCGGTTTCGCCGGACTGGGAGATGGTCACGAACAGGGTGTCGGGCTGCACCACCACTTTGCGGTAGCGAAATTCGCTGGCCACTTCGACCTGGCACGGGATGCCGGCCAGCTCTTCGAGCCAGTAACGGGCAACCATGCCGGCGTGGTAGCTGGTGCCGCAAGCAACGATCTGCACATTGCGCACTTTGGCGAACAGTTCGGCGGCTTGTGGGCCGAACGCGTTGACCAGCACGTGCTTGTCGCCAAGGCGACCTTCCAGGGTGCGTTGCACCACGGCCGGTTGCTCGTGGATTTCCTTGAGCATGAAGTGGCGGTATTCGCCCTTGTCGGCCGCTTCAGCGCCGTCGCGATATTGCACCGCTTCGCGTTCGACGGAATTGCCGTTTACGTCCCAGATCGCCACGCTTTCACGGCGGATGTCGGCAATATCGCCTTCTTCCAGGTACATGAAGCGGTCAGTGACCTGGCGCAGGGCCAGTTGGTCGGAGGCGAGGAAGTTCTCACCCAGGCCCAGGCCGATCACCAGCGGGCTGCCACTGCGGGCGGCGACCACACGGTCAGGCTGGCTGGCGCTGATTACCGCCAGGCCGTAGGCGCCATGCAGTTCCTTGACCGTGGCTTTGAGCGCGGTGGTCAGGTCGCTGTGGTCCTTGAGTTTGTGGTTGAGCAGGTGGGCGATGACTTCGGTGTCGGTGTCGGAGGTGAACACGTAGCCCAGGCTTTTGAGTTGTTCGCGCAGCGCTTCGTGGTTTTCGATGATGCCGTTGTGCACCACCGCCAGGTCGCCGGAGAAGTGGGGGTGGGCGTTACGTTCACACGGCGCACCGTGGGTGGCCCAGCGGGTGTGGGCAATGCCGAGGCGACCGACCAACGGCTCGCCGGCCAGGGCCTGATCCAACTCACTGACCTTACCTGGGCGCCGCACGCGTTCAAGCTTGCCGGCATTGGTGAAGACGGCTACGCCGGCGCTGTCATAGCCGCGGTATTCCAGGCGCTTGAGGCCTTCGATGAGGATAGGGGTAATGTTGCGTTCAGCGACTGCGCCTACGATGCCACACATGGTGTTTCTCCTAGATGATTGCCGCGCATATCAGCGTAATGCCGCGGGCTTGGATCTGGTCGCGGGCCTCAAGCGGCAGGCGATCATCGGTGATAAGGGTATGGACGCTGCTCCAGGGCAGTTCCAGGTTGGGAATCTTGCGGCCGATTTTGTCGGATTCGACCATCACCACCACTTCGCGAGCGACCTCGGCCATCACGCGGCTCAGGCCCAGCAGTTCGTTGAAGGTGGTGGTACCGCGCTGCAGATCGATGCCGTCGGCGCCGATGAACAGTTGATCAAAGTCGTAGGAACGCAGCACTTGCTCGGCGACCTGGCCCTGGAACGAGTCCGAATGCGGGTCCCAGGTGCCACCGGTCATTAGCAGCACCGGCTCGTGTTCCAGTTCGCTCAAGGCGCTGGCCACGTGCAGGGAGTTGGTCATCACCACCAGACCAGGCTGGTGGCCCAGTTCGGGGATCATGGCGGCGGTGGTGCTGCCGCTGTCGATGATGATGCGTGCGTGTTCGCGCAAGCGCTGTACGGCGGCACGGGCGATGGCACGCTTGTAGGCCGAGATCGGCTGCGCGGCGTCGCCGACCAGTTCCTGGGGCATGGTGATTGCGCCACCGTAGCGGCGCAGCAACAGGCCGTTGCTTTCGAGGGCGGCCAGGTCTTTGCGAATGGTGACTTCCGAAGTTTCGAAACGCTTGGCCAATTCGTCCACGCTGACTTCGCCCTGCTCGTTGAGCAGGGTCAGAATGTTGTGGCGTCGTTGGGGGGTATTTCGTTTCGACATGATATTGATAAGTTTCGTTTCGAAAGATAACGAAGGCAATCAAAACCTATTGGCGAAAGATCGTCAAGCGGTGGGCTTCATTTTTTATACGTTACATAACAAGCGTGGGAGGGGGCTTCCCCCCTCCCACATTGGAGATTTGCTGGTCGTGAAGCTGTGGATAACTCAGGTCTTTTTGATTTTAACCGGGCGTTTCCAGCCGTCGATGTTGCGTTGGCGGGCGCGGGCGACACCCAACTGCAAGTTATCCACATCCTGGTTGATGGTGGAGCCGGCCGCCGTTGTGGCACCGTCGCCTACGCTCACCGGCGCCACCAACGAATTGTTGGAGCCGATAAACACGTCTTCACCCAAGACAGTCTGGTGCTTGTTGGCGCCATCGTAGTTGCAGGTGATGGTGCCGGCGCCGATGTTGGTACGTGCACCGACAGTGGCATCGCCCAAATAGGTAAGGTGACCCGCCTTGGCGCCCTCGCCCAAGTGGGCGTTTTTCAGTTCGACGAAGTTACCCACATGGGCCTTGGCTTCCAGCACGCTGCCAGGACGCAACCGCGCAAACGGCCCGGCATCGCTGCCCTCGCCCATCACCGCACCGTCAATGTGACTGTTGGCCTTGATCACCACGCCTTTGCGCAGGGTGCTGTCCTTGATCACGCAGTTGGGACCGATGACCACGTCATCTTCGATGATCACGCGGCCTTCGAGGATTACGTTGATGTCGATCAGCACATCGCGGCCCACGCTGACTTCACCGCGTACATCGAAGCGGGCAGGATCGCGCAGGGTTACGCCCTGGGCCATCAGGCGACGGCCTTCACGCAGTTGGTAGTGACGCTCCAGCTCGGCCAATTGCTTGCGGTCGTTGGCGCCCTGCACTTCCATTGGGTCGTGGGGCTGCTCGGTGGCGACCAGCAAACCGTCACTCACGGCCATCTCGATCACGTCGGTGAGGTAGTACTCGCCTTGGGCGTTGTTGTTCGACAGGCGGCTCATCCAGTCGGCAAGCTTGTTGGCAGGCACCGCGAGAATCCCGGTGTTGCCCTCGGTGATGGCACGCTGGGCTTCACTGGCGTCTTTGTGCTCGACGATGGCAGCGACCTTGCCGTCGGCGTTGCGCACGATGCGGCCGTAGCCGGTGGGGTCATCCAGTTCGACGGTCAGCAGGCCCATTTGGCCTGGGACCACGTGCTTGAGCAGGCGTTGCAGGGTTTCCACTTCGATCAGCGGCACGTCGCCGTAGAGGATCAGCACGGTGTCAGCGATGATGAACGGCACGGCTTGTGCGGTGGCGTGGCCGGTGCCCAGTTGCTTGTCCTGCAGGACGAAATTCAGGTCATCCGCCGCCAGACGCTCACGCACCACATCGGCACCGTGGCCGATGACCACGTGGATACGTTGCGGACTCAGCTGCCGGGCGCTGTGGATAACATGGCCAAGCATGGAATTACCGGCCACCGGGTGCAGCACCTTGGGCAGGGCCGAACGCATGCGGGTGCCCTGGCCTGCGGCGAGAATGACGATTTCAAGAGACATGAATGGCTACCAATCCTGGGCGGTCCGGGTTCAGACCAGAGAAGTGTTTTGCAAAAAAAGAAAAAGGGTAGCCGAGGCTACCCTTTTTAATCAATCGCGCTTGAAGCATGACGGCATGGCCGCTTACTTCTTGCGGATCTGCTGGAGCGTGCGCAGCTGGGCTGCAGCCTCGGCCAGACGTACAGCAGCAGCGCTGTAGTCGAAGTCCGCTCCCTTTTCGTTCAGGGCCTTCTCAGCAGCCTTGACGGCTTCCTGAGCGGAGGCTTCATCCAGGTCGCTAGCACGTTGCACGGTGTCGGCAAGTACCTTGACCATGTTCGGCTGAACCTCGAGGAAACCACCGGAGATGTAAAACACCTCCTTGTCCCCGCCTTGCTTGGTCAACGTGATCGGACCTGGCTTCAAGCTGGTGATCAACGGCGCGTGGCCCATGGCAATACCCAGGTCACCGAGTTCGCCGTGTGCAATCACCATTTCTACCAGACCGGAGAAGATTTCCCCTTCCGCGCTGACGATATCGCAATGGACTGTCATAGCCATCTGATTGCCTCAACCTGATGAGCGCCCGTTTCCGGGCGCTTGGATTACAGTTTCTTGGCTTTCTCGATCGCTTCTTCGATGCCGCCGACCATGTAGAACGCTTGTTCTGGCAGGTGGTCGTAGTCACCGTTGAGGATGCCTTTGAAGCCAGCAATGGTGTCTTTCAGGGAAACGTATTTACCCGAAGCACCGGTGAAGACTTCAGCCACGAAGAACGGCTGCGACAAGAAGCGCTGGATCTTACGAGCACGGTTTACCAACTGCTTGTCGGCTTCCGACAGCTCGTCCATACCCAGAATCGCGATGATGTCCTTCAGTTCTTTGTAACGCTGCAGCACGTACTGAACGCCGCGAGCGGTGTCGTAGTGCTCCTGGCCGATCACGTTCGGGTCCAGCTGGCGCGAAGTCGAGTCGAGTGGATCGACCGCTGGGTAGATACCCAGGGAAGCGATGTCACGGGACAGTACGACGGTTGCGTCCAAGTGGGCGAAGGTGGTCGCAGGCGACGGGTCGGTCAAGTCATCCGCAGGTACGTATACCGCTTGGATCGAAGTGATCGAACCTTCCTTGGTCGAAGTGATACGTTCTTGCAGAACGCCCATCTCTTCAGCCAGGGTCGGCTGATAACCTACTGCAGAAGGCATACGGCCCAGCAGTGCGGATACTTCAGTACCGGCCAGGGTGTAACGATAGATGTTGTCGACGAACAGCAGAACGTCGTTACCTTCGTCACGGAACTTCTCGGCCATGGTCAGGCCGGTCAGTGCCACGCGCAGACGGTTTCCCGGCGGCTCGTTCATCTGACCGTAAACCAGTGCCACTTTGTCCAGAACGTTGGAGTCCTTCATCTCGTGGTAGAAGTCGTTACCCTCACGAGTACGCTCACCCACACCGGCGAACACGGAATAACCGCTGTGCTCGATGGCGATGTTACGGATCAGTTCCATCATGTTTACGGTCTTGCCTACACCGGCACCACCGAACAGACCGACTTTACCGCCTTTGGCGAACGGGCAAACCAGGTCGATAACCTTGATGCCGGTTTCCAGCAGATCGTTGCCGCCCGCTTGCTCGGCGAACGAAGGTGCTGGGCGGTGAATGCCCCAACGCTCTTCGGTGTCGATCGGACCGGCTTCGTCAATCGGATTGCCCAGTACGTCCATGATCCGGCCCAGGGTCGCTTTACCGACCGGTACGGAGATGGCTGCGCCAGAGTCGATAACGTCCAGACCGCGCTTCAAGCCTTCGGTGGAACCCATCGCAATGGTACGAACTACGCCGTCGCCCAGCTGCTGCTGAACTTCCAGAGTAGTTTCCGCGCCTTGTACTTTCAGCGCGTTGTAGATGCTCGGTACGCTGTCGCGTGGGAATTCCACGTCGATAACGGCGCCGATGATTTGAACGATACGTCCGCTACTCATAGCTGGATCCTCTGAATATTTGAACCGTTAAACCGCGGCAGCGCCGCCGACGATTTCCGAGATCTCTTGGGTGATCGCAGCCTGACGCGCCTTGTTGTAGATCAGCTGCAAATCGCTGATCAGATCACCGGCGTTGTCGGTAGCGTTTTTCATCGCGATCATCCGCGCCGCTTGTTCAGCTGCGTTGTTCTCGACCACCGCCTGGTACACCTGCGACTCCACGTAGCGCACCATCAAGCCGTCAAGCAGCTCTTTGGCGTCTGGTTCGTAGAGGTAGTCCCAGTGGTGCTTGAGTTCCTGATCCGGGGTCGCCACCAGTGGAATCAATTGCTCCACGGTTGGCTGCTGGGTCATGGTGTTGATGAACTTGTTGGATACCACGGACAGGCGGTCAATCCGGCCTTCCAGGTACGCATCCAGCATCACCTTCACACTGCCGATCAAATCATTGATCGACGGCTCTTCACCCAGGTGGCTGATAGCTGCAACGACGTTACCGCCGAAGTTACGGAAAAAGGCCGCACCCTTGCTACCGACAACACACAGATCGATCTCGACGCCGTTTTCGCGGTTTACCGCCATGTCCTTGACCAGGGCCTTGAACAGGTTGGTATTCAGGCCACCGCACAAACCACGGTCACTGCTCACTACCACATAACCTACACGCTTGACGGCGCGCTCGATCATGAACGGGTGGCGGTATTCCGGGTTGGCGTTGGCCAGATGCCCAATTACCTGGCGGATACGTTCCGCATAAGGACGGCTAGCAGCCATGCGCATTTGTGCCTTGCGCATTTTGCTGACCGCCACTTTTTCCATGGCGCTGGTAATTTTTTGCGTGCTTTTGATGCTCGCAATCTTACTGCGAATCTCTTTTGCGCCTGCCATGTAACACCTATCAGGTTAGCAAGCGGGAGCCTTGCGGCTCCCGCTGCGGCTTACCAGGTTTGGGTGGCCTTGAACTTCTCGATACCGGCTTTCATGCCAGCGTCGATATCGTCATTGAAGTCACCCTTCACGTTGATCTTCGCCATCAATTCGGCGTGATCGCGGTTGAAGTAAGCAATCAGCGCTTGTTCGAAGCTGCCGACCTTGGTGATTTCAACGTCGGTCAGGAACCCACGCTCAGCGGCATACAGCGACAACGCCATGTCAGCGATCGACATTGGGGCGTATTGCTTCTGCTTCATCAGCTCGGTAACGCGCTGACCATGCTCAAGTTGCTTACGGGTCGCTTCGTCCAGGTCAGAAGCGAACTGGGCGAATGCCGCCAGTTCACGGTACTGAGCCAGAGCGGTACGGATACCACCGGAGAGCTTCTTGATGATCTTGGTCTGAGCGGCACCACCCACACGGGATACCGAAACACCGGCGTTCACTGCTGGGCGGATGCCCGAGTTGAACATGGCCGATTCCAGGAAGATCTGACCGTCAGTGATGGAAATCACGTTGGTCGGAACGAACGCGGAAACGTCGCCAGCCTGGGTTTCGATGATCGGCAGTGCGGTCAGGGAACCGGTTTTGCCGGTCACTGCGCCGTTGGTGAACTTCTCGACGTACTCTTCCGAAACGCGGGATGCGCGCTCCAGCAGACGGGAGTGGAGATAGAACACGTCGCCTGGGTAAGCTTCACGGCCTGGTGGACGGCGCAGCAGCAGGGAGATTTGGCGATAAGCCACTGCCTGCTTGGACAGATCGTCATAAACGATCAGCGCGTCTTCACCGCGGTCGCGGAAGAATTCACCCATGGTGCAACCGGAATACGGTGCCAGGAATTGCAGCGCAGGAGATTCCGAAGCACTGGCAGCCACGATGATCGTGTTGGCCAGGGCGCCGTTTTCTTCCAGCTTGCGAACCACGTTGGCGATGGTCGATTGCTTCTGACCAATGGCTACGTAGACGCAGAAAATGCCGCTGTTCTTCTGGTTGATGATCGCGTCGATCGCCAGAGCGGTTTTACCGATCTGACGGTCACCGATGATCAGCTCACGCTGGCCACGGCCGACTGGGATCATGGCATCGACAGCCTTGTAGCCAGTCTGTACAGGCTGGTCTACCGACTTACGCCAGATCACGCCTGGAGCAACTTTCTCGACCGCGTCGGTCTCGGTGTTGCCCAGTGGACCTTTGCCGTCAACAGGGTTACCCAGTGCATCGACTACGCGACCCAGCAGTTCCTTACCAACCGGAACTTCCAGGATGCGGCCTGTGCACTTGGCGCTCATGCCTTCAGCCAGACTGGTGTAAGCGCCCAATACAACGGCACCTACGGAGTCTTGCTCCAGGTTGAGGGCCATACCGTAGACGCCGCCCGGAAACTCGATCATCTCGCCGTACATTACGTCGGCCAGACCGTGAATCCGCACGATGCCGTCAGATACGCTGACGACAGTGCCTTCGTTACGGGCTTGGGAGGTCACATCGAGCTTGTCGATGCGGCCCTTGATAATTTCACTTATTTCGGAAGGATTGAGTTGCTGCATTGCTCTGCTGCCCCTTCAAACTCAAGATTTCAATGCTTCGGCAAGTTTCGCGATTTTGCCGCGAATCGAGCCATCGATAACCAGGTCGCCGGCACGGATAACAACACCACCAATCAGGGATGCGTCCTCCGAAGCTTGCAGGCGCACTTCCCGATTGAGTCGTGCACTGAGAACCTTGGCGAGTTTGTCTTGCTGTTCTTGGTTCAATGCAAAAGCACTGGTCACTTCAACGTCTACCGATTTCTCTGCTTCGGCCTTGTACAGGTCGAACAGAGCGGCGATCTCCGGCAACAGCTGGAGACGGTCGTTTTCGGCAACGACGTTGATGAAGTTCTGCACTTTCACATCAAACTTGTCGCCGCACACTTCAATAAAAGTGGCGGCCTTGTCTGCGCTCGTCAGGCGCGGGGCCTTGAGCACGCGCTGCATGGTGTCATCTTGCGACACTGCTGCAGCCAGGCCGAGCATGGCTGACCAAGAGGCCAGTTGCTGGTGGGCCTGGGCGTGCTCGAAGGCTGCCTTAGCGTAAGGTCGGGCCAACGTGGTCAGTTCTGCCATGATCGCCCTCGCTTAAATTTCAGCAGCCAGTTTATTAACCAGCTCCGCGTGCGCGTTTTGATCGATAGTGGCACCGAGGATCTTCTCAGCACCGCCGACCGCCAGAGCACCCAGTTGGGCACGCAGCGCGTCTTTGACGCCGTTCAGTTCCTGTTCGATCTCGGCATGAGCCGAAGCCTTCACACGGTCAGCTTCGACGCGGGCTTTTTCAACAGCCTCTTCGACGATCTGGTTACCGCGTTTCTTGGCTTGCTCAATGATTTCAGCTGCCTGTGCTTTAGCATCGCGCAGTTGATGACCCACTTTTTCTTGGGCCAGCTCCAGGTCGCGAGCTGCACGGCTGGCAGCGTCCAAACCGTCTGCGATCTTCTTCTGACGTTCGTGCAAAGCCGCGATGACCGGAGGCCACACGAACTTCATGCAAAACACTACAAAAATGAAGAACGCAACGGATTGGCCAATCAGGGTTGCATTAATGTTCACGCCAACACCTCGCTCATTCGTTGTCCATCACCCCAATCAACTCGAAAATTCGAGTGATTAGCCAGCGAGTTGACCAACGAAGGGGTTCGCGAAGGTGAAGAACAGAGCGATACCAACGCCGATCATGGTTACGGCGTCGAGCAGGCCGGCAACGATGAACATTTTAACTTGCAGCATTGGGACCATTTCTGGCTGACGCGCTGCGCCTTCCAGGAATTTGCCGCCCAGCAGGCCGAAACCAATGGCAGTACCCAGGGCGCCCAGGCCGATCAACAGTGCAACAGCGATAGCGGTTAGACCAACTACAGTTTCCATCTTTCCTCCCGACTTTTACGTCGTATGGTTTAGGTTTTTTAGATTTTAAAGCGGTAAAACAAATCGTTTCATAGCCCTTTCAGGCCACCTTCCCGTTTCACCGGGAAGGACATCAGACTAGTCGAGACTGGTCTTAATGGTTCTCTTCGTGCGCCATCGACAGGTAGACGATGGTCAGCATCATGAAGATAAACGCCTGCAGGGTAATGATCAGGATGTGGAACACCGCCCACGCCCACTGCAGAACTACGCCCAGGCCGCTAAGCCAGAGCAGACCACTGCCGAACATCACAGCGATCAGAATGAACACCAGCTCACCGGCATACATGTTGCCGAACAGTCGCAGAGCCAGGGAAATCGGCTTGGCGATGAGAGTGACGAATTCCAGCAGGAAGTTCACCGGGATCAGCAGGGCTTGAACGAAAATGTTCTTGCTGCCGAACGGGTGCAGGGTCAGTTCGCCGATGAAGCCGCCGATGCCCTTGACCTTGATGCTGTAGAAAATGATCAACGCGAACACCGACAAGGCCATGCCCAGGGTGGCGTTAGGGTCCGTGGTGGAAACCGCACGGAATGGAATGTGCTGATCGCCGGAGATCAGGATGGCCAGTTGAGGAATCCAGTCGACCGGTACCAGGTCGACGGCGTTCATCAGGAACACCCAGACGAAGATGGTCAGTGCCAGCGGCGCAATCACCGGGCTGCGACCATGGAAGCTGTCTTTCACGCTGCCATCGACGAATTCGACCAGTACTTCAACGAAGTTCTGCAGGGCGCCTGGTTGACCGGAAGTCGCCTTCTTTGCCGCCATGCGGAAAATCAGGACGAAGATCAGACCCAATGCGACCGACCAACCCAAAGTATCCAGGTGGAAGGCCCAGAAGCCCATTTCTTTGGCTTCTGCTGCGGTGTGGGCAAAGCCCCAGCCGCCGTTGGGAAGCTGACCGAAGGTCAGGTTCTGCAAGTGGTGCTGGATATAGCCCGAAGCGGTTGTTTCTGCCATGGTTGCCTCAAACGCCCTAAGGTTTCGAAAGTCTTGTTTTCATTAGCAGGGGAGCGAACCAGCTGACCAGTTGGGTCAACACGAAGACGCCGAATACAGCCAGCGGCGCCAATGGCTTCACACCTGCAAAGGTCAGTGCAAACAGCACTGCCGTCAAAATCAGTTTCCCTGCCTCACCGGCATAAAAAGACCGGACGATAGCCTGGGCTGCCCGGGCGCCGGAAAACCGAAAGGCCCTGTGAGCAAAATACATATTGGGCAGCAAGGCTATCAGGCCTCCGCAGAGTCCTGAATATCCGGCTACGACTCCATGCCCGTACCAAAGCGCCAATGCGGCAATCAGCAACGTGACAAATTGAGCCAATAAAACCGGGAAAACGGCCAAGCGATGGAACGGCAACGTGTTTGGCGTGCGGGTTTCCATCACTCTTGCTCCTCAATGGTCGGCTGCCGGAAATCAATAACTTGGCATAATTTGTGCCGACAAAATGCGCGCAGAGTATAGGGGCGGTTCTGCCCCTATTCAACTGTCAGGTAGTCATTTCCGATCACACGCTACATAAGCAAATGTTTCAGCGGATGTGGGCAAGGACGCCCTGAAGCTCATCGAGCGAGTTATATCCGATGACCAATTGACCTTTACCTTTCTTGCCATGGCGAATTTGCACCGCAGAGCCCAGGCGCTCGGCCAGTCGCTGCTCGAGCCGCGCGATATCCGGGTCAGGTTTGACGGTTTCGACCGGTGCAGGTTTGCCGCTGAGCCATTGGCGAACCAGGGCTTCGGTCTGACGAACGGTGAGCCCTCGTGCGACAACGTGTCGCGCCCCTTCAACCTGTTGATTTTCGGGCAGACCGAGCAACGCACGGGCATGACCCATTTCGAGGTCTCCGTGGGACAACATGGTCTTGATCACTTCGGGCAGCGCAATCAGGCGCAGCAAGTTGGAGACGGTCACGCGGGATTTCCCCACGGCCTCGGCCACTTGTTGCTGGGTCAGCTGGAATTCCTGCTGCAGGCGCTGCAAGGCGATCGCTTCTTCGATCGGATTGAGATCTTCACGCTGGATGTTCTCGATCAACGCCATGGCGATAGCGGTTTCATCCGGCACATCGCGCACCATCGCCGGGATGGTCTCTTTGCCGGCCTGCTGGCTGGCGCGCCAGCGGCGTTCACCGGCGATGATTTCAAAGCGTCCGCCATCGATCGGGCGAACCACGATCGGCTGCATCACACCCTGGGCCTTGATCGAGTTGGCCAGTTCTTCCAGCGCCTGGGGGTCCATGTCGCGGCGTGGCTGGTATTTGCCGCGCTGGATAAGGTCCAGGGGCAGGTGTTGCAGCTCGCGTTCATCGGCCTGCACCGCTTGTTCTTCAAGCGATGTGACGGTCGGACCACTCAACAGTGCATCCAGTCCACGTCCGAGACCTCGTTTCTTGACGGCCATGGGAATTCCTTAAGTTGGCTGGGCTGCAGCGGTGCGTGGGTTGCGGCGTTGACGGCGAACCATCTCGCCGGCCAGAGCCAGGTAGGCAATGGCGCCACGCGAAGTCTTGTCGTAGGCCAGGGCCGGCATGCCGTAGCTTGGCGCTTCGGCCAAGCGGATGTTGCGCGGGATTACCGTGTCGTACAACTGCTCACCAAAGTGTTCCTTGAGCTGCGCGGACACATCGTTCATCAGGCTCAGGCGCGGATCGAACATGGTTCGCAGCAGGCCTTCGATCTGCAGGTTCGGGTTGAGCAATTCGGCGATACGCTTGATGTTATCCACAAGGTCGCTCAAACCTTCCAACGCGTAGTACTCGCACTGCATGGGGATAATCACCCCATCAGCGGCCACCAATGCGTTCAGCGTGAGCATCGACAGCGACGGTGGGCAGTCGATCAAAATGTAGTCGTAGTTCTCGCGAATCGGCGCCAGGGCGCTGCGCAGACGGCTTTCTTTCATCTGCATTTCCAGCAGCACCACTTCAGCCGCGGTCAAATCGCGGTTGGCCGGCAGCAATTGGTAGCCGCCATGCTCGGAGTAATGCATGGCCTGGGCCAGGTCACACTCGCCTATCAGCAAGTCGTAGACCGAGTTTTCCAAACCGTGTTTATCCACACCGCTACCCATGGTGGCGTTGCCCTGTGGATCGAGATCGATCAACAGCACCCGGCGCTTAGTGGCGACCAGGGATGCTGCGAGGTTGATGCAGGTGGTGGTTTTACCCACGCCACCTTTCTGGTTCGCTATCGCGAATACCTTAGCCATTCTTGCTTGTGTTCCCAATCATGCCGTGCGGCGCAGTATCAGCAGATGGCGTTGGCCTTGGCAACCGGGTACGGCCAAGGCGTGTTCGCTATCGAGGTGGAAGTCTGCCGGCAATGCTAACAGCTCATCGCTTGGATGGACGCCCTTCATTGCCAGCCAGCGGGTATCGCAGTCGCCCAGATGGCGGGTCCAGTTGCTGAAGTTATCCATGCTGCTGAACGCCCGGGAAACAATTCCGTTGAACGGCTGTTCAGGTGTGAATTCTTCGACCCGGCTGTGGATAACCTGCAAGTTATCGAGCTTGAGCTCGAGCTTGACCTGG
The DNA here is from genome assembly GCF_023148575.1 of Pseudomonas sp. EYE_354. NCBI lineage: Bacteria > Pseudomonadati > Pseudomonadota > Gammaproteobacteria > Pseudomonadales > Pseudomonadaceae > Pseudomonas > Pseudomonas sp. EYE_354. The sequence goes on from NZ_JAHXNQ010000013.1 coordinate 152,622, forward strand.
GTCAGGAAGCGGGTTTTCTTGCCGTTACTGTCCAGACAGGTCACTTGCGACTCGGGAAACAGGATAGCCAGGGGTATACCCGGCATGCCGCCGCCACTGCCAACGTCCAACCAGCGACCATTATCGACGAAGGGCATTACGCTCAAACTGTCGAGCAAATGCCGCGACACCATCTCGTCCGGATTACGCACCGCCGTCAGGTTGTAAGCCTTGTTCCATTTGATCAACAGGGCCAGGTAGCCCAACAGCAGGTCGTGCTGGGCGGCGGTCAGGTCGACGCCCAACTGGCGTGCACCTGTGGATAACTCTTCGGCGTGTTGCGAGGTGACAGACGAACTCAAGCGCTTTGCTCCAACTGACGGCCCGCGCCGCGTTTTTTCAAATGAATCATCAACAGCGAGATGGCTGCCGGGGTCACACCAGGGATACGTGACGCCTGGCCAAGGGTTTCCGGACGAGTTATCCCCAGCTTGCTTTGAATTTCTTTCGACAGCCCGGAAATACCGGTGTAGTCGATATCCACAGGCAGCTTGGTGTCTTCACTGGCGCGCAGCCGGGCGATTTCGTCCTGCTGACGGTCAATGTAACCGGCATATTTGGTCTTGATTTCAACCTGCTCGGCGACCTGGGGATCTTCTGCGCCGCCGCCCGTCACTTCGACCAAACCTGCGTAGTCGATTTCCGGACGGGACAGCAGGTTGAGCAAGTTGTACTCGTGGGTCAGCGGCGTGCCGAATTTTTCAGCGATTGCGTCGCCCTGTTCGGTGCCTGGACGAACCCACGTGCTTTTCAGACGCTGTTCTTCCAGCGCGATGCTCTCGCGTTTTTTGCAGAAGGCTTCCCAGCGCGCGTCGTCGACAAGACCCAGCTCGCGACCTTTTTCGGTCAAACGCAGGTCGGCATTGTCTTCACGCAGGATCAGGCGGTATTCCGCCCTCGAAGTGAACATCCGATACGGTTCCTGGGTACCCAGGGTAATCAGGTCGTCGACCAATACCCCGATGTACGCCTCATCACGGCGCGGGCACCAGCTGTCTTTGCCCTGTGCACGCAATGCCGCGTTGGTCCCAGCCAGTAAACCTTGCGCGCCGGCCTCTTCGTAACCGGTAGTGCCGTTGATCTGGCCGGCGAAAAACAAGCCGCCGATCACTTTGGTTTCCAGGCTGTATTTCAGGTCGCGCGGGTCGAAGTAGTCGTACTCGATGGCGTAACCAGGGCGCACGATATGCGCGTTTTCCATGCCGCGGATCGACTGCACGATCTGGATCTGCACGTCGAACGGCAGGGAAGTAGAAATCCCGTTCGGGTAAAGCTCGTGAGTAGTCAGTCCTTCGGGCTCGATAAAGACCTGGTGACTTTCCTTGTCGGCAAAGCGGTGGATCTTGTCTTCGATCGATGGGCAATAACGCGGGCCAATGCCTTCGATCACCCCGGAATACATGGGCGAACGGTCGAGATTGGCCGCAATGATTTCGTGGGTGCGGGCATTGGTGTGCGTAATCCAGCAGCTCACCTGCTTAGGGTGTTGCTCTTTGGAGCCCATGAACGACATGACGGGAATCGGTGTATCACCGGCCTGTTCGGTCATCACCGAGAAATCCACAGAACGTCCGTCGATACGCGGAGGGGTCCCGGTTTTCAGGCGGCCGACACGCAGCGGCAATTCACGCAGACGGTTTGCCAGGGCAATCGACGGCGGATCGCCAGCGCGGCCGCCGGAATAGTTCTGCATCCCGATGTGGATAAGTCCGCCAAGGAAGGTGCCGGTGGTCAGCACCACGGATTCTGCGAAGAAACGCAGACCCATTTGGGTGACAACACCGCGTACCTCGTCTTGCTCAACGATCAGGTCATCCGCTGCTTGCTGAAATATCCACAGGTTCGGCTGGTTTTCCAGGGTTTCACGCACCGCCGCCTTGTACAGGATGCGGTCGGCTTGTGCCCGAGTTGCACGTACGGCCGGGCCTTTGCGGCTGTTGAGCACGCGAAATTGAATGCCACCCTTGTCAGTAGCCATGGCCATGACGCCGCCGAGGGCATCGATTTCCTTGACCAAGTGGCTTTTGCCGATCCCGCCAATAGCGGGGTTGCAACTCATGGCGCCGAGGGTTTCCACGTTGTGCGTCAGCAACAGGGTTTTTACACCCATTCGTGCTGACGCCAGTGCTGCCTCGGTACCGGCATGACCGCCGCCGATGACGATCACTTCAAAACGGGAAGGGAAATCCACCACGCACCTCGTGCCTGCTTATGTAGGTAATTAGGAATTGATTGGTTGAGCTGGTTTTAGAGCTTTGGCGGCAAGTATAGGGACTTAGCCCTTCCTAAAGAACCCTTTGCACAAAATTTAACCAGCTGTGGACGAATCACGGACAATAGAAATTAAAAAGAAAGAAATTTATAAGATCTTTGTTTTTATGTTTATTTCTACTGAGCCACGTTTCTGTGGATAGATCTCTACAGGCCTTATTTTACGGATTGTACAGAGATTCAAAAGTCTGTGGTCATGTGCCAATGAGGCCGTTGGATAAGTGCTTTAAGCCTGTGGATTAAATGACTGCTTATCCACAGGCAGGTTTTTACTCAGGTTTCGAGCCTTGTTATCAACCGAGCCTACGGGGGGTTATTCACAGGGCTTAATCCACAGAAAAGCGTCCGTAGGCGCCAAAGCCGCCCACGGAAAAGCCGTATCGATCGATGTGATTTCTCAGGTGAGGTGTTCGAATGCTCTGAAACGAACAGAACAGGCAGGCGCGAATGGCCTGCCTGGGATCAGCAAAGGGCTATTTACCGATGCAAAAACTGGAGAAGATCCGTCCCAGCAGATCATCCGAGCTGAATGCACCGGTGATTTCTCCTAACAACTGCTGAGCCTGACGTAAATCTTCAGCCAGCAGCTCTCCTGCGCCTGCCAGGGTCAGTTGGGCTCTACCGTGCTCCAAGGCAGCACTTGCATGGCGCAAGGCCTCCAAGTGCCTGCGACGCGCACTGAAGCTGCTCTCCGAGGTTTGCTCGTAGCCCATGCAGGCTTTGAGATGATCGCGCAGCAGTTCCAGACCCTCTCCGGCCGATTTGGCGCTCAGGCTGATAGTCACGTGGCCATCGCCGCTGGTTTCCAAGGCGATATCGTCACCCGTCAGGTCAGCTTTATTGCGGATTAACGTGACTTTGGCCGGGTCCGGCCGTTGCTCGAGGAATTCCGGCCACAGAGCAAACGGATCCGCAGCTTCCGGCGCTGTTGCATCTACCACCAGCAGTACTCGGTCTGCTTCGCTGATGGCCTTGAGCGCACGCTCAACGCCAATTTTTTCCACCTGGTCATCGGTGTCGCGTAGGCCCGCGGTGTCAACCACGTGCAACGGCATACCATCAATGTGGATATGTTCGCGCAGGATGTCCCGTGTGGTGCCGGCAATCTCAGTGACGATGGCCGCTTCACGCCCTGCCAGGGCATTGAGCAGGCTGGACTTACCAGCATTGGGACGCCCTGCGATGACCACTGTCATACCGTCACGCAGCAAGGCACCCTGCCCGGCCTCACGCAGCACTGTGGATAACTCATCGCGGACTTTGTCCAACATCGCCAATACATGGCCATCGGCGAGGAAGTCGATTTCTTCCTCCGGAAAATCAATCGCCGCTTCAACGTAGATACGCAGGCTGATCAGTTGCTCGGTCAAGTTATGCACACGCAGGGAAAAAGCACCCTGCAACGAGCGCAGTGCATTGCGCGCAGCCTGCGCAGAACTGGCCTCGATCAAGTCGGCAATGGCCTCGGCCTGGGCCAGGTCGAGTTTGTCGTTGAGGAAGGCACGTTCGCTGAATTCTCCTGGGCGGGCCAGACGGCAACCCAACTGCAGGCAGCGTTGCAGCAACATATCCAACACCACTGGGCCACCGTGCCCTTGCAACTCCAGCACATCCTCACCGGTGAACGAGTTTGGCCCTGGGAAGTAGATGGCCAGCCCTTCGTCCAACACGCTTTCATCCGCATCCAGAAATTGGCCGTAATGGGCGTAACGCGGCTTTAACTCACGGCCGCTGATGGCCTTCGCCGCGTGGCCTGCGAGCGGTCCGGAAATACGCACAATACCGACCCCGCCGCGACCTTGAGCGGTTGCGACAGCGGCGATGGTTTCACGAGGAGCACTCATCAGCAGGTTCCAGGACAAAAGTGACGGAAAGCAAAACGCCCCACTAGGGGGCGTCTTGAGTGGTTACCCACAGAGTAAATTACGCCTCGGCTTTTTTGGTAGTCGCTTCGATTTTACGTGTGATGTACCACTGTTGAGAGATCGACAATACGTTGTTGACCACCCAGTACAGCACCAGACCAGCTGGGAACCACAGGAAGAAGAAGGTGAAGATGATTGGCATCATTTTCATCACTTTAGCCTGCATCGGATCCGGCGGAGTCGGGTTCAGACGCTGCTGGATAAACATGGTCGCGCCCATGATGATCGGCAGGATAAAGAACGGGTCTTTGATCGACAGGTCAGTTATCCACAGCATGAACGGTGCCTGGCGCATTTCTACGCTTTCCAGGAGCACCCAGTACAGCGACAGGAATACTGGCATCTGTACCAGAATCGGCAAGCATCCACCCAGCGGGTTGATCTTCTCTTTCTTGTACAGCTCCATCATGGCTTGCGACATTTTTTGCCGGTCGTCGCCATGTTGCTCTTTAAGAGCGGCCAGTTTCGGTGCTACGGCACGCATGCGCGCCATCGACTTATAGCTGGCAGCCGACAGTGGGAAGAAGATCCCCTTGATCAGCATGGTCAGGAAGATGATCGACCAGCCCCAGTTACCCACAATGCTGTGGATATGTTGCAGCAACCAGAAGATCGGCTGGGCAATGAACCACAGAATCCCGTAATCCACAGTCAGTTCCAGACCTGGGGACAACTCTTTCAGCACGGCCTGGCTTTTTGGGCCGGCGTACAGGGTAGCGCTGGTTTCAGCCTTGGCGCCTGGCGCAACGGTCAACGCCGGGCCGGTGTAGCCGATGATGTAGTTACCTTTGCTGTCTTTGCGCGCCAGTACTGCATTGTTCTGGCCTGGCTGAGGAATCCAGGCGGTCACGAAGTAGTGCTGCAGCCAAGCTACCCAGCCACCGTTCACGTTATAAGTGATCGGCGCCTTGGTTTTATCTTCGGCCACTTTATCCATGTCTTTCATGGATACTTTTTTGTACGGCTCCGAACTTGTCCACAGGGCTGCGCCCAGGTAAGTCGCGGTGCCGGTCGCGGTGCTGGACGAAGGATCAGAGCTGGCATCACGCTTGAGCTGGGCAAACATTGCACCGGTCCAAGGTTGAGCGCTCTGGTTGTCGATCAGATAGGTGACAACGATGTCGTACAGGCCACGCTTGAGTGTGAAGCGCTTGATGTAATTGACGCCGTCCTTGCTGAACTTCAAGTCCACGACCAATTGGTCCTGGCCTTCAGCCAGTTGATAACTCTTCTTTTCCGAAGAGAAAATCGGACGACCGGTTGCGCTTGCATCGGGACCGTTGGTGCCGATCAGGCCGCTTTGCGCCTGGTAAACACGTTCGCCACCGTTATCGAACAACTGGAAAGGAATTTCCGGATGGTCCTGACGGCGCGGATAGAGCGGCAGTGTCAGTTTGGCAACATCGCCACCTTGCGGGTCGATCGCCAAGTCCAACACATCCGTCTTGATCTGGATGAGGTCGGTGCTTGTGGCCACTGCAACTTCGGCAGGTGCTTTTGTTTCGCCCGCTGCGCGTGGAATGTCATCACTGGCGGCAGTATTGGTGCCACTTACTGTATCGGGAAGCCCCGCTGGAACAGCATTGGCAGCAACATTCTGAGTCGGCAGGGCAGCTTGGCCGTAGTCCTGGTTCCATTTAAGGACCATGACGTAGGACACGATTGCCAGGGCGACGATCAGGATCGTGCGTTTAATATCCATGATTACTCGGCCATCGAAGAAGAACGGGAGGTAGGGATAGGCGGAACCGGGTCATAACCACCGGGATTCCACGGATGACAGCGACCTAAACGACGAAAGGTCAGCCAGCCACCGCGCAGAAGACCATGATTTTCTATGGCCTCTAACGCGTAGCAGGAACAACTGGGGTAGAAACGACAGTGGCTGGCCATCAGAGGACTAATGGCATAGCGATAAAACTGGATCGGAACGAGGGCCAGTTTACGCATCAAGGCTGTCTACCCCTACAGTTTCGGTGCTGACTGCTGGTGCTGGCTTGTTGGTACGCGCCAAACGTTTCCAGAGCTTGCCGAAATGCTGAATCAATTCGGGGTTTTCTACATCCCCCAAGCCTTTGCGCGCGACGATAACAATATCCCAACCAACCAGAGTGTCCTGGTGGAGGCGAAACGATTCGCGCATCAGACGCTTGAGGCGATTGCGCTCAACGGAGAGCTTTACGCTCTTCTTGCCGATCACCAGTCCGAGACGGGGGTGATCAAGATCGTTGTTACGCGCAAGGAGCAGGAGATTTTTCCCCGGAACCTTGCCGGTGGGGGAGTCAAAGACTGCCTTGAAATGCCGGGGGGTTAGCAGACGCTTTTCCCGACTGAAGTCCTGACTCACCACCAGTACCGGATTATCAAACTGCCAGACGCGCACGACCTTTGGCGCGACGACGCGACAGGACAGCACGGCCGTTCTTGGTAGCCATGCGAGCACGGAAGCCGTGAGTACGGGCGCGTTTGATGGTGCTTGGTTGGAAAGTACGTTTCATGGCGTTGTTACCTGGTTCGTCCACAACGGGCCGGAATGGCCCCCGTTTTAAGAGACCGGCGATTCTAGAGAAAGCAAGCCTCTAGGTCAATTTCCAACCAGCTTTTCCTTCAATTAGATCTCTACAGGTGAAAGCGACCGTTTCTATCAGCCTACCTTCCATGGGCAATGCCATAGATATAAAAATAAAGAAGGAAGTTATTTAAAGCTTTTCTGTAAAGCTTATAAAAGCTAGGCAGCCATTCCTCTGTGGATAACTGCCTTAAGGCCTTGTTTTACGTTGTGTACAGAGGATGACAACACGGGGGAGAAACGGTGTTCTGCCTGTGCTGCGCTGTCGGATAACCTGTGCGTGGAATGACATTTTATCCACAGGCGGGTTACCCACAGACTTTCTCCCCCACTTGTGCAACGAGCTCAGGTGCGCTTATCCACAGAGCTTATGCACAGACCATTGGTCGCCTTTTTTACAGATAAGACGTTGATTTTGGCTGGCCTGTGAGCAACCTACATGTGGATAAGTGGGCTGCCGGTCGCTACAATGGCGGCTGTTTTTGCCTCACCGGCTTTCAACTTAGGGGATATCCGTGTCAGTGGAACTTTGGCAGCAGTGCGTGGAGCTTTTGCGCGATGAGCTGCCTGCCCAGCAATTCAACACCTGGATCCGTCCGCTACAGGTCGAAGCCGAAGGCGACGAGTTGCGTGTCTACGCACCTAATCGTTTTGTTCTCGACTGGGTCAACGAGAAGTACCTGAGTCGCGTTCTCGAGTTACTCGATGAACACGGCAATGGCCTCGCCCCTGTGCTTTCCTTGTTAATAGGCAGCAAACGTAGCTCTGCCCCGCGTGCTGCGCCGAACGCCCCGTTGGCGGCAAGCGTCTCGCAGGCACAGGCCGCAGCGGCACCCGTTAATCATTCGACCGCGCCGGTTGCCCAGACGCCTTCCAAATCTACGTCGCCAAAAAATGCGCCTATAAATGAAGAGCCGTCCCGCGACAGTTTTGATCCGATGGCCGGTGCCAGTTCCCAGCAAGCGCCGGTACGCGCCGAACAGCGCACCGTGCAGGTCGAGGGTGCGCTCAAGCACACCAGCTATCTGAACCGTACCTTTACCTTCGAGAACTTTGTCGAAGGCAAATCCAACCAGTTGGCTCGTGCCGCTGCCTGGCAGGTCGCAGATAACCCCAAGCATGGTTACAACCCGCTCTTCCTTTACGGCGGTGTTGGTTTGGGTAAGACCCACTTGATGCATGCTGTGGGTAACCACTTATTAAAGAAGAACCCGAATGCCAAGGTCGTGTACCTGCACTCGGAACGCTTCGTGGCTGACATGGTCAAGGCCTTGCAGCTCAACGCCATCAACGAGTTCAAGCGGTTCTACCGCTCTGTGGACGCCTTGCTGATTGATGACATTCAATTCTTCGCGCGCAAGGAACGTTCCCAGGAAGAGTTTTTCCACACGTTCAACGCCCTGCTCGAAGGCGGCCAGCAGGTCATCTTGACCAGTGACCGTTACCCGAAGGAAATCGAAGGCCTGGAAGAGCGTCTGAAGTCGCGCTTCGGCTGGGGTCTCACCGTTGCGGTCGAGCCGCCGGAGCTGGAAACACGCGTGGCGATCCTGATGAAAAAAGCCGACCAGGCCAAGGTCGACTTGCCGCACGATGCCGCATTCTTTATTGCCCAACGTATTCGTTCCAACGTGCGTGAGCTTGAAGGCGCGCTCAAGCGGGTCATCGCGCATTCGCACTTCATGGGCCGCGACATCACCATCGAGTTGATTCGCGAATCCCTGAAAGACTTGTTGGCGCTGCAGGACAAGCTGGTGAGTGTGGATAACATCCAGCGCACCGTGGCCGAGTACTACAAAATCAAGATTTCCGACCTGCTGTCCAAGCGCCGTTCGCGTTCGGTAGCACGTCCGCGTCAGGTGGCCATGGCCCTCTCCAAAGAGTTGACCAATCACAGTCTGCCGGAAATCGGCGATGTGTTCGGCGGCCGCGATCACACTACGGTCTTGCACGCATGCCGCAAGATCAACGAACTTAAGGAATCCGACGCGGACATTCGCGAGGACTACAAGAACCTGCTGCGTACACTGACTACGTAATGACACCAGTGCAGCTTATTAAGGCAAGGGACTAGACCATGCATTTCACCATTCAACGCGAAGCCCTGTTGAAACCCCTGCAACTGGTCGCAGGCGTCGTCGAGCGCCGACAGACCTTGCCGGTGCTATCCAACGTATTACTGGTTGTCGAAGGCCAGCAATTGTCTTTGACCGGTACCGACCTGGAAGTCGAACTGGTGGGGCGTGTGCAGCTGGAAGAGCCTGCTGAACCGGGCGAGATCACCGTACCGGCGCGCAAGCTGATGGATATCTGCAAAAGCCTGCCGAATGACGCGTTGATCGACATCAAAGTCGATGAGCAAAAGCTGGTGGTCAAGGCCGGGCGCAGTCGTTTCACGCTGTCGACGTTGCCGGCCAATGACTTCCCTACGGTAGAAGAAGGTCCAGGTTCCCTGACCTGTAGCCTGGAACAAAGCAAGCTGCGCCGTCTTATCGAGCGCACCAGCTTCGCCATGGCTCAGCAGGATGTGCGTTACTACCTCAACGGCATGTTGTTGGAAGTATCCGAAGGCATCATCCGCGCCGTAGCCACTGACGGTCACCGTTTGGCCATGTGCTCGATGCGTGCGGAAATTGGCCAACCGGACCGTCACCAGGTGATCGTGCCGCGCAAAGGTATCCTCGAACTGGCGCGCCTGCTCACTGAACCGGATGGCAATGTCAGCATTGTTCTTGGCCAGCATCACATCCGCGCTACCACCGGCGAGTTCACCTTCACCTCGAAGTTGGTTGACGGCAAGTTCCCGGATTACGAGCGCGTATTGCCCAAAGGTGGTGACAAGCTGGTGATTGGTGATCGTCAGGCTCTACGTGAGGCGTTCAGCCGTACGGCGATTCTGTCCAATGAAAAGTACCGTGGTATCCGTCTGCAACTGGCCAACGGGCAGCTGAAAATCCAGGCCAACAACCCTGAGCAGGAAGAAGCAGAAGAAGAAGTGGGCGTCGACTACAATGGCGGCTCGTTGGAAATCGGCTTCAACGTAAGCTACTTGTTGGACGTGCTGGGTGTGATGACCACCGAACAGGTTCGCCTGATCCTGTCAGACTCCAACAGCAGCGCCCTGGTACAGGAATCCGATAACGACGACTCGGCTTACGTTGTCATGCCGATGCGCCTGTAATCATGCTCAGCAGAAGCTAGATGTCCCTCAGTCGCGTCTCGGTCACCGCGGTGCGCAATCTGCACCCGGTGACCTTCTCCCCCTCCCCCCGCATCAATATCCTCTACGGCGCCAACGGCAGTGGCAAAACCAGCGTGCTGGAAGCCATCCACTTGCTGGGGCTTGCTCGTTCCTTTCGAAGTGCTCGCCTGTTACCGGTTATCCAGTACGAACAACTGGCAGCTACGGTCTTCGGCCAAGTTGAGCTCGCGGAAGGTGGGCATAGCAGCCTGGGGATATCCCGTGATCGCGGTGGCGAGTTTCAAATTCGGATTGATGGGCAGAACGCTCGCAGTGCTGCTCAGTTGGCCGAAATTCTGCCCCTGCAATTGATCAACCCCGACAGCTTCCGCCTGTTGGAAGGCGCACCGAAAATCCGCAGGCAATTCCTCGATTGGGGAGTGTTCCACGTGGAACCACGTTTTATGGCCACCTGGCAGCGGCTGCAGAAGGCCCTGCGGCAGCGGAACTCGTGGCTGCGGCATGGTACACTTGACGCCGCTTCGCAAGCGGCCTGGGACCGGGAACTGTGCCTGGCCAGCGACGAAATAGATGAATACCGCCGCGCCTATATCAAAGCCTTGAAACCAGTCTTTGAGCAGACCTTGAGTGAGTTATTGGATCTTGAGGGCCTGACGCTGAGCTACTACCGAGGTTGGGACAAAGAGCGAGAACTGAGTGCAGTGCTCGCCACGTCCTTGCAGCGGGATCAGCAAATCGGCCATACCCAGGCCGGACCCCAACGGGCTGATTTGCGTCTTAGATTAGGCGCTCACAATGCTGCGGATATATTGTCCCGCGGTCAGCAGAAGTTGGTGGTGTGCGCATTGCGTATCGCCCAGGGCCATCTGGTTAGCCAAGCCCGACGCGGGCAGTGTATTTATCTGGTGGATGACTTGCCGTCCGAACTCGACGAGCAACACCGCCGTGCGTTATGCCGCTTATTGGAAGACTTACGCTGCCAGGTGTTTATTACCTGTGTAGACCACGAATTATTGAGGGAAGGCTGGCAGACGGAAACGCCAGTTGCTTTGTTCCACGTGGAACAAGGCCGTATCACCCAGACCCACGACCATCGGGAGTGAAGGCATGAGCGAAGAAAACACGTACGACTCGACCAGCATTAAAGTGCTGAAAGGTTTGGATGCCGTACGCAAACGTCCCGGTATGTACATTGGCGACACTGATGACGGTAGCGGTCTGCACCACATGGTGTTCGAGGTGGTCGACAACTCCATCGACGAAGCTTTGGCCGGTCACTGCGACGACATCAGCATCATCATCCACCCGGACGAATCCATTACCGTGCGCGACAACGGCCGTGGTATCCCGGTAGACGTGCATAAAGAAGAAGGCGTTTCGGCGGCAGAGGTCATCATGACTGTGCTCCACGCCGGCGGTAAGTTCGACGACAACTCCTATAAAGTCTCCGGCGGCTTGCACGGTGTGGGTGTGTCGGTGGTAAACGCTCTGTCCGAAGAGTTGATCCTGACCGTCCGCCGCAGCGGCAAGATCTGGGAACAGACCTACGTCCACGGCGTTCCGCAAGAGCCGATGAAAATCGTCGGCGACAGCGAAACCACCGGTACTCAGATCCACTTCAAGCCTTCGGCTGATACCTTCAAGAATATTCATTTCAGCTGGGACATCCTGGCCAAGCGTATTCGTGAACTGTCGTTTCTCAACTCCGGTGTGGGTATCGTCCTCAAAGACGAGCGCAGCGGCAAAGAAGAGTTGTTCAAGTACGAAGGCGGCCTGCGTGCGTTTGTTGAATACCTGAACACCAACAAAACTGCGGTCAACCAGGTGTTTCACTTCAACATCCAGCGTGAAGACGGCATCGGCGTGGAAATCGCCCTGCAGTGGAACGACAGCTTCAACGAGAACCTGTTGTGCTTCACCAACAACATTCCTCAGCGCGACGGTGGTACTCACCTGGTGGGTTTCCGTTCCGCACTGACGCGTAATCTCAACACCTACATCGAAGCCGAAGGCCTGGCCAAGAAGCATAAGGTCGCCACCACCGGTGACGATGCCCGTGAAGGCCTCACTGCGATTATTTCGGTGAAAGTGCCGGACCCGAAATTCAGCTCCCAGACCAAAGACAAGCTGGTGTCTTCCGAAGTGAAGACTGCGGTGGAACAGGAGATGGGCAAGTACTTCTCCGACTTCCTGTTGGAAAACCCGAACGAAGCCAAGTTGGTTGTTGGCAAGATGATCGACGCTGCGCGCGCCCGTGAAGCGGCGCGTAAGGCTCGTGAGATGACCCGTCGCAAAGGCGCGCTGGATATTGCTGGGCTGCCGGGCAAACTGGCTGACTGCCAGGAGAAGGACCCTGCCCTCTCTGAACTTTACCTGGTGGAAGGTGACTCTGCTGGCGGCTCCGCCAAGCAGGGTCGTAACCGTCGCACCCAGGCCATCCTGCCGTTGAAGGGTAAGATCCTCAACGTCGAGAAGGCGCGCTTCGACAAGATGATTTCCTCCCAGGAAGTCGGCACCTTGATTACGGCGTTGGGCTGCGGTATCGGCCGTGACGAGTACAACATTGAGAAGTTGCGCTACCACAACATCATCATCATGACCGATGCTGACGTCGACGGTTCGCACATCCGTACCCTGCTGCTGACCTTCTTCTTCCGTCAGTTGCCGGAGCTGATCGAGCGTGGCTACATCTATATCGCTCAGCCGCCGTTGTACAAAGTGAAAAAAGGCAAGCAAGAGCAATACATCAAAGACGACGACGCCATGGAAGAGTACATGACGCAGTCGGCCCTGGAAGATGCGAGCCTGCACCTGAACGACGAAGCACCAGGCATCTCCGGCGAAGCGCTGGAGCGGCTGGTTAACGACTTCCGCATGGTGATGAAGACTCTCAAGCGCCTGTCGCGTCTGTACCCTCAGGAACTGACCGAGCACTTCATCTACCTGCCGGCGGTGAGCCTGGAGCAACTGAGTGATCATGCAGCAATGCAGGACTGGCTGGCCCAGTACGAAGTGCGTCTGCGTACCGTCGAGAAATCCGGCCTCGTCTATAAAGCGAGTCTGCGTGAAGACCGTGAACGTAACGTATGGCTGCCAGAGGTCGAATTGATCTCGCACGGCCTGTCGAACTACGTCACGTTCAACCGAGATTTCTTCGGCAGCAATGACTACAAGACCGTGGTGACTTTGGGCGCGCAACTGAGCACCCTGCTGGACGACGGTGCTTACATTCAGCGTGGCGAACGCAAGAAGCAAGTCAAGGAATTCAAAGAAGCCCTCGACTGGCTGATGGCAGAAAGCACCAAGCGCCATACCATTCAGCGATACAAAGGTCTGGGCGAGATGAACCCCGATCAGCTGTGGGAAACCACTATGGACCCGGCTCAGCGTCGCATGCTGCGTGTAACCATCGAAGACGCCATTGGCGCGGACCAGATCTTCAACACCCTGATGGGTGATGCGGTCGAGCCTCGCCGTGACTTCATCGAAAGCAACGCCCTGGCGGTTTCCAACCTGGACTTCTGATCCGGTGTAGGTTCACAGAATAGTTGCGACGTTTCACAAATAAATGGTTCGACTAGCCCCTAGGGTTAGGCAGTCATTTTAGAAGAGGGCCCGCTGATAGCGGGCTTTTTTTTGCTCGTAAAACGGTGGGATACGCGACGGTGACTTTGGCACAGGAGAGCGAATCTATAATAAAAATTTATTGGTGCTAATTAGGTTGGGATTTTTGGACGGTTAAATAACCGAAACCCTTGTGGATCTATACCTTCAGCAACCCGAGAGGCAAGAAAGTTAATCGGAACGGAACGCCTAATAGGGCGAGCCTGACATCTGATTGAGTAAAAAAAAATAGAGTAATTAGATGGTTGGAGCGTGAAGCAGAGTAATAGGGGAGGTATTAATATTTATATTCTGAGTGTTCAATAAGTATAAATATATTATACCTAGTTATCTCTAAAAATTTGCCGGATACGCTGCTGAGAAGTAAAAAAATTGGTCGATTTTTATCTGTAAGTCATGGATTTTCCTAACGTGCTGGAATACTATTTAATATCTAGTTTTTGAGCGCTGGACTATTCCGTTAGTGAAATCAAAAGGTTGCTGAAGGTGATTCAAGCAAACTCTTTAATTAGAAGGTGGATAGGTTAACGCGTTTAGATCAGGTCCGTATAACCAAGCAGTACTTAGATTGTGTTTATCTATTAAGTCAGAGGGTGAAAAATGAAAGGCGGGAGGTGTGAAATGTAAAAACGCGACCAAAACCTAGGGGCTTTGACCGCGCTGATTTGAAGCAGAGTTGCAGATGTGGTGTCAGCAATTTCAGCTTTTTTTCAGTACTTGTCAATCCCCTCCCATCATTTCGACTTTATCGAGGCTGCTCGACGGGAAAGTGTTGCCTGTCGATTGTAGCCCTCGATTACCGCTCTGCACCAGGCTTCCTGGTGCAGCGACGGTGCACGTCTATGGAGGTGTGCGATGGCAGTACGTAAGGTAGTTACCCGAAGCTCATGTCATTTCCGGGGGTACTTCCCCTCTTTAAAAAATGGCCATTCTGTGCCTTGGGAATCCCAGTTGGAAGGTGGTTTTTTTCGGCTCCTGGAGCTCTCCCCGACCGTTGTTCGTTATGAAGTGCAGCCTTCTCGGGAAAGAGTTCCACTAGGTGATTCATTTGTAGATTACGTTCCCGATCTCCGCGTTTTTCTTGAAAACGGTTGTGAGTGGTGGTTCGAAGTGAAGCCAGAAAAAAGACTGTTAATTAACAGCGTTAAGTTAAAACTTGATGCAGCAAAAATGCATTTCATTGCTACCAATCGGAATTTTTCTGTCGTTACGGATCATTTGATATGGAGGGAGCCACTAGCAAATAATTTACAAAAGATTCTATATCACCGACGTGGCCCTTTGCTTTCTTCATCGGATAAAGCAGACGCCTGTTCCGAATTAAATAAATATCAACCTCATAGTTTTGAGGAAGCGGTATCGATTTTTGGAGAGATGGAAGCTTGGCGTTTTTTAGCTCTGTGCATTATTGGCGTCAACCTTGATGTTTCACTAGGTTATAAATCACCGATCTTTCTAACCGGAGGACATCGCCATGCAAACATTTTTGCTTAAGTCGAAACTCGTTGTTGTTATAAATGGGGTAACGATGTCACTTCACCGGAGAATCATTAATGGGAGCTTGCTGTTTTATGATCAGCTAGGAGAGCCGACTAAGTTAACTGAGTCTGAGTTTTATCTCGGTTACGAACGGCGGGAGATCGAAATCTGTGCGGAACAGCCGTTCCTTGGTGAAATTCCCTACGCGAGGAACGCAAGCCCGGATTTAACTTGTTTTCCAAAAAAGCACAGTGATGAAGCTTTACGCCGGCGTTACTATATAACTGGCGTAATGGAAGGTAATACAAGGATACCCAGTAAGGAAACTCTACGAGCTAAATTAAAATTGATTTCTGAGGCGCTAGGAGAGTCGCGTACTCCCTCGATTTCAACAGTTAGGAGGTGGTGCTCGAAGTTTCTGGGTAACAATGTTGTAAGGCTCGTACCGAAACATTCTTCTAAAGGAAGGGTCAACGTAATATCTGGTGAGCTAGAAGAGGTGTTGCTAGATGTTATAAATCGAGTATACCTTCAGTTAGAACGTCAAAAAATTTCGGTAGTAGTCGGCGAATATTTAAAGCGCTTGGAAGAGATAAATGCTACACGTCTGGGTTCCGATCAGTTAATAAAACCATGTGGAATGACTATTAGGAGATATATAGCTAAGCTTGATCCGTATGAGGTTGATGTACATCGTATAGGTAAACATGCTGCCAAAAAGAAACATCGGGTCGCGGACGGAGTACTTGTTGTTGATAGCATATTGGATCGTTGGGAGATTGACCATACTCTGTTGGACGTGTTGTTGGTTGACGAAGAAACAGGATTCGTTATTGGGCGCCCCTATATTACGGTAGTGCTTGACAAGTTTTCCCGCATGATCATGGGCTACCTACTCCATTTATCTGCACCAAATACCGAAACTGTGCTTCGTGTAATCGAGCGCGGCATTCGGCCTAAAGCAGCGCTTTTGGCGCGCTTTCCTAACGTCCAGAACGAGTGGCGTTGTCATGGAATGCCCGCACGGCTCGTCCCTGACAACGCCGCTGAATTCCATGCGGACGATATGATCGCTGGCTTCAACGAGCTTGGTATCGAGATTATGTACCCTCGATCCCGAGGGCCGGAAATGAAAGGTTCAGTTGAGAGGTTTTTCCGTACCCTGAATATTGGATTGATTCATAAGTTACCAGGAACAACTTTTTCCAATATCCAAGAGAAGGGGGATTACAAATCGGAGAAACACGCTTGCTTCACGTTGACTCAGCTTGAAGCCAGCGTTGTGAAGTGGGTTGTTGACGTGTACCACCAAACATCCCACCGAGGGCTTAACAAAAGGACTCCTGCGCAAGTGTGGGCCGCCCACGAGGCAGGCCGACAGCTTAGGCTTCCCGTTGATCTTGACGCACTCGAATGTATCCTTGCACGCCGAAGTATGGCGCAGATACATCACTACGGTATAGAAGTAGGAGGCTATGGATACCACTCTCCTGAACTATCCGAGCTGAGAGCGCGGCTGCAACCTAAAGAAAAAGTAAGCGTTCGGTATCGTGATGAGGTCGGCCATGTTTGGGTGCATGATCGTTTCAGAAATATATTTTTGCAGGTACCTATAAAAGACAAGCGCATGCTTGGGTTGAGCCGTGATGTATTGAAAGCAGCTAATAAAGCGCTAAAAGATAGCGGAGTCATTAATCCTAGTTTCGAACAAGTTCATCAATCGCATCGCGATATAACCGAGGATATCAACGAGGCTCGCCGCTCTCAGATGATGCGTAAGCGTCGGGAGGTGGCCCGTGCCAAGTTAGATAAGAACGGTTGGAAGATTCAACCAGCGAAGCATCAAGTTGTATCCGCCGATATGGATTGTTTTGATATGGAGATGACGATAGATACGGCGACTCCATACAAGGTAACTTTTCGTGACCCGAGCGGAGACAATAAATCATGAGCAGTTATCAAGAAAACCAAGCGCAATTCTCCCTACGTCACCACTTCATCCTCAGTCCGCAGGCGGAGCGAGCACTGACTCGATTAATTGAAGTGCATGGAGACACACGACGCACAGGCTCTAGCAAGGGGCTTGTTATACAAGGACCAAGCGGTGTGGGGAAAAGCACGTTGATCAAAGAGTACGTTAGGGGCTTGGAGTCTGCGAAAGAAACCGAGGAGGTAAAACGCTCTGTTCTCGTTGTGGAGATTCCCTCGTCGCCTACTAAAAAAAATCTCGCAACAGCCATGCTAACCGCGATGAAAGATCCCTATGCAGACTCACGTAGCCATTCTGCCGAAACGAAATTTGCGAGGATCATTTTGCTTTTGAGCAACCTCAACGTCGAAGTTGTTGTTCTAGACGAAGCGCAGCATCTCGTGGATTACAAGCGTAATGATGCCTACGAGGCCGCTGACTGGGTCAAAAGTCTGATGAACGAAACTCGCATTATGTTCGTCCTCGTTGGCCTAAAGCGGACTGAAGGTCTGCTTTGGGCCAACGAACAGTTGCGACGAAGATTCTCTGCAACGGTTGATTACAACAGATTCACGCTAAATGAGGCCAGTTGGACACAGTTCGCTATGTTGCTTCAAAGCGTCCGTGAACTACTGCCGGTCCTTTCCATTACTTTTACAGATAAGGAAATGATTCGTCGCTTTTATTTGGCCTCATTCGGTTTAATTGACTATCTAATCAAGATTGTTGATCGCGCCGTTTGGTTGGTACAGAATCTAGGAGCCGAAGGCATCAATCTTGAAATACTTCGTGAGGCCTTTAAGGACGAGGTCTGGAGTGCAGCACCTGATGAGCGAAATCCGTTTAGTGATATGTTCGATTTCAAACCTTTGATCAGAGATCATGAGCCGTTTGAAAGCTTCGACATTATTGCGGCTTAAAGCTATTCAAACCCGGTGTAATCATCGGGTTTTTATTATTTAAATCTAAACGGTTGCGATGTTTTCCGAGGGAACAGTTTTATGTTCGGTTTAGTAGTAAACCCTGCGCCTAAATATGATGAGAGCTTGGCGGGTTATCTACATCGCTTGGGAGGATGTAATGGTCTCTGGAATGGCGAGGTTATTAAGCTTTTCAAAGATCTCTCTGATGAGCTGGTATATGACTGGCTAAGTGAGCATGCTAGGCATGCAAGTTGGCGTGATGTGAGTGCGGAAATTCGAGCGCCTAAATTTAATAATCAGAAGGTATGGTCCATAATAAATGCAAAGTATTGCCCAGTTTGTATGGCTTCAGAATTTTATTGGCGAGAGTTGTGGGACCTAACTCTATATACAGTGTGCACTGTACATAAACGTGAGCTCCTGTACAGATGTCCCGGTTGCCAAGCAAAAGCGACGCAAAAGATTCTATTTAGGGAGAGCTGCGACAGCTGTGGCCATCCCATTATTACGGCATGTTCAAGCTTGCCGACGGTGGATGAATCAAAACTGTGGATTTCTGTCGAACTCGAGCAGCGAATCCGCGGTTGTAGTAAGAATTTATCGCCAGGAGTTGATTCGCTAACTTTGGCCCAGTTTCATTTTTTTGCCATTCGAGTTGCTGTAAGGGCATTGAGCTGCACACATGATATGAACATGATTATCGCCTCGAAGTCTTATAAAAACGTGGTTCCTGACTTGGCTGCTGCTGCGGGTAAAATACTCTTAGGTTGGCCAAAAACCTTTCATGATTTGCTTAACGATCTTATGGATCTTAGAGAGTCTAGCCTTTCTTGGAGGTTAGGCTCTGCATTTGGAAGAATTTACAATGATGTGTATTTGTCGTTAACAGACGAATGCTACGACTTTGTTCGTGATGAGTTTGAACGATACGTTGTTCTATACTGGGAGGGTCCATTGGCTATGAGGAATCGGCGCTTAAGTGAGTGTACATTACTTGCCCATCGATGGCTCCCATACAAAAAGGCAGCGAGAACAGTTGGGCTTCCCGAAAGTTTTCTCCGAAGGATGCATATGTACGGCGAGCTTGCCACGAGAGAGTTTACTTACACCTGTGGTAAAACTGCCACAGTGGTAGATCTAGAAGACGCTCGCAGGCTCACCTCATCGCGGCATGAACCGATTAACTTACGTGAAACATCTCGTTTGCTTTGCCTGAGTAAGAAGCGTATCGAGCAATTAATAGAGGCAGGTATATTGAAATTCGTTGGTGGTTGCCCGCATGCTGGTGAGAGATGGTTAATTGACTACTCTTCAATAGGGGCTTTAGTACCTAATATTTTTTTGAAAAGCTGCGGTGTGGATTTCATAACAATTTCTCAAGTCGCAAAGCACTACCTTCCTACTTCAAATGGCTTAACAGAATTGGTTGTTGCAATTAAGGATGGTGAAATACCTGTATTTTGCAGAGCTGAGTCAGAAGCGGTGTGTGTTGGTGAGTGGTTAGTGAGTAAAAGCGAACTTTTATTGAGGAAAATAACACTTCACTCATCATCGCAGGACAAAGGACTGTCAGTCGCGGATGCAGCAAAAGAGCTGGGCGTGAAGGAGGAAGTGGCTTACGCACTTGTACGTCATGGCCGTCTTAGTAGTGAAAAAGTTCAATGCTCTAGACGGTCAGCACAGATTATAAGTCCCACAGCAATAAAACATTTCAAACGTAATTATATTCTGTCCCCTGAAGTCGCACGGCTTTTGGAAATACCACGAGGAAATGTTTTACTGCAATTGCGAGACGAAGGATTTTCTCCTGTAGTTGGCCCTACGTTATTACACGCGAAATGCCGACAGTATGCATGGCGAAGGAGCAAAAAGCTGACAGCCTATCTTGCTTCTTTTGCAAGGCTGTATGGGTTACCTGAGTAAGCTGGTTACTGCCTAAGCCGTATTGCACGTGGTGCCGATATGCCGCTAACCCGGCTAGGTAGCATTTCGTTGGTTCTGGTCGATTAATCGCTACTTTATATCGCATTGCTAGAGCCATTAGCTTTTGCGGAGGATGTCTTCTGCAAATACTTGCAAGGTCGTGTAGCTACCTCCACCTTTCCGATCCAGGTAAAAGCCGTGCATACCGAACCCAAGGGGACCATCACAATCGCACCTTTGCGAATCACCAATCATCCATGTTTCATGAGGCATGGTACCGATGAGCTGCGTCACATGCTGGTAGATTTTGAATGATGGTTTGATAGCTCCCACTGAAAAGCTGTAGGCGTAACCATCCAGATTCGGATACAGCCTTTCGATGGCCGATGCATATGGTTGAGCGAGATTGGAGCAAACCGCCACTTTTAATCCTGCTGCTTGGAGGGTCGCCACAGCAGCAATTCCGTCAGGATAGGCTTGGATGGCCGCCAGCTCTTCACGGAGGCCGTCCTCAAGTCGGTTCATGAAATCAGTTTCAACAGATATCCCGAAATAATCAGCTGCTTGTCTAAGGTCCATAGGCATGGACAGTAGATCCTCCGCGTCGGTGGCTTTGGGGCGTCGGCCTTGTTCGATCCCTATTTTAAGAATCTTGCGATAAGGATTTGTCCCAACACCGATTTTTACGAGTGTGCCAAACGCATCAAATACGGCTGCCAAAACGGGCATGGAAAGGCGCTCACATGTGGGACTGACTTTCAGCTATCAAATGGGTCATTAGGCGGTTGCCGATCATCAGTCAGAGGTCATTAGATTTGAGCTTCGCCAGGCCCTGTTTAATGTGGCCGGCATTTTCACCAATGGTGTACAACGCACCGCGGACATTTTCACTGATCTCGCTGAACCCCCTATTCTCGATGTGGAGGGTCAGTTCCATCAGCGCAGCCTCCAGCGCCAATTGGTTTTGGTACATTCTGTCCAACAGGTCTGACAGAGAATATTCCCCAGACATTTCGCGTAAATTCCATTCGAGAAACTTCAAGCATAGCAGTGGCTCCCGCTAGAATGGGTTGGCTATACATAACGTTTTTTCTGAGAAATTGGATGATTATGGAATTAACAGAAGAAGAGATGCGACGCGCACTGTTCGGTGGGCCTGTGACCCCAGCGCTTGCAATTGATACACACGAACAAGACACCGTGCCGGATTTGTTGGCGGTGGATCCATCGAAAGATGCGAAAAAAAAGCAAGTTTCAAAAAGCTTTACTGCAAGGCAGAGAGTCACGCTGCGGGTAGGAAACGAATTTGAGGGCAAGATGCACGAGATTGTGTATGAGGCCGATACACTGAGCTCCCTGTTCGCGCAGCAAGAAGCGACTAGGACGGCCAGAAAGAAATTCAGGTTCGTGGAAGTGGTATCGATTAAGTCGATGTAATTGGATGCAAGGGCTTGGCTTGTTCCCCAGGTATCAAATGACGTAATGAGACCCTTACTGGGCTCGATGCGAGTACATGTGCTCGGTCGTTGAGACTTCCTGAGGAAAGCGATATTTTTGGTGGAAATAAATTATCAAGAAGGAAAAATCCGCATGGTTTTTCTAGCCGAAAACCGCTGCGCCAGTCTTCAACCCGCGCGAATGGTCTCTATCCTTTCGGCTAACATTGGCGATATCTCGACGGCAGCCCCCACTAGCATGAACTCCTTCTGTTCGCCCATTGAAACGTCAGCCTTGTTCACGTGAATGACGGGTGCTCCAGACGCCAATGCAAGGTCCGGAAGGCCCGCGGCAGGCATTACAATTCCAGAGGTGCCCACTGAGATCAGAAGGCCGCAATCCTTAACCAGGTGAACTGCTTTCTTCCAAGCCTGGTGCGGCAAATCCTCTCCGTACCAGACCACAGCAGGGCGCATTTTGCCGTTACAACGTCCACACCTGGGAGGCTCAATCAAAGCGCCCTCATCCGGCATTGCTGATTGATCTGGCGACACGGCCGAAGACCGATGGCAGGCGAAGCACTTGGGCATTGCCAAAGTGCCATGCAAATGCACCACATTTACAGACCTCGCTCGCTCATGAAGGTCATCGATATTCTGGGTGATTACAGAAACCTGGCGTTGTGTGTTAGCCATGCGAGATACCGCAAGATGTGCTGCACTTGGTTTTGCTTGACCAACTCGGAGACGCCTCCACAGATACCATTCCCATACTAGTGCTGCGTTCTCACGAAACGCCTTGGCTGTCTCATTAGTAGTCCCATCGGTTGTTTGCTATCGATTTAGCATGATAAAGAGCTATCCTTCATCTTTTTCGGCACATGGTAAGCGGAAGGTTTAATCCCAAGCGCGTGCCAAGGAAGGTTGGAATACGTCGTGCAACAAGCATGTCAGTTCCACTGAAAAACACACCAAGGCGCGTAGGTTTCTAATTATTATGTCCAACCCGTTTTTTGATCACCCAATCCTGAACTCTCCATACCAGCGCCCTGCTCGCTATTGGGAGCTAGACGAAACTGGCCAGCCTACCCAGAAGGTCATCGGGGACCGGCGCAAGGCTGAGTTTATTACGCCTATTCCCAAGCCGAAGAAGCAGAAAACGGCCCCGAAGCAGGAGGGCTTTCTCTTTGATGAAGGAAAAGGGCTTTCAACCGGGAGGCAGCAGTACGACCCTACCTCGATCATCAATAAGGTTCGTGGCCATGTAGATACATGGCGTGCGCTGCCATCCAGCCAATGGCAGGTCACCTCCGAAACGGCACGTTTGCTCCAGCATTGGCGGCATCATGAGTTTCATGGCGTACGTCCGTTCTTTTGTCAGGTTGAAGCGGTCGAAACGGCGATTTGGCTTACCGAAGTCGCTCCTTTATCTAAACCAGGTAAAGAACTGCTAGAGCACCTCGCGGCTGCCAATAAGGACGCCAATCCAGAGTTGATGCGTCTGGCGCTCAAGCTCGCTACCGGTGCGGGCAAGACGACGGTCATGGCTATGATTATTGCCTGGCAGACCGTTAACGCTGTTCGTAGCCCTGCCAGCAAGAATTTCACGCGCGGATTCTTACTCTGTGCGCCTGGCCTTACCATCAAGGATCGTCTGCGCGTGCTACAGCCCAACGATCCGGATAGCTACTACAAGGAACGCGAGCTGGTTCCAAGTGACATGCTTGACGACATTTCCCGAGCCAAGATCGTCATCACCAATTATCACGCATTCAAACTGCGCGAGCGCATCGAGATTTCCAAGGGTGGTAAGCAGCTACTCAAAGGCCGAACCGGCGAATATCCCCAAACGCTTGAAACCGAAGGGCAGATGATTCAGCGAGTGATGTCGGATCTGATGGGCATGAAGAGCATCATGGTCATCAACGATGAAGCACACCACTGCTATCGCGAAAAACCCGCATCAGATGACGACTTCATCGACGACAAAGGCAATGCGATTAAAGGCGAAGCCCTGAAAGAAGCCAAGGCGCATGCTAAAGATGAGAATGAAGCCGCCCGTCTCTGGATTTCTGGGTTGGAGGCGGTCAATCGCAAGTTAGGTGTCAATCGTGTTATCGATCTATCGGCAACGCCGTTTTTTCTTGCCGGCTCTGGCTATGTCGAGGGCACACTGTTCCCCTGGACGATGAGCGACTTTTCGCTGATGGACGCCATCGAATGCGGCATCGTTAAGCTGCCGCGCGTCCCTGTTGCAGAAAACATCACTGGCGACGAGATGCCGATGTTCCGCAATCTGTGGGAAAACATCAGGAAGGACATGCCCAAGAAAGGCCGGGGTGCCAATCAGGATCTCGATCCACTTAAGCTTCCAACGAGGCTTCAGACAGCCCTGCAAGCACTCTACGGGCACTATGAGAAGACTTTCGCAAAGTGGCAGGAGGCTGGAATCGGCGTGCCCCCGTGTTTCATCGTAGTTTGCCAGAACACAGCGATCTCCAAGCTTGTTTATGACTATATCTCCGGTTTCCAGCGTAAGAAGGATGATGGGACAACTACGCTCGAAAACGGTCGCCTTGCTCTGTTCCGCAACTTTGACGAAACCACGGGCAACCCGCTGCCGCGCCCGAACACTCTCCTTATCGACAGCGAGCAGCTCGAAGCTGGTGATGCATTAGACGACAACTTCCGCAGCATGGCTGCCGACGAAATCGAGCGTTTTCGCCGCGAAATCGTCGAGCGTAGCGGGGATGTACGTGCAGCTGACAACGTCACTGATCAGGAGCTCCTGCGAGAGGTCATGAACACAGTTGGCAAGGCAGGGCAGCTCGGCGGCTCGATTCGTTGCGTTGTGTCCGTGTCGATGCTCACTGAAGGTTGGGACGCCAATACTGTTACCCACGTACTCGGCATACGCGCCTTTGGCACTCAGCTCCTTTGCGAGCAGGTAATCGGCCGCGCACTGAGACGCCAATCCTACGAGCTTAACGACGAGGGCCTGTTCAACGTCGAGTACGCAGATGTGTTCGGCATTCCTTTTGACTTCACAGCCAAACCCGTCATCGCGACGCCCGCCACACCGCGCGAAACCGTACAGGTCAAAGCGATACGCCCGGAGCGGGACGCGCTGGAGATTGTTTTTCCACGTGTTGAGGGCTATCGAGTCGAGCTACCCGAAGAGCGTCTGGTCGCTGACTTCAATGATGAATCCAAGCTCGTCCTTACGCCCGACCTGGTAGGACCATCGCAAACTCAGAATGCCGGTATCATCGGCGAGTCGGCAGACATGACACTTCAGCATCTTGGTGACATGCGCCCCTCCAGCCTGGTTTTCAACCTCACACAACATCTGCTCTACACTAAGTGGAGAGACCCCGGTGAAGAACCAAAACTCCATCTCTTCGGCCAGCTCAAACGTATCACCAAGGAGTGGCTGGACACTTGTCTCATCTGCAAGGGAGATACCTATCCCGCCCTGCTGATGTATCAGGAACTGGCCGACATGGCCTGCAATAAGATCACCGCCGCCATTACCCGGCACTTCCTCGGTGAACGCCCCATCAACGCGCTGCTCAATCCGTACAATTCGTGCGGATCAACCCGGCATGTACGTTTCAACACCTCGAAGACTAGCCGGTGGGAAACTAGCTCTCAGCTTAACCACATCAACTGGGTTGTCCTCGATAGCGACTGGGAGGCCGAGTTCTGCCGCGTTGCAGAGCGTCACCCGCTTGTACGGGCCTATGTGAAGAACCACGGTCTTGGCTTCGAAGTACCTTACCGCTTTGGCTCAGAGACGCGTAAATACCTGCCGGACTTCATCGTGCGCGTCGATGATGGTCATGGCCCAGACGATCTTCTCAACCTGATCGTCGAGATCAAGGGTTACCGAGGTGAAGATGCCGTTGAGAAAAAATCCACTATGGACACCTACTGGGTGCCCGGCGTGAACCACCTCGGCAGCTATGGCCGCTGGGCATTTGCCGAGTTCACCGACGTGTTCCAGATGCAGCATGACTTTGCCCAGAAGATCGAAAGCGAATTTAACAAGTTGATCGCATCTGTTGTAAATATAGCAAACGAAGTTCCTGGCGAGTTTGTATCCAATATTCGCAAAGCGATACTCGATACTCTTAATAGTAATCAAGATAATGTTTTTCATCTTTCCGATATTGAATCTGCCGCTGTTAGCGCAAATTGCGAACCTGAAGATGTATTTGGAGTTCTTTCCATGCTATCAAGCCCATCTGCGAACCAACTTCGTATGGAGCTTCGCTCGGAAAGCAAGGGCGGAGAGGAAGTGCCCATGTCGGCTTTCATTGAGAATCTAAAAAAATGGTGGCGCGACAGATCCATTCAGCAGGCAGACTGGGACTCTTGGTCGCGAGATATTACGGTAAGCTGGTTAGACGTCAATAATAAGGGTGAGGCGTAGGAATGACTAATCCCAACACGCTTGCAGCTCTTCTCGAAAGAATTAAAAGAAAAGCGCCAGAGTATTTTGATATTTTGACAGCCGAGACGAACGAGGAATTTGATAAAGCCTTCGACGTGGTACTTGGCCAAGCAATTTCAAGCCTTGAGCGACAAAGTAATAACTATAAGAGGCTGGATGAGGTTGGGCTTAGCGGAGTGCTAGCCACAGCGCTTTCGATACCAGGGTTGACTGTTACGCCCGAGGCACATTCAAACGGTCACGTGGACCTGTTAATTATGGCCGATCACTCCGTTCCGCAATTTATAAAACTTGCTGAAGCGAAGATTCACCGCGGCTATGGTTGGCATGCAAAAGGATTGTCACAGCTATTTGGTCGATACACGACTGGAAGAGAAACTCGGGGACTACTGATTTCCTTTGTAAAGCAAATGAATATATCGGGAGCGACAAAAGAGGTTCGTGAAAAAATGGATGAACGCTCTCCATGCTGCCAGCAAGGAAAGACCAGTGACCACATTTTTAAGTGGTCTTTTCTATCCAAACACGCCCATCCATGTGGCGATACTCTCGAGGTTGGTCACGTTGGCTGCAATCTCTTTGTAAAATCAAAATAGCACCAAGCGAGCTAGTTTATGGCCAAGCAACCTATTATCAAGACCGTTGAGATCCTCAAGCACGACGATGCCAAGCGCAAGAACATCCCTTCTGCCGAACAGCAATCTTTTGTGCAGGAACCAGCCGCGCCAAAGCAGATCCGCTATCCGCGCAACAAGGATCTAGATCCGCAGCTCGTTTGGCGCGGTAAAGACGAGCAGGACTGGAGTGATCTCGTTGTTAATGTCCCGCCACTCTACATTCAGGAAAAAGTTCACCCCAAAGCGCTGATTGATGAGCTGCTGCGCGAGACTAGGGAGCGGGAGCACGATGCTGGACAGGTAACGGCAGACCTATTTGCCGACTTCAACGGTATCCCCAAGGGCGCTGACAAGACTGAGTTCTATCAGCACGATCAGAACTGGACTAACCGTATGATCTTGGGGGATAGCCTGCAGGCTATGGCCAGTCTTGCCGAGCGTGAGGGACTGCGGGGCAAGGTACAATGTATTTATTTCGACCCGCCTTACGGCATCAAATTCAATAGTAACTTCCAGTGGTCCACCACCAGCCGCGATGTGAGGGATGGCAAAGCCCAACACATCACGCGCGAGCCGGAGCAGGTTAAGGCTTTCCGCGATACCTGGAGAGACGGGATTCACTCCTATCTCACCTACTTACGGGACCGGTTGACTGTGATGCGTGACTTGCTCACAGAATCAGGTTCAATTTTTGTTCAGATTAGTGACGAAAATGTTCATCGTGTCCGCACTTTAATGGATGAAGTGTTCGGAGAGACTAACTTCGTCAATACAATCGTCTTCAAGAAAAAGAGCGCTACATTCTCCACCGAAACTGTCTTCGATTATATAATTTGGTATTGCCGAAATAGAGACTTGGTGAAGGTGCGGGATCTTTACGAAGCCCGACCTTCACCTGAGGGAGAGTCGAAGTTCAATACTATCGTCACTCCAGACACAGTTTTCCACAACGTATCCAAGCTTGGGCCTGAAGATATTGCTGCTCTCGTCCAGCGTGGCGGGAAGTGGGCGCGAGTCAACTACCCGATAGTGAGTCAGCACCCAAGTGAAACGCGAAGCAAGGATTTCCTATTCCGCTCCAAGATGAAGCAATGCGGGGCAAATAAACAGTGGCGATTCGGGCCGGATGATGGGCTGAAGCGAATTGAAAAGGCCAATAGGCTCTTTGACGGGGGTGGATCTTCGCTTGGAGGGGTGGTTTTCTGGGATGATTGGAACCAAGTTGCGAAACCCAACATCTGGGACGATATTCACGGAGAAAAATTTCCAACCTACGTTGTTCAGACTGCTACAACAGCAATAGAGCGTTGCATTCTTATGACCACGGACCCAGGGGACCTGGTTCTAGACCCAACCTGCGGTTCAGGCACTACAGCTACAGTCTCCGAGCATTGGGGGCGTCGTTGGATCACGATGGATACTTCGCGGGTAGCGTTGGCGCTTGCCCGTGCCCGTATCATGGGCGCTCGTTATCCATTCTACCTGCTGGCCGATTCCCGTGAGGGTCAGGCCAAAGAGGCCGAAGTCACTCGTACCGCTCCGAGTTTGCAGCCAGTAAACGGTAACATTCGGCACGGCTTTGTCTATGAGCGCGTGCCGCGAATTAAGCTCAAATCTATAGCCGACAATGCGGAAATTGATGTCATTTGGGCTGAGTGGCAGAAGGCATTAGAGCCTCTGCGAGAACAACTGAACGCGGATCTTAAGAAATCTTGGCAGGAGTGGGAAATTCCGCGTGAAGCTGGCAAGGATTGGTCAGCGGCGACAACGGCGCTTCACACCGAATGGTGGAAAGCACGTATCGCGCGGCAGCAGGAAATCGATGCGTCTACCGCTGCGAAGGCAGAGTTCGAGCACCTCTACGATAAGCCCTACGAGAACAAGAAGGCTGTGCGCGTGGCAGGCCCCTTTACTGTGGAAAGTTTAAGTCCCCACCGCACGCTCGGAGTGGATGAGAATGACGAGCTGATTGATCAGATGCAGGTGTCTGAGCCGGGCGCGGAATATGCGGCTAAGCAGACTTTTCCACAGCTGATTCTGACGAATCTTAAAACGGCTGGCGTGCAGCAGGCGCATAAGGAAGATCGGATTAACTTCACTATGCTGACTGCTTGGCCAGGCCAATTGGTGTGTGCTGAAGGTCGCTACCTGGAGGGCGACACAGAGAAACGTGCAGCCATCTTCATTGGCCCCGAATTCGGTACTGTGCAGCGTGCTGATCTAGTGGCTGCTGCGCGAGAGGCCGCAGACGCTGGCTTCGATGTGCTTATTGCCTGCGCCTTCAACTTCGAGGCGCACACTACTGAGTTCGCCAAACTTGGCAAGCTGCCTGTGCTTAAGGCTCGCATGAACGCTGACCTGCACATGGCCGAGGACCTAAAGAACACCGGTAAGGGCAACCTTTTTGTGATCTTCGGCGAGCCAGATATCGAACTCATCACACAAGACGACGGCCAAGTGCGGGTGAAGGTGCTCGGTGTGGATGTATTCAAGCCGCAGACTGGTGAAGTCATCAGCGACGGTGCCGACGGCATCGCTTGCTGGTTTATCGACACCGATTACAACGAAGAGAGTTTCTTCGTCCGTCACGCCTACTTCCTCGGCGCGAATGATCCCTACAACTCGCTGAAGACAACACTGAAAGCCGAGATTGACGCTGAAGCCTGGGCTTCCCTCAACAGCGACACCTCCCGTCTATTCCCCAAGCCGAGGTCTGGCCGGATTGCCGTAAAAGTGATTAATCACTTGGGTGATGAGGTGATGAAGGTGTTCAGGGTTGTTTGAATATTGCATAGCTATAGGTTGGCCTACAGGAGATTGGCGGAATGGGTATGGATTTCCGGATTGCAGATACTTTTACCGATAGCCTGACTCGCCTGACGGGTGAAGAGCAGAAAGTCGTAAAAACGACTGCCTTCGACTTGCAATTGAATCCCGCTAACCCGGGCATGAACTTCCACAAGCTCGACAAGGCGAAGGACAAAAATTTCTGGTCGGTGCGGGTCAGTAGTGACATTCGCATCATTGTCCATCGCAGCGATTCGAGTTTGCTCCTGTGCTACGTCGATCATCACGACAAGGCTTACGGCTGGGCTGAACGGAGAAAGCTTGAAACGCACCCGAAGACAGGTGCAGCGCAACTCGTTGAGATACGTGAAACGGTTCAGGAGATCCTGGTGCCGGTGTATGTGCAGCAAAAGTCGGCTGTTGCGCTTCTGTTCTGTGAGATATCTGACGATGAGCTCCTGAGCTACGGTGTACCACCGGAGTGGCTGGCGGACGTTAAACAGGCGACCGAAAGCTCTCTGCTGGCCTTGACAGATCACCTGCCCGCCGAAGCTTCAGAGGCATTGCTAGAGCTGGCGACCGGCGGCAAGCCGCGTATACCTGATTTCTCCGTAGAACAAAGGAGTCCCTTCGATCACCCGGACGCTCAGCGCCGCTTCCGCGTGATGGCAGATGTAGAGGAGTTGCAGCGCGCACTCGACTGCCCTTGGGAAAAATGGGCGGTGTTCCTTCACCCGGAGCAGCGACAATGGGTCGAGCGCGACTATTCCGGACCAGCACGTGTTTCCGGTTCTGCGGGTACAGGCAAGACAGTAGTGGCCTTGCACCGTGCAGCTGTTTTGGTGCGTGCTTATCCTGAAGCACGCGTGTTGCTGACAACCTTCTCCAACACGCTTGCGAACGCCCTGCACGCAAAACTGAAATGGCTGTTGAGCAATGAACCCCGTTTGGCCGAACGCATCGACGTTTACTCTCTTGAAGCGATAGGCCTGCGGCTTTACAGATCTCGCATTGGGACGGTTTCCGTTGCGAGTCGCGAACGGGTCCGTGCTTTGATTGATGAGGCTGGTCAAGTCGTTGGTGGCCATAAATTCAGCATGCATTTCTTGGTGACTGAATGGGAACAGGTGGTCGATGCCTGGCAGCTTAAGGAATGGGAGGCGTATCGCGATGTAGCACGTCTTGGCCGAAAGACTCGCCTCCCGGAGGCCCAACGCAAGGTGCTGTGGGGCATCTTTGAACGTGTGCAAATCGAGCTGAAGGCACTCAATCTGGTCACGATGCCCGAAGTGTTTACTTCTTTGGCGACGAATGTTGCCAAGAGCGACAAGGTGATCTTCGATCACGCCATCGTTGATGAAGCACAAGATATTGGCGTGGCACACCTCAGGTTTCTAGCAGCAATTGGTGGTGGACGCCCAAATGCGCTGTTCTTTGCTGGCGACCTGGGGCAGCGCATCTTCCAGCAGCCTTTCTCGTGGAAGTCGTTGGGCGTTGATGTGAGGGGCCGTTCGCGAACCCTGCGCATCAATTACCGCACCTCCCATCAAATTCGAATACAGGCTGACCGTCTGCTTGGGCCGACGGTGACCGATATAGACGGAATCACCGAAGACCGGAGTGACACTGTTTCGGTTTTCAATGGCCCGCAGCCAACCGTCCATGTGCTGAAAACAGTACGTGACGAGATCGAGAGCGTTGCAGGTTGGATGAGAGCACGGACTCAGGCTGGGTTTTTGCCCCATGAGTTCGGAGTATTCGTTCGTTCGGCTGCGCAAGTGGATCGGGCCTCACAGGCCGTGGCAGCAGCTGGTTTGTCATTCAAGGTATTGGACGAGCAGGTGGATACTGAGAGCGGATACGTATCAATCGGCACTATGCATTTGGCAAAAGGTCTGGAGTTCCGGGCTGTGGTCGTCATGGGCTGTGATGATGAGGTGATCCCTCTGCAGGAACGGATAGAAACAGTGGGCGATGATGGTGACCTAAAAGAGGTGTATGACACTGAACGGCACCTCTTGTATGTCGCTTGTACGCGCGCACGAGATGAGCTGGTTGTGACAAGTGTAAGTCCAGCTTCGGAGTTCCTGGATGATCTGCTGATGCCCCGGAAATCATGAACCGACCTAAAACAAACTAATCCGAAGTGGCACCGCCGAGTGCCACACCTTCTCCACCCGATTGCGCGGGATCTGATTTTCGCGTACAGGACTTCTTTATAGACAGAGCACTTGGTCAGCTATAACCAATGGGTAGGAATCTCGATCTGAAAGTTCTTTGCCACGATACGTAGCGTGGCAAGGATTTCTGTATGGCGGGATTGATCAGCTGGTTGCCAAGTGGTTCGACGGCCCAGCAGAATTTTCAGCTCGCCTAGGTTGTACATTCCTAGCCGATGGAAATTGCCCCAGCTGGGCATACCAAAAAGATTATAGATGACTATCGTCGAGTCACGCTCGCTGGCTAGCCTCTTTTCGCCTGTAAGCTTATCAGTAGCAGCTTCTGCCTCATCGCGATCGTCGTAAGTGTTCAGTAATTTCATGAGGTATGTGCATAACAAAGTGAAAGCAGATTGTACCGGAGTATCTGTTGTTGGGAGGCAATAGGTTCACCAGAGAGATACTTCGCCCAATTGCAGTTATCGACAACCATCAAAACGATCCACTGCCGTCATTGAGCGCAAATACCTAACTGATCTCGTGCGAGATGGCTTCTATAATTCAGCGCCCTTTCAGATGTTTCACAATGCCCCGCCCTTCTGGTATTGCACAATAGGTGAGGCGGGTTGCCGGGTTGGCCACACAGGCTCACCAGCGTCGTATAGACAGGTGCAGGAATGAACCTGTTACCTCAATCGCCCCTGGTTTCGTAGACACCTCCAAGCCAGGTTCAGACAGGGGACTTTTTGTATACGAGGACTCGTCCGGCCATGCGTGCGAACACCAACCCGTACTGTTCAAGATTCCGCCGCACGTGTCGGCCAAAGTCATGACGCGTCTTACGTTGCAACGGTGCCCAGGATGGTTCCCCGATTATCTGCCGAACCGTGAACTCCTGTCCCAGTGGCATTACCGCGACGTTTTGCTTGAGGACTCGCGAAACCTCATCCCACTCGGCGATCTGGGTATTCATAAGTTGCCCTTAAGTTGTAATTGTATGCTGATGAGTGCAGTACTTTAGCCGCGAATGATTATCTCGATACGTTCGATGTCCACCCCAAAGGTGATTGCCAAGCCAGCTTTGGCCTCTGCGATGCTCAAACCGCAGACACCAGAGGGAACACTTGACGTATTGGTGTTGGTCGTTGATTCGGACGGCTCCTGCTGTACCGCGGCACTCATGGTGAATTCGGGATAGAGAATCTCGTTCAGCTTCTTCCATGTGTCGGCACGGGGGCTCGCAAATTCCCCGCAGTCAGATTCTTCATAGCGACGGGGCATCACGCCATGAATATTGGCCTTTCGGGCAAGCTCGGCGCGGCTCAATCCAAGGAGTTCGCGCCGAGCTTTCAGGGCAGCAGGAAAGTCGGGAGAAGTGGGCGAAGGAAGCATGGGGAGCACCTGGGGTGATTGGCGATAGCGAAAGTGTATTTTAGGTTGCCCTTGATTTCAAGGGTAAGATAGTTTGAGTTTCGCTTTCGCCGCTCTAGATCCTCAGCAATGCTCTGGACGAGCTTGGTCAATGGCCATCACGTTTCGTGTACTGGGATTACAGTTTTCTCTCTCCCGAGTCGATCGACTCGGCTACCTAGATAGTCAGGCTGACCGCAGTGCCATCCATCAGTGCCTCCTCAACGCTGCCGCGTTATTTGTCAGCGAGAGTCGGCTATGACCGTGTACAGCTCTCCGCGACGACACAATTTGTCGCTCCCCCATAACAAGATGCAAAAAACACCAGGAGCCCACTGTCATGAAGAACCTACTTGCCGCCATCAGTTGTGTTGTAGTGCTGAAGAAGGCCTGTGAGCTATTCCGCGAATACCAAGACTTGAAGCGTTACAAGGAAGCCCACGCGCCCGAAGGCCACTGAACGGGTTGGGTGCCCATCTGACTTTAGTCATGTGCGACGCTAGAGAAGTAGCACTGCGCCATCATTTTTATTAGCATCGTGGCCAATCTGGCGTCAGCGACTGATGAACAACAAGGTAGTCTCTATGTCTCAAGCGAAGGATACGCTGCTCAGGCTGTTCGCTCTGCTGCGCCTAATTCCTACCGAGCCGCAGCGCATAGCCAGCACCACCCTGCTGGAGAAGCTGCATGACAAGGGTTTTTCCGTCACGCTGCGCTCTATCCAGCGGGACCTTAACCGGCTCTCCCTGCCGTTCTCGTTGCTATGTGACGAGAGTGAATCACCCTTCCGCTGGAGCTTCACCCGAAACGCACCGCTGAGGCTGGAGGACATGGACGCGCCGACCGCGCTTGCCCTATGCCTGTCCGAAAGCCATCTGGCAACACTGCTGCCACAGACTGTTCTCGACCAGCTCAACCCGCAGTTTCGCCGAGCTCGGCATTTCCTCGGTGATGTGGGCAACAACGGCTTGGCATACTGGGCGCGTCGCGTCCGTGCGATACCCAACGGCAAGACTCTCCTGCCAGCGGAGATCGCTCTGGAGGTCTGGCGAGCGGTTTCGGGGAGCCTGTTAGAACGTCGACAGATCGAAGTCGCCTACCGCAGCCGCAGTAAAGGTGGTGTAAAGCATCTGGTTCTGCACCCGGCCGGGCTCGTCTCCCGGCATGCCATTAGTTACATGCTGGCATCGGTGGACGGTTATGACGACTTGCGCCAGTTTGCCCTGCACCGGATCCAGTCGATCCGCATGCTGGAAGCCGAGGCCAGGGAGCAATCCAACTTCAACATCGACGACTACATCGCCAGAGGGCGCTTCAGCCAACGCCAGGGCGATGAGTGCGTTGAGTTGGTCGCTGACATCCACCCCCAAATTGCCGAGTTACTGAGTGAGACGCCACTCAGTGACGAGCAATCCCTCCATGACCTCCCCGACCAGGCTTGGAAACGCTTGTGTGCCAGGATCCCGCTGGACCGCGAGACCCTGTGGTGGATCTTCGGCCTCAACGAGAACATTCGTGTCCATGCACCCCAGGTCTGGGTCGATGAGATCCGTCAGCGCCTGAAATCAATGCAGCAGTTCTATCTGAATGAGGACGCGCTTGTCTCTGCCGCCTCTACCCATTCCAGCGTCGGCACTGCCGTCGTTCAGCACAACGTCTGAGGCTCTCTCATGGATAAGCAGGAAAACAAACTTATCAGTCATTCGGTCAGCCTTTGCCCGATCTGGCCCACTCAGGCCTGGGAAAAGATCGGCCGTATGGTCGGCGAGATCAGCCAGACCAATGACATAATGGCCAAGATCGCTTCCACCGCCCAGAACAAAGCGATTAAGGGCGGTTTCGCGGCGGAGACCTGGCACGCCGAGTCGTTCAACCTAGACGCCATCCTCAAGGACAAGGATGTGCGAGCCTTTACCGATAACTTCGCCAAAACACCGCTGGCGAAGAACGACATGACTCACGACATCGTCATCATGAAAGGCGATACCCAACTGCAGGGCGCACAGCTGAAATACTTCAAGAGCGCCGATGCCACGCAGAAGGCGTTTCGCTCAAGCAAGGATGGGGTTCACCGTTACGAGAATGCCGACGTGTTCCTCGGGCCGTCCGACCAGATTGAAGGCATCAAGCTGTCAGCTCACAAGGACATGCTGAAAAATCGGGACACCCGCCCCGAGGTCGCCCGGGCCGCCGAAAAAGTGCATGACAAGGCCGCTGGCCGCCTCGACGCCGAGGGAGTCCAGTCCACAGGGTTGAGCAAGCGCGATGCTGAGCATGTCGGATCCGGGTCGACCTCCGGCAAAGAGCTGCATGAGAGCGTGCAGACGGGCTACCTGAACAAGGCGACCTTCCAGCAAAGCATGCGCGCGGCAGGGTCGGCGGCCATCGTAACCACAGTCATCGCCGGCAGTATCAATACCTTCCAGTACATCCGTCAGCTCAGAGATGGCGAGATCACCGCCGAACGGGCCACAGTGCTGATCCTACAAAACACGGCCATCGCCGCCGGCGACAGCGCGCTAAAGGCTGGTGTGGCCTCCGCGAGTGTCAGCATCGCAGCCCGCTCGATGCCTGGTCTGTTCGCCGGCTCGGTGTTCAAACGTACCTTCGCTAATGGTGGCATTGCCGGGGCGGCGGTCTGTACGGTGGACGTGGTGCAGAACCTAGTGTTGTTCGCCGCTGGCAGGATCACCGCTGAAGAACTGGAAACCCGCACCGGAAAGGGTTTGCTGCTGACAGGCGCCGGTGTAAGCGGTGCCTCGGTGGGTGCGGCGATTGGTGCCATAGGCGGTCCCGCCGGCGCGCTGGTAGGCAGCATCGTGGGCGGCCTGATCACGACTCTGGCGATGAACATTGCCGTGGACAACCACATCGAGAAGAGCTTCCAGCTGACCTTGGTTGCCACGGAGCGCGTGGTCAGCAACGGCGTCGCCGTTCATGAAGCCCTGGAATACCTGCAGGTCTCGCAACAGTTCTACGGCGACTTTCACAAGGGGCTTTATCTGTCGGAGAAACACTTCGCCGCTCAGGTCAAGACCTTCGAAGCGCAAAGCAAACGACTGAAAAACAAGATCAACACCCTTTAAGGCCGGAACCATGAGCGAGACAACGACAGCGCTACAAGAGCAGATTTTCCACGAGCCGCTGCAAGGGCCCGAGCTAGAGGCAGTGACCACCCTCGTCAACCGCCACAAAGCCAATGCTGCCTTGACCCAGCAACTGGCCCTGGATGCCTCGCGGCTGATCACGAGTAGCCAAGAGCGGTTGAACAAACAGTCGGGGGCCGGCTTCCTCAAGCGTTTCGCCAGCAGCCTCAGCGGTAAGACCAGCGAGAACCAGTTGCTGAATCAGGCCGATACCCTACAAATGCAGAAGTACGCCTGGCACTACCTCAAGCAACTGCAACAGCAGAACCTAATCAACGCGCAGAGCATCGCGGTCATCCGCAACAACCTGGGCACGATGAACGACTACATCATCGAGACTCGGGATTTTCTAGAAACCGCCATCGACCGAATCAACAGCCGGCTGAAGACCGTCGAGAACAGCACTAGCTTTCACAGCTGGTCGCTGAACATTGAGGCGAATAAGCGCCGCTTTAAATCCATTCCGAGCAACCTGCTGATTTTGCACCTGACCTATGACTTCATGCGTGCCCATCGCGAAATCGAATTGACCGAGCGCGATGTCAATCACTTGGTGGTCACCCTGGAAAAACTCGGGATCAACTGCGATGACGAAGTCGAGCTGCTGGGGTTCATTATCGAGGTGATCGACCAGATCGAGGTCTTCGGTATCGATCGCTACCGCAGCATGATCGAACTGTCGGTAAACGAAGACCACGTGCTGGACTCGCACTTCATCCAGAAAAACATCTCGGGGCTTGGCTTCAACGCACTCTACTTCCTCTCCGAGGAGTACGAAAAGATCATCGACCTCACCGACGATGAGCTGTGCAATAGCGACGAGGCCCGGGAGAAAACTATCTCGCGATTCTTCGGCAACGAATTCGGCGGTCTCTACACCAACTATGGTATTCGTGACCTGATCGGCGAAGTCATTGGCGGCAGCCTAGTAGCGCTGGACATCTACAAGGAGCAAAACGGTTTCAACGTTAGCGCCGACGGCCCTGCGGACGAGGAGCAACCCGAAACCCTGTCGCTAACATCCGACTTGCCGGACATCAAGGCCCACAGTTTCCTCGACAAGGCTGACGACGAAGCGCGCCGCACCTACCTGCGCCTGTTCGCGCTGTGCTTCGACAACGCGGCCTCGCTGGACGGCGCGGGCCAGGAGTTTCTCGGACTGTTGGCCGAACACAGTGCCTGCCCGGAGGTGGTCTCCCAGATTCTCGGCATCGCCGACAATCCGATGAAGGAGCGTGAACACCTATCAGCGTTGCAAACTCTCCTTAATGACGATGATAAGGCCTACACATGGCTCATCGACGCCTTCTTCCTACTGACCTTGTGCCGCAAGAAGGTTGAGAACCCGCGCATCCTGAGGATCTTGACCGCCCTGAAGCCTGGCAACTTCAAGGAAAGCCTACCGCTGGTACTGTCGCTGCTCAATGAGAGCGACGAAGCAGAGCTGGTGAAGGCGGCAACAGGCCTGGCCAAGCTGACCCAGGGCTGGAAGAACGTCGTGCGATATCGCGTGTTGCGCTTCGAGCAGTCTTGGATCGCCACAGAGAAACAGCTCTATGCCGCCAGCATGGACGCCTCAAACATGACCATGGACCTCATGACCGCCACCAGCAAGTCCACCGATTGGTCGTCGTTCATGGGCTCGCTCGATGACGGTTTCCTTGGAAAAATGGCGACGGCTGCAAGTAGCGCAGCCTATACCATCGGCCGCAAGTCTGTCCTGTCCAGCCTCAACGAAATACGCCGCAAGGCACAGGACTTCATCGCTACGAATGCCCCGGCACTGAGCGCCGCCAACCGCGTGATCGCCCAATGGGGCCTGCCGCGTATCGAGTTCGAGAACAAGATCCCCTGGTCCGACTACGACCTGGACAACTCTGCAGAAAACGATGACTGGTACCACCAGTTGGACGACTGCGAGCGCCAAATCGACCGGACGCTAACGGCATTCTCCGATGCCTGCTCTGATGCGGATGATCAGCTCGGCTACTTCCGCAGGGGCGATTTCGATAGCTCAGTAGTGCTGGCCAGGGTACGCAAGGAGGAGGAGCGCGAACACCAGAAATTGCGCGAGGCGTTGGAAAAACAATCCGTCACTTTTGAGCACGACGGCAAGCGACACTTGTTTGCGATTGACTGGCACGATATGGAAAACCCTCCCTGCGATCCGGAAGAGATTCGCCATATCAAGACTGATGGCAAGGTGTGGCTGATCGTGGACAATGACGAACAGTTCTACCGCAGCGAAGACGGCGAGCATTGGCAGGCAGTCAAGCCCAATGTGGACGATGAACGCATCTGGATTCGCCGGCTCGACGTGATTGACGGGACCTGGGTACTAATGGTGGGCTCAGAGGTGTTCTATTACTCCCACGACGCCCTGACCTGGAAACGTTCGCAGTACCCGGATGTCAGTGATAGCTACACGTTTTCCGCTACTGAAGATCTGGTCTCGTTCAATGGGCAATGGCTCTGGCGTTTCACAGAGCGCACCGAGTTCGAATACACCGATAAGGGTTTCCTGTTCGACTCGACCAAGACCTCGAACTACGAAAAAGCGCTGTTCTTCTGCGCCGACGGACCTGGCGCGAACTGGAAACGCTGGGATAGTCGCCTAAACCTGTCCGAGGGCGAGCAAGTAGAGTATCTGCGTGTGATACCTGGCACGGCGTGCCTGCTGGCGTTCTGCAAGTACAGCAGCTTTTACACCATGGTGAAGAAGAAGACCAACACCAGTTCGTCGGTGATGTACTACGTGCAGGGCAAGGGCTGGCGCAACTGCACTTGGCCTGAAGACGACCTCTCCTTCCATGATCCGGTGGTCACCGCAATGGGCGGCAAACTGATGTGCTTCTCCTGGGGCAACCTGCTGACTTCGCAGAAGGGCTACGACTGGAAGCGCCAGTCGGACGCGCTCACTATCGAGACCAGCTACCACCTCAAAGACCTGAGTCTGTTCCCGTCGCGCAATAACCATCAACGCATACACGTTAGCAACGACGGGCAAGCGTTCAACGAAATCATGCTGGAGGACGGTACTTGGAAGCATTTCGCGGCCAACGACCAGGGCGCCCTGTGCGTTTACGCGCCTGACTCCCACGAAACCTACCTGCGCGTCGGAACCTTCGTCCGCCAGGTCAAGTGATGAACCCGGCCCCCCTAGGGGTGAAGCCGGGTACAAGGCTGCAACAGCTGGTTCGCCAGCGGTAGGGTCGCCCTGACCCCATCGCTGACGGGCCAGCGTGTTGGCGCTGATGCATTATTGACCAAGGCTGCTGATTTTGACTGACCCAGATGCGCCACTTAAATCCGCACAAGGATATCGTTTGGAGTATTCGGGTGGATCAATGAATTTCGGCACCCCGGGTCAATAAAGCATCAGCGTCAACACCTACCAACTTAAATGCCTAAGCATGCTCATTAAGGGCAGAGCTTGATTCGTCACTTCCCCAGGGGAGCTCCTTCAGCTCGGCGATAGATTGAAATTCTTTCAGGTACTCAGGTTGATATCTGGCCAGCCACCGTACGACCGCTGCGTTGGCGAGAAGCTTAGCTAGGTAGCCTTTGATGACCGTGAGATGAAGTACATCAGGTCCGTAGCCCTCCTCCACTGTTTTGATTTGCATCTGCAGGGCGGCGAGTTCACGTTCTAGGCGAGCAATTGACTCCGCAGAGATCTGCTGATCAGGTTGGGGGGTTCTAGGTACTACTAACTGGTCTGATGGTGTGGCAGCCAAAAGTGCTTTAGCGAGCAGGACAGAAAGATTTTTATTTCCAATCATCAATTCAGCCGCTTCGATTTGCCTCAATGGTTTCATCTGCCGCAGAAGATGGAATACGTTTGCGGGGCAGTCGGTGTCACCCAGGAGTGAAATAGCTTCTGCGCAAATGCCATTTAACAGGCGAAATTTTTGCTTGATTGTCTCCGGTGCCAATCCAAGCGCTTTGCCAAGCCGGTCCGCAGAGACCCCACGCTCCATCGCCCGCACTATCATTTTGTTACTTTGGACGGCAGATAATCTGTTGGTGCGCTTGTTATATGAGTAGGTGTCATCGTCCGTTGCTACGAGGCAATCGACCTCCAATTCACCTAGATCCTTGAGCGCTTCAATACGCAGGTGCCCATCAACCAAAAAGTAATGTCCGGCGCGGCCAGGTACTGGTGTTACCGCGGGTGGTTCCACCAGTCCGACGTCCTGGATCGACGCGAGGATTTGCTGGTATTTGAGGCTTTCTTTTACCGCGGATCGTGAGATTTTAAGCGGCAGGATATTGGCTACTTTGACTCGAACGCACTCATCTAAAAAAGCATTTTTTAGAGGGTGAGTCGACTGAGGGGCCGCGGTTTCGAGCCATTTCTCAGACATCAGAGTCCCCCATTGCGAAGCCGAGCCTGTATCAGCTTGGGTATCGAATTCAGTTGTTCTGTAGAAAGAAGCTTTTCGAAATCGCTAACTGCTAAGAGTTCTTTAATCGCCTGAATGGAGAAAATGACCCGCTCATGGGTAAAAGCAGCCTGTAGTGGTCTAATGAAACCGGACACCCATCTAGGCGAGAATGCTCGCCAGAACGAGGTGTCAGATGACCAAACAACGCCGTACCTTTTCCCCTGAATTCAAACGCGAGGCTGCCGACCTCGTTCTC
>NZ_JAHXNQ010000014.1:0-191813 GCF_023148575.1 Pseudomonas sp. EYE_354
GGGATATCAGCCATTTTTTGATGCACCGATACAACTGGATTCGACCGCACCAATTTAATGGTGGGCTGCCACCGGCTCAGGCCGAAAAAAAACTTAACGTCGTGTCCGGGATTAGTTGACCACTACAATTCTCATTCACCGAGAGTGTTTTCAACTCCAAAAGTGGCGTACTGCCAATATCTGAAAGCTTCACTCTGAAGGTCCTCCGCCGCATGTACAATACCTTGACGCTAACACATCCCCCTTACAAAAAATAACTAACCGAACGGATAGGTGGTACCAAATCGCAATACGAATACTCGATTTTTCCGTAAGAAAAAACCCACAAAAATTAATCCACACAGAGAAACACAGTTGAGAACTTTCCTACGACACACACCCCTCATATTGTTTAAATCCCACCGTTCGTCTCTCGCAGCCGCTAATTATCAGCAATCGGATTTAAGCGCAGAGGTGGAGAGAACGAACTGCTTAAGGTTTCAGTGCATGAGCATGTTTATTACTAATTCCGACAGCCCTCCCCAGCGCAAGCAGAAACACACTTTTGCCCGAGCCGGATGACCCGGTGATGGACACATGATCGGCACGGGTTCCGATCAGGACCACGTCCGGCGTCAATGAATGACTCGGTTTTACGGCTTGCAATCAACTACCCCGCTGCCTATATTTCGTGCCTGGCGCCTTCTACGCCACCTTCCGCGGAAAGGGCTGCGCCCAGGACTTTTGACTGAACATCACATTTCTACGACTCCCAACCTGAAAGCGGAAAAGGTTTGTGCAAGGAGCTCGTATGTCGCCACGCCCTTTATCCTCCACCACCGACGGCCGTCTCAACCTTGAGCAGCAGCGCAAGCGCGCCAAGGAACTGTTGCGGCGCCTCAAAGCCCAAGAACCCAATGCCACGCTGGCGCAGGCCCAGTGGCAGGTTGCCAGGCACTTGGGTTTCAGCAGTTGGCCCAAACTCAAGGCCCATGTCGACGCCCTCGACTTCGCGGCACGCCACCCCGATTTCGAGGCCTGCGACGAGGCGCGCACCACTCACTGGCGCTGCGGCAATGACATCGCCCATCGCCTGCAAGTGGCCGGGTTCAAGGGCCAGTTCCGCATGCTCAGCGACCCGCTGTGCATGGGCCCGGTGCGTGACCTGCCAGGCCAGGCCTTTCGCGCGATGCGCAGCGCGTTCATCAGCCAG
This sequence comes from Pseudomonas sp. EYE_354, assembly GCF_023148575.1. Classification (NCBI taxonomy): domain Bacteria; kingdom Pseudomonadati; phylum Pseudomonadota; class Gammaproteobacteria; order Pseudomonadales; family Pseudomonadaceae; genus Pseudomonas; species Pseudomonas sp. EYE_354. The sequence goes on from NZ_JAHXNQ010000014.1 coordinate 1,193, forward strand.
ACGTTCGGCCTGGACCCAAGCGATGTCGCGCGCCGCGTCGACGATGAATACAGCCACCTTGAGACCCTGGCCAACGCCGAACACAGCGTGTTGTGGTGCGAGGCCGACGCCTATGACCAACTGTTCCTGATCCGCGCCTTGGCCGGTCTTGAGCAGGCGCCGCCAAAGCTGGAATTGATCGAGGTGGACCGCATCCCCGGCGTCGAACGTTTTATCGGCATTGGCCAACTGGCGCCGGACGTATTGGCGTGGTTATGGCCGCAACGGCGCTTGATCAATGACGAGGCGGTGCACTTGGCCAAACAGGCCTGGGCGGCGTATTGCGACAGTACACCGGGCGCCTTGGCGCAACTGGCCCACGCCCCGCACCCCGCCCTGCCCTTGCTGGCGCCGGCGCTGTTGCGACAGTTGCAGGAGTTGCCGGGCATTCACGATGGCCTGTCGCTCACCGAACGCCTGGCCCTGAGGTGCATTGCCGAAACCGGGCCCGTCGCCTTTGGCCAGGTCTTCGCCGAGTTGATGGCCAAGCGCGATCCGCTGCCCTTTCTGGGGGACATGATGTTTCATGCGCTGATGCGCCCGTTGATCGATGCACGACAGCCGTTGTTGCAGGAAACCCGGCAGGACCAGGACTGGCCTCGCCGCGAGTTGACGCTCACGCCCTTGGGGCATCAGGTGCTGGACGCCAACGCTTATTGGCTGGACCACGCCGACCAGGTGCGATGGGTCGGCGGGGTCTGCCTGAACCCGCGCCAGCCCCACTGGGCGTTAAGCGACGACACCCAACCGGTGTGGCGCGGCTGAGCTTCAACGCTTGGACGACAGCGACACCGCGCATGTCAGCTACCGCCGCGCGCTCGACCAAGCAACGCACCAGCCTCGTTACCGCACCGGCTCATACGCCGGGCAGGTTCAAGAATTCACGCGGCGGCAACGAAGAGATCGTCAAACACGCGAAAAAAGGCGATGAACTGACGTTTTCCATAGCGGGGGCAGGTTATGAAAAACAGGACGAAAAGGCGGCAGGCTAACCTGTCGATATCGCTGGTAGCGGTAAAAATATCGCGCCACATACCCACGATTTGACAGCCCTGTGAACCTCGGCCGAGTGGCTCGTGCCGCTCGGCCAGGCTCACTCAAGCGCGCGCCCGTGTGCGTGAAGCAGCACGGTGTATACGCTCAAATGACACTCAGTTTTTGACGTTCTGCCGGATATTCCAGCCAAACTTCACCGCCCCACCGTCCTTGGCTCCGTCGGCCTTCTGCGGCTGATAACTGACGTCGACGCTGGCGAAGTTCAGGGCGATGCTGTCGTACAACAGGTCGTCGGCTGTTTCAGCGCGGGTGCTGTAGGACACCACCATGACTTCCTTCAAGGTGATCACCAAATACTCCACCGTGCTGGCCCCGCCGGCCTTGCGTACCACCAGCCTGGCTTCGGGATAATGCTTGCCGGTGGCGCAGGCCATCATCAGGTTGGGGCTGGATTTATCCAGGGGTTTGGTCAGGTTCAGGTTGGCAAAGTCAGCCTTGCCCGAACCGCCACCTGTACCGCCATGCATCGAGCCAGTTTGCGACAATCCCCAGCCCCAGTTGCTGATGTCGATCTCGTCACGATGGGCCTGGTCCCGTGATTCACCCTTGATGTCACCCAGTTTCAAAAACATATCGACGGCCATGTTGAGTCCTTGTCCTGTTGTACGTCGGGATTGACGTGGGCGCACTGTTGCGGAGCCCGGCGTGTGCTCACAAGACGCTAATGCGAGATCGGGAAGCGTCCGTATTGATAAGACGAAACGTCCTACATTAATTTGCATCACGACGTCGATACCTTCTCGACTCCCACCGACCCAGGAGTTAAGGAATGAAAGTCGCACTGTTCAAGGATGGATTCCCCTCAGCCCATCGCACCACACGCCAACGCATCGAAAGCAGCATCGACCTGCAGCGGTTGTTCTTGGCCATAGACGCCGACCCGGCGTTGATCGGCGCGGGGGTGGTGTATATCGACGGGGATTTCAACGTGGTGGTACTGCGTGAGTTTCAGGCGATATGCAGTGTGCGACCGATCAAGGTCGTACTGCGCGAGGCCCCCAGGTACGTGGGGCCCGTCGAGTTCAAGCGGATGCTGGAGCATGAACCTAGGGAGTCGAGGTTGATGGGGGAGGCGTTGAATTCGGCAGTTGCGTGCACAGGGGTAGTGTTGAGTTGGATGGTCATTGCGAGTGGGGTCGCGTTGATGCCTTTTACAGCTGGGACCAGCTCGATAATTTCGTTTATCGGCAAAGCAGCCGCCGTTGCGAGTACCGTTCAATGCATCGGTGGCGCTCTACGAACCGCATCAGAGCTCGCATTTCCCGAGGTTAATGACTACTTGGATAACGAACAGTGGTACCAAAACACAATAGCCGTGTTGGATGGTATTGCTTTGCTGGGGGTTGCCACCTCGACATCAGTCACCGTGAGAGCTGTCACGACGGCCACAAAAGCGACCGGAAAAACAGCCGGTCAAGTGCTCAGAGGCCTTACACGGCAAGAACGGGCAAGATTGAACGATGAGCTGCTTAAAATCCGAGATCCGCGACTGACGCCCAAATTGCTCAAGCTGGAAAAAGCCTCCGGAAATGTCGCCAAACGTATCAGCGCTACACATGCAACGCGCGACAGCCGCCCACAAAATGGATATCGCTGCGGCCTTGCTGGGTTTCACCGGCAGTGCAGCCTCCGGAAACGTCAGGACACTGGCGCTGGGCATCTACGAGGAAGTCGATCAGTGAACCGGCAGCAGAAGATAAAAGGCCCCTACCAATCAGCGTTGTTTATTGAAGACCCTCGCCAATTGCTTAAGCGGTTCATGCTGGTGATTGGAGGTGATGCGCTGGTCGGATGTTTCTCGATCTCGTCGACGACTATTCTGGTGATGCTGACTTATCTGTCCTCGCACCCCATCGATATCGTCGCCAAAACGGGCTTCTTTGGCGGTGTGTGCCTGGGCGCAGTATTCACCCTCGCCAAATACGAAGCGCTTTACGGTCGTATCCACTGGGTCTGGATAAACGTGGCGATTTATCTGCTGTGCCTGCTGGTATCCCTGCCCGCCATCCTTTGGCATCCCAACACTTGTCTCTACGCACTGGCCCTCCTCAGCCCCCTTGTCGGTCTGCTGATCCTCAACAGCCACCGCTGCCGCGAATTGCGACAAAAATCCCACGAGCTGCGCCTGAAACGCCAAGCCATCACCGCGATTCTGAAACGACGTTAAAACCGGCGGGGTGAGTCGGGCATCAAGGTCGCGCGCCTATGGAGCACAACCTTGATGCGCACGCGGCGTGTGAAAGGCGTTACAGAGCCCTGTCAATGATCAGACGCAATGACCATCACTGATCACAGATCATTGCCAACCACGCTGACGCCGGTCGCTTAACGACGCGCGCTGACCGCCGAACTGTCGTTGGACACGATCACTTCCACACGGCGATTCAACTGCCGCGAGTGCGAACTGCGGTTGTCGGCTACCGGGAATTGTTTGCCGTAGCCGCGCACGGTGACACGCTCAGCCCCCACGCCGAAACGCTCCAGTCCTCGTGCCACCGCGTAGGCACGGCGCTCCGACAGGCTCTGATTGAAGGCATCACTGCCGGTGCTGTCGGTGAACCCTTCCACGCGAACCTGACGCTCGGGGTTTTTCAACAGAAATTGCGCCAGTTCCTGAAAGTCGCGCTGACTGCCCGGCTTCAAATCAGCTTTGCCGGTATCGAACAGCACGTCACCAAAGGTGATGACCTGGCCGCGCTCGGACGGTTTGGCCTTCATCGCCTGCAACGCTTTGAGCTGCGCGGTGCGCACGTCAAGCTGCACCTGGGTGCGGTCGACTGCGACGTTATCGAGCTGGGCATCGGTTTGCCGACCGATGATGATCTGCTCGGCCAGCGCGATTTTCTGCGATGCCAGGTAGGCCAACTGGTTGACCTGCGGATCGGTGCGGCTGTTCAGCGACAGTTGGTTGGCACGGTCCAGAGCGTTGGAGGCCATGCGGGTTTCAACCGCCGCCAGGGTGTTGGACTCAGGCTTTTGTTGCAGCTCGGAGAACTGGCTGCGCGCTTGCAGCAGTTGCGCGTTTTCCGGCGGGGTGGCACAGCCGGCCAGCGCCAGGCCCAGGGCCGACAGGGCAGGAATGAAAAAAATGGCACGCATGGCAAGGTCCTTAGTGGGTGGTCGCGGGGGCGTTGAGCATTTCTTGCTTGAGCACCTGGATGCCCTCGCGCGCCTGCTTCAAGACCTGTTGTTTACGCGCCGCCTTGGCCTTGACTTCGGCCAGGTTGGCGTCGACTTCGATCTGCTCGGCCAAGGCGTTGACCTGGACGTAGTTCTTCTCGCCGATGGCTTGCTCCATGCGCGCCAATTTGTCCTGAGCCGTTTTCATTTCCAGCGGTGCGAATTGCGTGGCTTGTGCCGACAGCGCACGGTCCACCGAATCACGGGCCAGGGAGATTTTTTCCGCAGGCGGCGTTGCGGCGCAGCCTGCCAATGCGCCGGCGACAAGCACGGCAAAAGCCGAGCGGCGCAGGTGTTTACTCACACTGGTCATCTTCATGTTTTGACTCCTAAGCAGGGGGTTGGAGTGGCCCTTGAGGTCTCGCCTGGGTTCAAGCGACGCCGCCATCCTAGGAGGAAAAACACGAATTAGAACGATGAAAAATCCTCTGTAAATGTAGGATTTTTCTCAGAAAAATACCCCGCCGTGCCGTCTCAAACTTTCATGCGGCCGGATAGGTTTTATCCAGTGCGTTGTCTGCCAACAATCGCCCCCCCTGCGATGCAACCCACTCGCGCCATCGGGCATCTCAATTGAAGTGATCGCGGCGATGCTGCCGTGGCCTCAACCTCAGCCCCCAGGCTTCAACAACTGCATCTGCTGGCGATAATCATCCGTCACCTGCCTCGCCTGGCTGCTGCTGGTAATGACCCTCGGCGTAATCAACACAATCAGCTCCGTGCGGTCCTTGGACTTGCTGGTAGTGCCAAACAACCAGCGCAACCCCGGAATTTTGCCCAGATACGGCACCGCACTCACAGACTCCGCGTTGTCCTGCTTGATCAAGCCGCCCAACAACACCGTCTGGCCGCTCTGCACTGCCACCTGGGTGGACACCGAGCGCGTCGAGATCCTCGGATTAGCCGGCGTATCGCCGTTGTTGCTCGCCTGATCCTGCGCATCGCTGACCTGCTGCTGAATATCCATGTACACCAACCCGCCCGGATTGATGCGCGGCACCACATCCAGGATCACCCCGGTCTGCACGTATTCAACGCTGCTCAACGTGGTGTCGGAGGTGCCCGTGTTGACCGTGGTCTGGCTGATCGGGATGTTGTCGCCCACCTGAATCTGCGCCGGCTGGTTGTTCATCACCACCAGCGACGGCGCCGACAGCACTTGGGTGCGGCCGTTGGTTTCCAGCGCGTGCAGTGCCACTTGCAAGTTGGAACTGACGAAGGAGTAGAACAACGAATCCGCCGCGCCCAACCCGGCCCCACCACCGCCCAGCGCGCCTTGGCTGCCGGAGGCGTTGGCCACAGTGGTGCTGGTGGAATTACCGGCCAGCCGCCCCAGGTACCACTGCACGCCAAGGTCCAATTCACCGGTGAGTTTGACCTCGAGGATGCGCGTTTCGATCTGCACTTGCAGCGGCGGATTGTCGAGGCGCTTGATCGCCGATTCGATCTCCTTCCACTGCACCGGTCGTGTACGCACCAGCAGTTGGTTGCTGCTTTTTTGCGCGGTGATGCGGGTGCCGGCGTCGAGGCTTTTGGCCGGGGCGCCTTCGGTGGTGTCCGGCTCGGCACTGTCCTCGGCTTCGGACGCTTGGGCTTGATCGTCGACGACAGGCGAGGTGTCATTCAGTCCGCCCGGCGTGCTGCCGGCAGTGCTGTTGGTGCCCGGTGACGACAAGGTCGCCGTGCGCAGACCGGGGGCGACTTTGGCCGGCGCATCGTCCTTGATCGCCCCGCTGCCGTAGATCTGTCGCAGGTATTTGGCCAGGTCGGTGGCCTTCATGTTGCGCACGTCGTAGACGTACATCTGCGGTTCGTTGCCGCCGCCTTCGTCGATGGTGTGGATCCAGTCACCGACCTCACTCAGGTACTGCGGCTGGGACGAGATCGCCACCACCGAGTTGGTGCGCTCGATGGGCAGGAACCGCACCATGCCCGCCAACGGCATGCCGCTGTCGGGGCCGAACATCTTTTGCAGTTCGGGCATCAGCTCGGCCACCGAGGCCCGTTGCAGACCGAACACACCGACCGACATGCCTTTGAGCCAGTCCACATCAAAGGTGTCGATGGTGTCCTGGTAGTTGGCCAATTCTTCCGGCGTACCGGCCAGGCTCAGTACATTGCGCGCCGGGTCCACCAGCAAAAAAGCGTTCTCGCGGGCGAACGGCTTGAGCAGTTTCTGCATCTCGGTGGCGGAGATATAGCGCAGCGGAAACAGCCGCGCCGACAAGCCGCTGGACGGCTGCGACACGCGCATTTGCGGCACCAGCTTGCCCGCCACCGCCTGGTTGGCCGGCAGGATCACATAGCGGTTGCCCTGTTTGATCATGGCGTTGTCGGTCCAGGACAGCAGGGTTTCGAGAATCGACAACGCCTGCTGCTTGTTCACCGGTTTGGAGGTGGAAAAACTTACATTGCCCTTCACGCCCTGGGCGATGCTGTAGTTCTCGTGCAGCAAGTCGCCCATCACACTGTTGATCACCGCCTCGATCGGCTGGTCGGCAAAGTTGAACACGATGTCACCGCCACCCTCCTCCTTTACCGCCGCCACAGCCGGTGGACGCACGAACTGCTGGTTGCCGCGGATCAGTTGGCGCTGGGCTGGGGCTCTGGTGGCGGGCTGGCCGCTGTCGAGCGGCGCGCGCTCGCTGGCCGGGTCGACGGGGGGGCGCTGCGCGCCGGTGCCTTGCATCGCCTCATGCAACAGCGCGTCGTCCGGGTCGAGATGGTCGGGGAATGTGCCGCAACCGCCGAGGGAAACAGCGGTCGCCAGGCAAAGCACGGTGGTGCGCAAGGCGCCAGGGAATGTATCGATCAAGGGGTTGGCTCGTGAGGAAGGGTAATCGGGGCGGTGCTGGACGGCGGCGGCAAACGCAAGGCCCGCAGGCTCAGGGTTTGGCTGCGGCCGTCCTGCACAAAGCGGGCGTCGCGCGGTGTCAGGTGCTCCAGGCGCCAGCCATTGGGCAGGGTCTGGTTTTGATGAACTTTGAGCGGCGGGCCGTCGGCCCGTTTGAGCAGCGCCACGCGCAGGTCGCCGTCCAGCACGATGCCGGTCAGGGTCAGGCTCGATAGGCTGGAAACCGCCGCCTGGCCGATCGCACGGTCCGGACTGCGGTCGGTGCTGAACAGCGGCGCCTGCCAGGTGCCGGCCAGACTGTCGAGGCTGACTTGCGGCGCGGCCAGCACCTTGGCCGAAGCACTCGCGCTGGCGCTGGGTGCGGGTTCCGGCAGCCACTGCGGGGCATCGCCGATGCTGCTCAAAATACCCAGCATCAGCACGCCCAGGGCGGCGGACAAACCGAGCAAGCCCCATTCGATGGGGCGCAGTGCATTGATCATCGGGCCTCCTGCCCGGCACCGGCCGGTTGCAGGTAACCGCGCACCAGCAGGTGCACCACCAGTTTGCCGGCGCCGCCGGTGGCGGGCGCATCCGGTCGACGGCGGATGCTCATGTCATCCACGAACAGAAACGGGCGCTGATACTCCAGTTCATGCAGGATCGCGGTCAGCGGTTCGATGGCGCAGTTGAGGGTCAGGCTGACCTTGACCTGGCGATACGGCTCGGCATCGTCCTGCTCCGGGGTGATCGGCATGCGCTGGGTGAGGCTGCAGCCGCCGCCGAGGCCGGCGCGGCTGTTGATCAGGTCGGCAATGCGCTGCATCAGGTCGGCCGCGACCGCGCTGGGATCGTCACCGGGCAACAGGCTGGTGCTGCTGGCCGGGTCCTGTCGCGCCTGTTCCAACTGCTCGCGCAGGCCCTGCTCCTGGCGCAGCACGCCGGCATAGCGCTGCTGTTGTTCGCGCAGCTGTACGGCCTGCTCGCCCATGGCACGCAAGGGGCCGGCAAACCAGCTATCGATCAACAACCAGTAAGCGCCGCCCAGTACCAGGGCCAGGCCGATCAAGGCCGCGCCACGGCGTTCACGGGGTGTCAGTGGTCGGCGCATCGGCGGCCTCCTGGTGCAGATGGGCGCGCAAGGAAAACTGGTCCTTGCCGGTTTGCGCATCGGGTTGGATCACCCCTTCGAACCTGGCATTCTGCAGGCTGCGGCAGTTCTTGATGCGGGCGATCAGGGCACTGGCCTTGGCGCTTTGCCCTGAAAAGGACACCTCGGCGCCGTCGTTGACGTCCAATTCGTCGATCCAGGTGTCGGGCGGCAGGCAGGCGGTCAACTCGTTGAGCAGCGCAGCCAACGGCGGCTGGGCGGTCTTGCGGCGGATCAGATACTGGGCCGCGCCCCGGGTGTTGAGCAATTGCTGGCGCAGCGCCTGGACCTGGGCAACCTGGGCCTTTTGCGCGCGTACGCTCTGTTGCATGGCCTCGAGCACGCGCTGGCGGTCGTCGAGCCACAGCACCATGGCGCCAACCAGCAGCGCCCCGCACAGCCACGGCAGGCTGCGTTGCAGGCCTTTGCCCGTCGGGCGCTGGCGCGGGCGCAGCGGTGTGGGCAGCAAGTCGATGCCCATGGGCGTGCCGGTTGCATCCGCCACATCCACCGCATGGGGCTGCAAGCCGAGGGCGGTGCAGTCGCTGAGGATCTGGTCCAGACGCTCGCGCAGCATCGCCACCAGGGTCACGTGCACATGCTTGGCGCCGCGCCGCTCCTGGCGCGCGACAAAGTACAGCTGCGCGGCCTCGAACGGGGTGAAGCGGTCCAGTTCATAGCCGACCACGGTCGACAGGTTGCGCGCGGCGGCCAAGGGCAATTGCAGGGTTTGCACCAACACCGCATCCGGCGCCAGCAGCAGCACCTGGCGCGCCTCACCGGAAGGTGCGTTCACGGGCGCAGTGAGCGGCCACGGGTACAGGTGCTCGGGGATGTCATGCAATGACAACCAGCGGGGCAGGCAGTCGCGCAGCTCCTTGACCCACAAGCGCCAGCCCTGTTGCAGCAGGCTGCCGTGCCAGCGCCGGGCGAGCGGCTCAAGCCGCGACGTCAGGTGTTCATTCATTCTTGCCAACGCAGTACTCGATAAGGTTGTGCGCTACCTTGCGCGGGGCTCAATAAAACCGTGGCTTGCAACTCGGCGTGATAGCCGCCGGGGCGTTGCGCGCGGCTGTTCACCACGAGCACGTCGCCGGGGTCGGCGCCCACCGCGCTCGGATGCGGCAGGTTGAGGGCGTGGCGCATCAACGGGCTGGCGAAGGCCGGGTCGGGCCGGTCCAGGCCGCTCCACAGGCTGACTTCCGGCACCAGCGCGCTGTACAGCGCCTGGCTCATGCCCGGCAGTTGTCGCACTTCTTCCACCACCCGAAACGGCGCCAGACCCTGGTTTCGGCGCACTTCCAGAGCTCTGGCCACTTGCCTGGCCTGGACCTGTGTGGCGCCGCACGCCAACGCCAGGCGGGCAAAGTCGGCCACGTCGGCGCTGTGCAGGTACAACTTGCCGCGTTCGCTGCGCAGGCTTACGTGCAACTGCGCGTCGTCAAATACCAACGCGATTTCACGCCCGTCGGCCACCCACTGTTTGCGCTGCAACGGATCGGCCACGGCTTGCATCGCCAGCGCCACGCCCGCCTCGGCCGCCAGCACCGCCTGGGTGTGCTGGCGATGCCAGGCCGCCTGGCGCGTTTCCAACTGCACCCAACCGGCCAGCCCACCGAGCAACAGGCTGAGCAGGGCCAGCACCCAGAGCACCAGCAACAGCGCGACACCGCGTTGATGCTTGATCATTCGGGCGCCCCGCCGGACAGGTTCAGGCGCAACGCAACGACCTGGGTCACCCACTGCACGGGCCCGTCGACGCGCGCGGCAATGCGCACAGCGGACGGCAGGCGTCTGGTCCACGGCCACGCGTTGATCCAGCCGGTGGCCTGACCCTTTGGCGACACGCCGCGATAGCTGAACTGCAGGTCTTCAACCCCTTTGAGCAACACCTGCGGTTCGCTGCGCGAGGCTGGCACGCTGACCTGCGCCCTGGACTCGAACTGGGCGAACGCCACCTGCAAATCGCGCGGTGCCTCGGCGCCGGTCAACTGCAAGGTGAAGCGCTGAATACCGCCACCCAGCACGCCGGGCAGGGTCGCGACAAATTGCATGCGCTGCGGCTCGCCGACGAAAAAACCATCGACCTGGCTGTCGTCTTCGGTGACATCCAACGGCAATGCCTCGCTGATGGCGGTGCGCAAAAACTGCTGGGCGGCGCGCATTTCATCCAGGCTGACCGTGTAGCGCTGGGCCTTGAGCACCGCGCGATTGGCGCCGAGCAACGCGCCGCCCACCAGGGTCAGCAACACTCCCAGCAGGCTGAGCACGATCAGGACCTCGAGCAGGGTAAAGCCCTGCTGACGCCGCGTCACAAACCGACCCCGGACGTTCGCAGCTTCAAGGTGCTGAACTGCGCCTGGCGCGGGCCTTCACTGACCGTCAGGTCCAGACGAAACAGATGCGCCTGGCCGACACGGCCGGGCTGCCGGGCGATGCGCAGTTGCCAGGCGATGCCGTCCAACTCGCCCTGGCGCGTACCGCTGGCCAACGGTCCCGCACCCTCCTGGTCCATCACACTCAAGGCGGCATGGGTCAGGCGGTCGCTATGGGCCACGTGCAATAACGCGCGCGCGCTCTGGCCGAAGGCGACCAGCAGCACCGTGCAACAGATCGCCATGAGCGTCAGGGCGGCGAGCATTTCCAGCAAGGTGAAACCGCGTTGGCGCTTCATGGCAAGGCCCTGGATTGCACGCTGCCGGTCAACCAACCGATATCGATGCGCCAACGCCGGCTGCCATTGGCCAACAGCAGGTTGCCCCCGGTGGAGCTGCCATCGGGGTAGAACGCCACGGCGGAGCCGGCTTGCTCGGCGGTATGCAGCGTCACGTGCAGGTCGGCCGGCCAGTATTTTTTCGGGCGCCCCGGCGCCTGCACGCTGAGGTTGCGCAAATCGAACAGCGTGCTTTCTGTGGTGCCGCTGACAATCGCCCGCGCCCGCGTGCTACGCAACGCCTCCACGATCTGCCCGACCGCCTGACGCTCTTTGGCAGCGCGCAGGCCTTGTTGCAGGCCAAAGCCAACCAACCCGGCCGCGACGCTGATCAAGACGATCACCGCCAGCATTTCCAGCAAGGTAAAGCCGCGTTGAGCGTCTGCCATGGTCGTGGCTTATTCCCAGTTGCCCAGGTCGGCGCTGTAGCCTTCGCCGCCGGGCTGACCGTCCTGGCCGTAGAAGATCAGATCGAACGCACCGTGCTCACCGGGGAAGCGATAGCCGAAGGCATGGCCGAACGGGTCCTTGAGATCCGACGGTTTAGCGTACGGGCCGGCCCAACCGGCGCTGTTTCCGGGCTTGTCGACCAGTTGCTGCAGGGTCTTGGGCGGCGAACCGACGTCCAGTCCATAACTTTCGATCTTCATGCTCAGGCTGGCCAGTTGCGCCTTGCCGGCGCCGTACTTGCCCTTGTCCACATTGCCGCCGACCTGGCGCACCACGATGGTCGCGACGATGCCCAGCAGTACGATCACCGCGAGCATTTCCAGCAGGGTAAAACCGCCCTGGCGGCGGGCGTGTTTGAATCGGGTCTGACGCATCGGTTGGCTTCCTTGAGGGTTCATATATTGCTGGTCAGGCTCATCAGCGGCAGCATGATCGCCAGCATGATCACCGCCACCAGCACGGCCATGACCACGGTCAGGGACGGCACCAGCGCGGCGAGCAGGCGGTCGATGCCACGTTTGGCTTCGACGTCGAACACCTCGGCGACCTTGAGCAACATGCTGTCGAGTTCACCGGCCTGTTCGCCGACTTCAATCATTTGCAGGGCCAGGTCTGGCAACAGGGGCTGCGTACCGAACGCGCTGGCCAGGGTGCCGCCGCCCTTGACCGACTCGGCGGCCTGGGCGACTTGCGCCTGCAGCGCGCGGTTGGTGCACACCTGGCGGGCGATCACCAGCGCTTGCAGCAGCGCCACACCATTGCTGAGCAAGGTGCCCAGGGTGCGCGCCAGGCGCGCGGCTTCGACCCGTTGCAGCAGCGGGCCAAGAATGCGGATGCCCAATACGCGGCGGTCATAGCGCTCACGGCGCTGGGGATCACGCAGGCGTGCGACAAACGTCCATGCGCCGACAATCAACCCGGCCAGCACCGCCAGGCCATAGGCACCGAGGAATTGGCCGAGCCCCAGGATCACCTCGGTGATGAGCGGGATCGGCACCCCCAGGTCCTTGAAGATCGGCACGAACTGCGGCACCACATACGCCAGCAACAACGCCAGGGAACCGAGTACGCCGACCACCAGAAAGGCCGGATAGATCAACGCGTTGATCACCTCGCCCCTGAGCAACTGGCTGCGCTCCAGGTAATCACTGAGCTGGCGCAGAGTGTTTTCCAGGGCGCCGCCCGCCTCGCCCGCGCGCACCATGCTCAGGTACAGCGGCGAGAACTGGCCGCCCTCTTCTTCCAGGGCTTTGGACAACGGCTGGCCGGCCTTGACCCGCTCGCGGATGCGCTCGATCAACGCACGGACCTGGGGCTGACCGGGTTGCTTGAGCAGAATGCCCAGGGAGCGCTCCAACGGTTGCCCGGCCCCCAGCAGCGTGGCCAGTTGCTGGGTGAAGCTGACCAACGCCGCGCCGTTCAACTGACCCCGCCCAAACGCGTTGCGCAGCCCTTGGGCACCGGCCTGATCGATGTGCAATAACAACAAACCGCGCTTGTGCAGCGCAGCGACCGCGGCGTCCTGGTCCGTGGCTTCCAGGGTGCCGCTTTGTGGAGTGCCCTGACTGTCGAGGGCGCGGTATTTGAACAGGCTCACGCGCCCTCTCCACGGGTGACGCGCAGCACTTCTTCAAGGGAGGTAACACCCGCCACCGCCTGACGCAGGCCCTCTTCATGCAGGGTGCGCAGGCCACCCCGGCGCGCGGCCTGTTCTAACGTGGCGGCGTCGGCCTGGCGCATCAACAGGCTGCGCAGTTCGTCGTTCATCACCAGCAATTCGGTGATTGCACTGCGCCCGTGATAGCCGCCGCCCGGCGCATCGGCACGGGGGCGATAAAGCATGATCGGACGCTGCTCGGTAAACCGATCCAGGCCATGTTCGGCGATCAACTCCGCCGGTGCTTCGAAGGCTTCGCGGGTGGCCGGGTCGAGGCGGCGCACCAGGCGCTGGGCGAGGATACCGTTGACGGTGGAGGCGATCAGGTAGCTCTCCACGCCCATGTCCAGCAGGCGCGTGATACTCGCCGCCGCGCTGTTGGTGTGCAGGGTCGACAGCACCAGATGGCCGGTCAACGAGGACTGGATGGCGATGCGGCAGGTTTCCAGGTCGCGGATCTCACCGATCATGATCACGTCCGGGTCCTGACGCACGATGGAACGCAGCGCCCCGGCAAAGTCCAGGCCGATGGCCGGTTTCACCTGGATCTGGTTGATGCCTTCGAGCTGGTATTCCACCGGGTCTTCGACGGTGATGATCTTGCGCTCGGCGGTATTGAGCCGCGACAGCGCCGTATAGAGCGTGGTGGTCTTGCCCGAGCCGGTGGGCCCGGTGACGAGCAGGATGCCGTGGGGCCGTTCAAGCACTTCCAGGAAAGTCTCCAGGCGCTGGCCGTCGAACCCCAGGCTCTGGAAATCGAACTGCACGGTCTGGCGGTCGAGCAAACGCATGACCACTGACTCGCCAAAACTGGTGGGCACCGTGGACACGCGCAAATCCAGTTCCTTGCCCTGGATGCGCAACATGATGCGCCCGTCCTGGGGCAGGCGGCGCTCGGCGATGTCCAGGCGCGCCATGATCTTGACCCGCGAGATCACCGCCGCCGACGAACTGGCCGGCGGCGCCTCGGCGTCGTGCAGCACGCCGTCGATGCGGTAGCGCACCTTGAGCTGGTTCTCGAAAGGTTCGATATGAATGTCCGAGGCGCGATGTTCCACCGCGCGCTGCAGGATCAGGTTGACCAGGCGGATCACCGGCGCTTCGGAGGCCATGTCCTTGAGGTGTTCGATGTCTTCCAGCGCGCCGCCCTGCTCGTCCAGATTTTCGATCAGGGTGCCCATGGCCGAACGGCCCTGGCCGTAGTAGCGCTCGATCAGGCTTTCAACCTCGTTGCGCGGGCCCACCGCCAGCCACACCGGTACGCCGCAGGCATAGGCCAGGGCCTGGAACGGGTAGACCACCGCCGGGTTCGCTGCCAACACCCGCACACCGCCCTGGCTCCAGCCCACCGGCACCACTTGGTAATGGCGCATGAAGCGCTCGGTCAGGGCCGGCAATGGGTCCAGCAGCGGTGGCGCGGCGTCCGCCATGAGCAGCGGGGCGTCGAGCAAGTCGGCCCAGGCGCGGGCCAGCTGCACTTCGGAGACCAGCCCCAGGCGAGTGAGCAAGCCCAGCAACTCGGGGTCGCCGGACTCCTGGGACAAGCGCCGGGCGCGTTCCAGGTCGACGGTTTTCAAGCCGGCGTTTTGCATCAGCCACGCGCACACCTGTTCGGTGTGCGGGACATGCATCTGGCAGGCATCGATAGGCTGGGGCATAGGGCCAAATCTGAGAGGCGATGTGGAAACCCTGCGGCAGCGCACTTGCTCGCTCCCGCCGGGGACATACGTTGGCGGTCAGTCGAAGGTGGCATCCGCGTCCGTGGCGTGCGCCGCCATGGCCGCGTCACTCACTGCAATACCCAGCATAAAGCTGGCATCCAACGGAGCCTTTTCATAAACAATTCTCCCGATAAAAAACGCCGGACAGCTCAAGGGGGCCTTGAATGGGTTCAAGACCCTACACCAAAGCGTTGTGTATGACAGCGTGTATAAAACATGGCCTTTTAGAACTACTGCGCAGAGCCATTCATTCGCCATGCCGCCATCTATTTTCTTAAGCCAATCGACTGGTAGGTTTAGTTCAAGTTCAAAAGCGTAATGAAATATTTCTTATTTAGCGCAAAAATTAGCTTCCGTTTGACCTTTAAGCGCAATAATCGCCTTACCCCATGCATTTTTTTGGCTCAAAATGCCATCACGAAATATCACATAGACATCACTTACACCCATCGTTAGTACAATTATCCGAACTTGATAACAGCAAAAAGTGTTAAGTAGTTGCAATTAACCATCGCTTAAACGTTGCGTTCAAGACGAACTATTATCGGCAGAAAAGTGACGAGCGTCGTCCCAGGACATTCGCCTGAACGCCAAGAACGAGGCCGACAGCGGTACACGTGACGGTGATGGCTATGAGAGAAGTGATGACAGCAACCCGGCCACCAAAATGCCCACGATCGCCGCCATCAGGGCCATCGACCCGCCGCTGCAGCCTTCCAGGGAAAACACCTGCAGGGCTGCCTCCAACAGCTCTTCGCGGCGTTTTTCACCTTTGGGCGCGCGTCGAGTCCTGGGAAGCAGGTCGGTCATGGAAAAGTCCTTGAGCGCAGGCCTGCACCCTATCCAAATTGACTGCCCCCCCCCGCAAATAAAGACCGGCAAGAACATCATTTCGTCCCCCTCCCACGGAACCATCCCCGGGGTCTGGACGAACTATGCGCAAGACTCTTCCCTGACGCCTTGGAGAAAAACGCCATGATCTCGCCGCCTGCCTATCCATTGCCCTCGCCCACTGCCCGAGCCCCCGACAGTGCCGCTCAGCCCGAACCGCTCTCACGCGGCAAACGCAGCGTGGGTGAGCCTGGCAAATACTGGCCACAAAACAGCACCCTGAAAATCGCCCTGTACGACTACGCCATGGATGACCCTTATGTGCTGGCGGTGAAAAAGGCCGCCAGCGAATGGCTGCCCCATATCAATCTGACATTCGAATTCGTCTGCGGGGAAGACGGTGACGTTCGTATCACACAGAACCTGCCTGGCGACCACGGTGGCAGGTCGATGATCGGCACCGATGCGAAAAACGCCCCCCCCTACGCACCGACCATGAGCCTGCCGGCAGACCCTGGCACCAGTTCATTCGCCGTCACCGTCATGCACGAGTTCGGGCACATGCTGGGTGCCCACCATGAGCACCAGCATCCCGACGCGAATATCCCGTGGAACCGGCCCAACCTTGATCGGCTCTTCGATCAATCTGAGCTGCAGACCAACTTTCGTCCGCTGCCTCGCAGCGACATTTACGATTTCTCGCGCTACGACCCGGATTCGATCATGCACTACTCCATCGCCCCCTCATGGAGTACCGACAACACCTTTCACTCAAGAAACGCGATGCTCAGTGCAGACGATATCGCCTGGGCGAACAAGGCTTACCCAAAAGCACGTCATCAACCTGGGCCCATCTAAACGGTAAGGCCGGTGCGGCCTCGATCAGCCAGATTCAACGCGTCCTCATTGCACACGGCTTGAGTCGTGAGTGCGGGTGCTTTTTTCCACCACGCACATCGGCGTACCGGAAACAGGCTCATTGATGATCTGCACTTGCACCTCAAAGACCTGGCGCATCAAATCGGCGTTGATCACCGCCGCGGGCGCGCCATCGGCCACCAGCTTGCCGGCGTGCATCACCGCGAGGTGGTCGGCGTAGCGGCAGGCCTGGTTGATGTCGTGGAGCACGGTGATCACGCTCTTGCCCTCGGCGGCCAGTTCGCCCATCAGGTCGAGCAGTTCGACCTGATGACTGATGTCCAGGTAGGTGGTGGGTTCGTCGAGCAACACCACCGGGGCGTTCTGCGCCAGCACCATGGCCAGCCAGGCGCGTTGGCGCTGGCCACCGGACAAGTCGGCCAGGGCACGGTCGGCGAGCGTGTCCAGCTCCAGGCGGCGCATGGCCTGGGTCACACGGGACTGGTCGTTGCCGCTCAGGCGGCCCCACAGCGAGTTGTGCGGGCTGCGCCCATAGGCGACCAACTGGCGCACGCTGACGCCTTCGGGCACCGGTAACACCTGGGGCAAAAACGCGATCTGCCGGGCCAGTTGGCGCGCGGACAGGCTGGCGTAGGCGTGGCCGTCCAGGGTCAGCTCGCCGTGGGTGGGTGTGAGGATGCGTGCAAAAGCCTTGAGCAAGGTGGATTTGCCGCACCCATTGGGACCGATCAATGCGGTGACCTTGCCAACCGGCGGCGTAAACGACAGCCCTTGCACGATGCGCGTCGCGCCGTAACCGATATCGAGCTGTCGTGCCTGGAGAATACTCATGTGATCAGCCCTTGAACCGTGCCAGCAACCAAAGAAAATACGGCGCGCCGATCACTGCCGTCAGCACCCCGGCGGGGATTTCGCTGGGCGCGATCAACGTGCGCCCGAGGGTATCGGCCAGCACCAGCAGCAACGCGCCGATCAGCATCGCCGCCGGCAACAGGTACTGGTGATGCCCACCCACCAACCGGCGCGCCATGTGTGGCGCCACCAGGCCGATAAACCCGATCGGCCCGATCACGCCCACGCCGAGGCTGGTGAGCAGCACCGCGCAGACCATCGCCCAGCCGCGTGTACGGCCCAGGGCGGTGCCCAGGCTGTGGGCGGCTTCGTCGCCCAGGGCGATCAGGTTCAGCGGTTTGGCTAGGCACAGCCCCAGGGGGATCAGCAGCAGAAACGGCAACACCAGCGCCACATGGTGCCAGTTGCGGCTCCACAGGCTGCCGGTGAGGGCGAGCAACGCCGTGTTGATATCCAGCGGATGAGACAGGATCAGAAACTCGGTGACGCTGGATAACGTCACCGCAATCGCCACCCCGGACAGCGCAAAACGCGCCCCGGAGAAACTCACGCCGGTGTTGTATAACGCCAGCAGCACGGCGCCCCCTGCCCCGCCCAGGCAGGCTACCGCTGGCAGCCAGGCAATCGGCAACTGCGGCCAACTGATGATCGCCACGGTCAGCGCCAGCCCTGCGCCCTGAGTCACACCGAGAATTTCCGGTGAGGCCAACGGGTTGCGGATAACGCCCTGCACAATCGCCCCGGCCAGGCCGAACGCGCACCCCGCGAGGATCGCGATCAAGCTGCGCGGCAGACGGTGGTTCCACACTTCAAAATCGAGCGCATCGTGGGCCAGCAGGCGGTCGATCACGGCCGCCGGCTTGAGCCACAGGGTGCCGGCGCTGAGGCTGACGAAGGCGGCCAGCAGCAACAGGGCAAACAGCAGCCATAGGCGAAAACGTGGACGGATCATAGGGCGCGCCTGGCAAGAAACAGAAAGAACGGCGCGCCGATCAAGGCGGTAACCACCCCCGCCGGGGTCTCCACCGGAAACGCCACCGCGCGGCTGAGCAGGTCGGCACCCAGCACGATCACCGCGCCCAGCGCCGCGCTCAGCGGCATCAACCAGCGGTAGTCGTTACCCATGAACTGACGCAGGATATTCGGCGCAATCAGCCCGACAAAACCAATCGGCCCCACCGCGCAGACACTGGCGCCCACCAGCAACAGGCTGGCGACAAACACCTGCAGGCGCAGGCTGGCAATGCCCACGCCCAACGAGCGCGCGGCGTCTTCGCCAAGGTTGATCAGGTTCAGACGCGGTGCACACCACAGCGCCCATAGGCCTCCAATCAAGGTACACGGCCAGAGCAATTGCACCTGCGTGGCACCGACGTTGGCCAGGGACCCGGCCAGCCAGTTCAGTACGCTTTGCGCCTGCGCCTCCACCAGAATCACCGTGAGCCGGGTCAGCGCCGCACACAACGCTGCCACGGCAACGCCGGCCAATACCAGGCGACCCTGGGCGGTGGTCGGCGACCAGGCACCACCGAGGCTGAACACCGTGACCCAGGCCAGCGCGCCGCCCAGGCAGGTCATCAACAGCGCACCACCGGCAAACGGCGGCGCCACCAGGCCCGTGGAAAACAACGCCAGACCCAGCGCTGCGCCCGCCGTCACGCCAAACAACGACGGCGAGGCCAGGCGGTTACGGGTGATACCCTGCATCAGTGCCCCGGCCAAGCCCAGGCACGCGCCCACCAACGCCGCGCACACCGCGCGGGGCACACGCAACTGGGCGACGATA
Source organism: Pseudomonas sp. EYE_354 (assembly GCF_023148575.1). Lineage (NCBI taxonomy): Bacteria > Pseudomonadati > Pseudomonadota > Gammaproteobacteria > Pseudomonadales > Pseudomonadaceae > Pseudomonas > Pseudomonas sp. EYE_354. Next base: position 20,340 of record NZ_JAHXNQ010000014.1, read on the forward strand.
TAGGCCATGTTGCCGCCCACACTGCCCTGGTGCACCAGGCCATTCCACGCATCCGTCGCGGTGAGGGTAAACGGCGACCAGCTGTACAACGACAACCAGAACAGCACGGCGCCAAGCAGCACAATGCCCGCCGCGGCGAGACTGCGCGCCATGTTTATTGGCTCAGTACGGCGTTGCCGCCCTTGAGAATCGCCAGCGCATCTTCGGCAATTTGCTCCGAAGCCAGCACGCCACGGTTGCGCGCCCAGCTGTCGCCGTCCACCTCGGCCACGTGCTTGTTACGCACAGCACCGAGCACCTGCCACAGCGGCTGCTTGCTCCAGGTGTCGACGATGCTCGGGCGGCGGTAATGGCCGACCAGCAACCAGCCAGGGTCGAGCGCGAGCAACTGCTCCAGGCTGACGAATTCGGTGGGGGCGGCGTTCGCGCGTACCGACGGGACTTTCAGGCCGATGGCTTGCAGCACGCTGCCGGCGTAAGAATCCGGGCCGTGCACAGAAAAGCTGTCTTCACGGGCGACGCCGAACAGCACGCTGGCACCGCTGGGAATCTGTCCGGCAATTTTCTTCAGGTTGTCGCGGTTCTGCGCGATGCGCGCGTGCATCTGCGGGCTTTTGCCCAGGGCCTTGCCGATCAGCTCGGCAGACGTGAGGCTGCCCTCGTAGTCCTCGCCACGTGACGGCAGCAGCAGGGTCGGCGCGATGCTGGCCAGGTCGCTGTACAGCGCTTGATGGCGATTAAGGTCGGCGATGATCAAGTCCGGCTTAAGCCGGGCGATTTCCTCGATGCTCGGCTGCGAGCGCAGGCCCACCGATGTCCACTGACCGATGGCCTGGCGCACGCGGGGCAGAACGCGGTTGGCATCGCCATCGTCGGCGGCACCGACGGGGGTCACCTCTACGGCAGCGAGGCTGTCGAGAAAGGAGAATTCCAGCACCACCACGCGCTTGGGCGCATCGGGCAGGTGCACCGCGTGTTGGCCGTCATTGAGGTCGATGGGGGCAGCGCTCAGCACGCTTGAACAGCACGCCAGGACGCAGGCGGCAAGAATCGGGATGGAGCGCAGCATTCGCATGACAAAGACCTCGGCGTTAACACACCCCGGCTGGACGGGCCGGGGAAAACGGCGGGTACTATTCCATATCGTGGCGAGCGGATCAAAAAACATTCTCATTAACGACGCATTGTCATGCGCATGCTTCTTGTGGCGAGCCGGCTCGCCACAGCCCCATAAAGCCTATTGATTGCAACGTTTAGAAGTCGACCGTGGCCGACAGCAGGTAGGTACGTGGCGTCGACAAGGTCAACCCCGGCTCGCTGTCATCCGAGGCACCCGCCGAACTCCAGTAGCGTTTGTCGGCAACGTTCTCCACATTCGCGCGCAAGGTCACGTGCTTGTCATCCACCTTGAATGCATAGCGTGCGCCGACGTCGATGCGGTTCCAGGCGTCGATTTCCTTGACGTTGGACGGGTCCAGGTATTGGGAACTGGAATGGATGCCACGGCTGGTCAGGGTCAGGCCTTCGAGGGTCGGCACATCCCATTCGGCGCCAAGATTGACGTTGTACTTGGGGGTGGCCGGCGCGCGGTTGCCGTCGTAGGTGCCGTTGGTGGTGTCCTTGAGCGTGCTGTCGATGTACATCACGCCGCCGAGCAAACGCACGCCCTTGAGCGGTTCGCCGAACAGACTCAGCTCGGCACCGGTGTTCTGGCGTTTGCCGTTGGGGCCGAACAGCCGCGTGGTGGCGTTGGTCTCGTAGGCCGGCTGCTTGATGCGGAACACCGCGGCGGTCACGGCGAAGGCACCGGCGTCGTATTTGGCGCCCACTTCCAGCTGGCGGCTGATAAACGGCGGGAAGATCTGGTCTTCGTTACTCGAGGTGGACGGTGCGATTTTGCCCTGGCTCAGGCCTTCCATGTAGTTGGCGTACAGCGACAGCTCATCGGTGGCCTTGAACAGCAGCCCGCCCGACGGCGAGATTTTTTCTTCGTCGTAGTTGGTTTTGCCTTTGATGCCATCGCTCCAGTCGTCGACGATCACGCGTTGCCAGCGCGCGCCAAGGGTGAGCAGCAGGCGGTCATCGAAGAAGCCCAGGGTGTCGGACAAGGCTACGCCGCTGAATTTATTCTCGGTGTACACCTTGGCATCCTGGCGCGTGGCCACGCTCGGCGTCGGGGTTTGTACAGGGTTGTAGAGGTTGCTCGTGGCGTTCGCGTAACGCGCACCGCCGTTGGTGAAGTCCATATAAAAGTAGCTGGCGGCCAGGTTGACCTCGTGGCTCACCGGCCCGGTGTGGAACCAGTTACGCACGCCGGCCGTGGCGGTCTGCACGTTTTCATCGCGGGTAAAATCCCGCGGCGACACGGTGAACGCGCCGGCGGCATTGCTGACCGACACCGCATGGCGCAGGAACTCGTGGTTACTTTTACGCGCGCCCACACCGCCGTAGAGCATTAGCGAATCACTGAGGTCATATTCGGCATTCACCGTGCCGAAGGTGTCCTTGGTGCGGGCCTTGGTCCAGGACTGCGCGTAGTTGCGGCGCACATCGTTGGCACTCGGCACCGGCGCAGCGGCGGCCACTTGCACACGTTCCTGCGGCGCATCGGTGTCGCGCTCGGTGCGGCCGATGTCGGTGGACAGGCGCAGGCGCTCGCCACGGAAATCCAGGCCCAGCACGGCCATCTCACGGTCGACACTCTGATGGTCCCACTCGGTATCACCGGACTGCTTCACGCCGTTGAAGCGCAGGCCGAATTTGTTGTCCTCGCCAAAGCGCCGCCCCACATCCACCGCGCCGCCAGCCTGGCTGCCGGAGGCCCAGGTGCCGGTAAGTGACGTGATGTCCTTATCGGTGGCGCGCTTGGGCACCACGTTGATGCCGCCGCCCACGCTGCCGCGCGGCGAGATGCCATTGATCAACTGGGTGGGGCCTTTGAAGATGTCGACGCGGTCGGCCATTTCCATGTCGATGGTGTAGGTCGGCAATACGCCGTAGAGGCCGTTGTAGGACACATCACTGTTGAACAGGCTGAAGCCGCGAATGGTGAACTGCTCGTAACGCCCACCGGCCGGGTTGGTGGCGCGTACCGAGGGGTCGCTGTTGATCAGGTCGCCGAGGGTGCGCGCCTGCTGGTTCTTCACCGCATCGGCGGTGTAGGTGGTCATGCTGAACGGGGTTTCCATAAAGTCCCGGGTGCCCAGCAAACCTTGGGAGCCACGCCGTGCCACTTGCCCGCCGGCGTAAGCATCGCCATCGGCTAGGCCGGTGGTGCCGAGAATCGATGTAGGCGCCAGTTCCAGGCTGCTGCCCTCCGGCGCCGGCATCAGCCTGTAGGCCTGCTCGCCCACCGGCTGCAGTTGCAGACCGGACCCTTGCAGCAAGCGCGTAAAGCCCTCCTCCACACCGTACTCGCCGGACAACCCGCTGCTGCTGCGCCCGCTGACCAGCGCCGGGTCCACCGACAGGTTGACCCCCGCCAGGCCGGCGAAGCGGGTCAATGCCGCGGTGAGGCTGCCGGCCGGTACTTGATAGTTGCGGCGGGTGGCAATGTCTTCGGCAAAACTTAGGGGGACGAACAGCGGGCTGGCGCTGAGGCTCAGCATCAGGCTCAGTTTGAGCAACGGGCGCAAGCGCAAAGGAAGGACTGCGGGCATTGGGGGAAGCTCTCGATTTTATTCACTTACCTGGAATGACAGGCGAGGTGAAAAAAGGGGACAGGCTTCAACCCTTATTTTTTAGCCCACGGGCACTTCCGGCCTGGTTTGGCCATTGGGGAGCAGGATTACGCCGTATTTATTAATGCTCGGCCGAATAGATGATGGTCTGCGCGCTGTCTTGCGCGACGGCTCGCCGGGTGAAGTAGGTGTCGCCTTCATCGGTCAGAATTTCATAGTCGACGGTGCGCGTGGCGCTTGCGTGTTTGATGATCTTCAGCACGCGCTGGAATTTCACGCTTTGCGTGCCGTTCTGATCCGGCCCGGTGAGGACGCTGACACTCTGGAACCAGCCGGCGTTTTTTTTGCCGCCCACCAGGGCGCCGGTCATCGCCTCGAAGCGCTCCAGCCGGGTGAAGCCCCACAGCGTCTGTTCCTTCACGCTTGCGCCCGGTGTCGCGGCGCCGGTGAACACAAACAGATTGATCGCCGGGCTGTCTTCGCAAAAAAAGTCGTATGGCACCAGGCCGTCGACCATCTTTTTGCCGGGCACGAAGCCTTTTTTATGCACCTGAAACATCGCCACCTCCACTCGCTCAATGGCGGCAAGTGTAATCAGGCGTGACGTACAGGGCGGTCAAGCCAATGTAATATCGTGTAAAGATCGCGCGCTGTGCAGGTCGATCTCCACCGTCAGCCCACCGCCCGCCTCGTTGCGTGCGGCAATGTTGCCGCCATGCATATGCACGGCCCTGGCCGCGATGGCCAACCCCAGACCGAAGCCGACGCTGGTGTCCCCGGCACCGCGCTCAAACGGCTGGAAGATGCTCTGCAGCCGGCAGTCTTCTATGCCGGGGCCCTGATCGGTGATCTGCACCCGCAGGCGACTGGCGTCTTCGCTGATCTGGGCCGAGACCCTCACGGTGGTGCCGGGGCGGGTGTAGCGCACGGCGTTGCGGATCACGTTTTCGAAGCAGCGGTACAACAACTCGCCACTGGCATACGCGATAAACGGCGGACACGCCTGCAATTGCACACGACAGCCTTTGATGCCGGCTTCGAACTGCGCGTCTTCGACAATCATCGCCAGCAGCTCGACGATATCCACCGGTTCGCGCTCGATGCTTTCGGGCCGCCCCTGCAGGCGGGCCAGGGTCAACAGAGCTTCGATCAGGGTGTCCATGCGCTCGGACTCACGCTCGATGCGTTCGAGCATTTCCAGGCGAGTGGCGTCCTGACGCAACAGGCCGATGGCGGCCCGCAGCCGCGTCAACGGCGAGCGCAGTTCATGGGAGATGTCGTGCAACAGGTGCTGCTGGGCCTGCACTAGAACTTTCAACTGGTTGGCCATCCGGTCGCAGTCTTCGGCCAGGTCGACGATTTCATCGCGGCGCTTGCCCATCGCCGGCTTGACCCGTGTTTCAAAGCGTCCCTGGGCCGCATCGCTCATCGCCCGTCGCAGGTACGCCAGCGGCCAGGCCAGGTAATACGCCATGTAGCCGCTGAACAGCGCGCTCATCAGCGTGCCGATCAGTAGCGGCGTGTGCGGCCAGGGCCGGCCCCGCTCATCGGGCGCATGGGTGGAGCGAATCGACAGCGTCCGGCCGTCCTTGCTGATCACCGCGCGCTCATAGACCGGCTGCGCGACGGGCAAACCCGCGAGCAGTTGGCCGGCGCTGTCGTAGACGCCGATGGCCTCGTCCGGAGGATGCTCCCAAACGCTCAGGAGTTGCCCGGCCGCCTCAACGCCGAACTGCTGCAACAAGCGCTCCTGGGCCGCCAGGATCGTTTGCACATGCGGGTCGCCCGGGCGGAACCGGCCCAGTTCCAGCACGCCGACCCCCACCAGAAACGTCAGGGTGGTGGCCAGCCAGAAGGCCAGGAACAGTTTCCAGAACAGCAGGCTGGGCTTGCTCATTCAGCGATCAACAGGTAGCCGAGGCCACGTACACTTTGGATCCAGGCCTTGGCGTCCGGACGTGGTCCGAGTTTTTGCCGAATGCTGCTGATGTGCACGTCGATGCGCCGGTCGTAGCGGGTCAGCGGGCAGCCCAGAGCATTGAGGGACAGGTCTTTTTTGCTCACCACTTGGCCGGCACTGCGGGCCAGTTCTTCGAGCAGGCTGAATTCGGTGCTGGTCACACCCAGTTCGACGCCGTGCCACAGGGCCTGACGCTTGCCCGGCCACAACACCAGCGCGCCGGTCCTGATCACTTCCGAGGTGGCCTGGCCCGCCGGCTGCACCCGGCGCATGATCGCCCGCAGGCGGGCGACCAGTTCACCGGGTGAGCTGGGCTTGGGTACGTAATCGTCGGCGCCCAGTTCCAGGCCGCTGATCCGGTCGATGTTGTCACCCCGGGCCGTGAGCAACACCACGGGCACCTGGCTGACCATGCGGATGCGCCGCAGCACCTCGATGCCCGAGCGCCGGGGCAGCATGACGTCCAGCACTACGATGCTGTAGCGCCCCGACAGCGCATGCACCTCGCCCTCCTCGCCGGTGTGCACAGCGGTGGCCTCGAAGCCTTCATTCGCCAGGTATTGGCTCAGCATTCCAGTCAGTTCCTGGTCATCGTCGACCAACAGTACGGAGATCATCACGGGCTCATCAGTGGAAGGTTGAACATTATCGGCCTTGCCTGGCGCCGGCAGGCCAACCTTTACCTAACTTGACACTTGGTTAACCGCATCAAACGCAGCACGCTCTTAAGCTGGACGTTCACCCGTCCGGCCGCGCCGGCGCTGTATTCTGGAAAAGATCTTGATGAATTTTTCGCGCCTGCTCTGCTCGGTTGCGCTGCTGCTCAATGCCTCAATGGCACTCGCCCAAGGCTTCAAAATCTCGGACATTCGCATCAACGGCCTGCAACGGGTCTCTGCGGGCAGCGTGTTTGGCGCTTTGCCGTTGAACGTCGGCGACGAAGTCGACGACCGGCGCCTGGTGGACTCAACCCGCGCGCTGTTCAGGACCGGGTTCTTCCAGGACATCCAACTGGGCCGCGAAGGCGATGTGCTGATCATCAATGTAGTCGAGCGACCGTCGGTTGCCAGTATCGAGTTCGACGGCAACAAGGCGATTTCGACCGACGATCTGATGAAAGGCTTGAAGCAGTCCGGCCTGGCCGAGGGCGAGATATTCCAACGGGCCACCCTCGAAGGGGTGCGCAACGAGTTGCAACGCCAGTACGTCGCCCAGGGCCGTTACTCGGCTTCGGTCGACACCGAGGTGGTGCCGCAGCCGCGCAATCGGGTCGGGGTGAAGATCACGATCAATGAAGGCGAAGTGGCGTCAATCCAGCACATCAATGTGGTGGGCAATACGGTATTCCCCGACGAGGTGCTGACCGACCAGTTCACCCTCAAGACCAGCAACTGGCTGTCATTTTTCAAGAACGACGACAAATACGCGCGGGAGAAACTCTCCGGTGACCTGGAACGGTTGCGCTCCTACTACCTGGACCGTGGCTATATCAACATGGATATCGCCTCGACCCAGGTCTCCATGACGCCGGACAAGAAGCACGTGTACATCACCGTGAACATCCAGGAAGGCCGCAAATACACAGTGCGCGCGGTAACGCTCAGTGGTGAGCTGAAAGTCCCCGAGGACCAGGTCACGTCCCTGCTGCTGGTGCAAAAGGGCCAGGTGTTCTCACGCAAGTTGATGACCACCACATCTGACTTGATTACCCGTCGCCTGGGCAACGAGGGCTACACCTTCGCCAACGTCATCGGCACCCCCCAGGTGCATGAAGCGGACAGCACGGTGGACATCACCTTCAGCATCGACCCAGGCAAGCGGGCCTACGTGAATCGCATCAACTTCCGTGGCAACACCAAGACCGACGACCAGGTGCTGCGCCGCGAGATGCGCCAGATGGAAGGCGGCTGGGCCTCGACTTACCTGATCGACCAATCGAAGGTGCGCCTCGAGCGCCTGGGGTACTTCAAGGAAGTGAATGTGCAGACCCCGGCGGTGGCGGGCGTGGATGATCAGCTGGATGTGAACTACGCCGTGGAAGAACAAGCGTCCGGCTCGATTACCGCCAGCGTCGGGTTTGCCCAGAGTTCGGGGCTGATCCTCGGCGGCTCGATCAGCCAGAACAACTTCCTCGGCACCGGCAACTCCGCCAGCCTGGGACTGACCCGTTCGTCCTACCAGAGCAAGTACAACATCGGCTTTACCGACCCCTACTTCACCACTGATGGGGTCAGCCTGGGTTACAACGCGTTCTACAGCAAGACTGACTACAACAAGTACTACGATGATGGCGTTTCCTATTACGCCATCAACAGTTTTGGCCTGGGCACTACCCTGGGCTACCCGATCAACGAAACCTCGCGCCTGAGTTTCGGCCTGACCGCGCAACACGACAGCATTGAACCCGGCACCTACAGCGCCGACGAGATCTACGATTTTGTCGACCGCGAAGGCAAGCAATTCACCAATTTCAAGGCCAACCTGGGCTGGTCGGAATCGACGCTGAACAAGGGCGTACTGGCCACACGCGGCCACTCGCAGAACCTCAACCTGATGGTGACCGTGCCCGGCAGCGACCTGAGCTTCTATAAAGTCGATTACACCGGGCAAGCCTATGTGCCGGTGAGCAACGACACCTCACTGCGCTTTCACACCAAACTTGGCTATGGCAATGGCTACGGCGCCACCGACGGGCTGCCCTTCTACGAAACCTATAGCGCCGGCGGCGAAGGCACGGTCCGCGGCTTTAAAAGCGGCACCCTCGGCCCCCGCAACACGCCGGCCACCGGTGCGTATTCAAGCGCTGGCCAAGCGTACTACTCGGACCGCGACACCGAAGCACTGGGCGGCAATATCCTGATCACAGGGGGCATGGAATACCTGTTTCCGGTGCCCTTTATCAAAGACAACCGTTCGGTGCGTACTTCGGTGTTCTGGGATGTGGGCACGGTGTATTCGGACAAGTGCTACCTGAGCACCACCCAGGGCTGCGGCAGTGTGGACTTGAGCCAGATGGCCAGTTCGGTGGGCGTGGGGCTGACCTGGTACAGCCCGCTGGGGCCGCTGAGTGTGAATTTCGCATATCCGATTCGCACCCCTGAGAACGCGGACAAGCAGGTGTTCCAGTTCTCCATCGGGCAAACGTTCTGACAGTACCGCTGCGTATCGTTTTTTTTACAAAGAAACCCTCAATCAAAAATGTGGTCCGCTAAATAAGCCCCTTAACGTCATTACTGGGTTGGATCACATGAAACCAATGCCCCGAACTGATGCAGAGCGTTCACCAGCACCCCTGCAGGACCTGACCCCACATGATTTTGAAAGCTGCCGGAACATCGAATCGGGCGCGGTGTTTATCATCGCCTCGGGGGCTTCGGCCAAGTCGTTTCCCCTCGAAACCTTCGCGCACGTGCCGATGATCACCATGAATGGTGCGATTTCGATGTTTTTGAACACCGACGTCAAACCGTATTTCTACGCCTGTACCGATAAGAGCTTTTCCGAACAGCAGCCGGGTTTATTCAAATACGCCATGGCTAACAGCCAAAGAGTCGCGCTGTGGGAAGACCATGTGCGCGCAGCAGGCATCCGCCCGGCCGGCGCGTTTTACCCGCTGTCCAAGGCTGAAAGGCCGTCCTGGCTCGACGCGTTAATGGGCCGAAACGAGGCCTTGGTTGCCGATCACTCGCTACTGCCACTGCGCAAACGCCCCATTGGGTTTAGCAAGGACATGGGCGAAGGGTTTTTTGATGCGCGGACGGTGGCGTATCTGGCGATACAACTGGCGTTTCATTTGGGCTTCAATCAGGTTTTTCTGGTGGGCGTTGACCTGCGGGAAAACGCCGGCAGGTTTTACGAAAGCGCCGACTCAGCCAACTCGCCCTGCGGGCTCGACCAGCACTATCACACACGTATTCTGCCGTCGCTTGAGCTGATGGCCGAGAAGGTGATCAGTGATGACTTCAGGGTTTACAACTTGTCAGAGGGTTCGAGGATTCCGCAGAGCGTTGTGCCGCGGTTATCACTTGAGCACGTGGAGGCAATGCTCAAGTGAGCAGGCCAAGGGCTCACCAGCCGGTCGTTCAGCCGTTAGCAGTCGACGGTCTCTGAGAGTCAACAGGTGCGCGGGTAGGTCCACACTTTTCAAGTGCATGGAGTGTAACCTTGCATTCTCTAAGCTCTTTAACCCTGCATCCGAGCGCCATGGGCCAGCGCGCCTGAATTCACAGCCCGGTCACTGTCCGACTGCCAAATCGCAGACATGAAAAAGCCCAATCTTTTCAGATTGGGCTAAGTCATTGAAAAATATGGTCGGGACGGAGTGATTCGAACACTCGACCCCTAGCACCCCATGCTAGTGCGCTACCGGACTGCGCTACGCCCCGACTAGGCGTGTTACTGGGTTTGCTTCGCAACGAAGCGATCAGGAATATACCGCAAGCTTTTGAAATGTGGAAGTATTTTAAAAGCTTCTGTCACTTCTTCAAAACCACCAGCACATCTTCGAGTTCGGAGATCATCTGGCGGATCAGCTGCTTGTACTGGGTGGTGTCGTCTTTGGCTTCATCACCGGACATGCGCTGGCGTGCGCCGCTGATGGTGAATCCCTGGTCGTACAGCAACGCGCGGATCTGTCGGATCATCAGCACATCCTGGCGCTGATAATACCGACGGTTGCCAGTGCGTTTGACGGGGTTGAGTTGAGGAAATTCCTGCTCCCAATAGCGCAGCACGTGCGGTTTTACCGCACATAACTCGCTGACTTCACCAATGGTGAAGTAGCGTTTGCCTGGGATGACGGGTAGCTCGTCGTTATGACTTGGTTCCAGCATAAGCCTCAACTCGGGCCTTCAACTTCTGCCCTGGACGAAAGGTGACCACACGGCGAGCCGTGATCGGGATTTCTTCTCCCGTTTTTGGATTGCGGCCAGGCCGCTGGCGTTTGTCCCGCAGGTCAAAATTGCCGAAGCCGGACAATTTGACCTGTTCGTTGTCTTCCAGAGCGTGTCTGATCTCTTCAAAAAACAGCTCGACCAATTCCTTGGCCTCGCGCTTGTTCAGACCCAACTCTTCGTACAGACGTTCCGCCATCTCAGCTTTCGTCAAAGCCCCCATACGTCACTTCCTTAACGTGGCGTTCAACCTTTGTTCGAGCGAGGTGAGGATATTTTGTGTCGTGGTATTCACCTCATCGTCATTAAGAGTGCGCGATGGATGCTGCCAGGTCAAGCCAACCGCGAGGCTTTTTCTATGCGGATCAATGCCTTTACCCTGATAGACGTCAAATAGCCTGAGGTCTGTCAGCCATTCCCCTGCATTTTCACGGATTACATCCAGAACGGCAGTGGCGGCGACTTCACGGTCGGCGATCAGGGCCAGGTCGCGACGCACTTCAGGGAAGCGCGACAGCTCGCTGAATTTAGGCATCTTGCCCGAGGCCACTTCAGCCAACACCAGCTCGAAAACGAAGACTGGACGGTCAAGACCCAAGGTTTTCGACAGCTCCGGGTGAATAGCACCGACGAAGCCGACCAGGCGACCTTCACGCTCGATACGCGCAGTCTGGCCAGGGTGCAGCGCGGGGTGGCTGCCTGGGACAAACGTGAACGCATCCAATGCACCCGCAAAGCCCAGCACCGCTTCGACGTCAGCCTTGACGTCGAAGAAGTCCACGGCATCGCGGCCTTGTGCCCAGCCTTCCGGCAGACGGCTGCCGCACACCACACCTGCGAGCATCGGCTCCTGCTTCAAACCGTCCAACTGACCGACGAAACGCAAGCCGCTTTCAAACATGCGCACGCGGTCTTGCTGGCGGTTCAGGTTGTGGGACAGTGCCTTGACCAGGCCCGGCCACAACGAAGAACGCATGGCGGCCATGTCGTTGGAAATCGGGTTGGCCAGCAACAGCGGTTCGACGCCTGGGTTGAACAGTTCGAACTGCTTAGGATCGATAAAGCTGTAGGTCACCGCTTCCTGATAACCACGGGCAACCAACAGACGGCGCAGCTCAGGCAAATGCGCACGCGCCTCGGCCTTGGGTTGCGGGGCCAGACGCGCTTGCGGATAACGAACCGGCAGGCGGTTGTAGCCATACAGGCGCGCCAGTTCTTCGATCAGGTCAACTTCCAGGCTGATGTCAAAACGATGACTTGGCACTTCGACGTGCCACTGCCCCGCTTCACCAGCAGAAATACCAAGGCCGAGGGCCGACAGCAATTGCTCGATTTCAGCAGGCTCGATTACCAGGCCGAGCATTTGCTCAACGCTCTTGGCGCGCAAGGTGATCGGCGCCACGGACGGCAGGTATTGTTCGCTGACGGTTTCAGTGATCGGGCCGGCTTCACCGCCGGTGATCTCCAGCAGCAGGCCAGTGGCGCGCTCCATGGCTTCACGGGCCAGCTTCCAGTCCACGCCACGCTCATAGCGGTGCGAAGCATCGGTGTGCAGGCCGTAGGAACGGGCTTTGCCGGCGATGGCGATCTGGTCGAAGAATGCGCTTTCAAGGAACACGTCGCGCGTGGTCGCGGACACACCGCTGTGCTCGCCGCCCATCACGCCGGCAATCGCCAGGGCGCGGGAGTGGTCGGCAATGACCAGAGTATCGGCACGCAGGGCTACTTCCTGGCCGTCGAGCAGCACCAGCTTCTCGCCCTCTTCTGCCATGCGTACGCGGATGCCGCCGTTGATTTCGGCGAGATCGAATGCGTGCAGCGGTTGGCCCAGCTCCAGCATCACGTAGTTGGTGATGTCGACAGCGGCGTCGATGCTGCGCACGTCAGCGCGACGCAGACGCTCAACCATCCATAATGGGGTGGGTTTTGACAGGTCAACGTTACGGATCACACGTCCCAGATAACGAGGGCAGGCATTGGGTGCCAGCACTTCGATCGGACGCACTTCATCGTGCACTGCGGACACCGTCGCCACTACTGGACGAGTGACCGGAACGTTGTACAACGCGCCCACTTCACGGGCCAGACCTGCCAGGGACAGGCAATCGCCGCGGTTCGGAGTCAGGTCGACCTCAATGCTTGCGTCTTCCAGCTCCAGATAAACACGGATGTCCTGCCCCACCGGTGCGTCGGCCGGCAGTTCCATCAGGCCATCATTGCCCTCGCCGACCTGCAGCTCAGCCTGGGAGCACAGCATGCCGTTGGACTCAACACCACGCAGCTTGGCCTTCTTGATCTTGAAGTCGCCCGGCAGTTCGGCACCGATCATGGCGAACGGGATCTTCAGGCCCGGGCGCACGTTCGGCGCTCCGCACACGACCTGAAAGGTTTGCGCGCCATCGCTGACCTGGCACACACGCAATTTGTCAGCATCCGGGTGCTGCTCGGTGCTCAGCACCTCGCCCACGACCACGCCGCTGAATACACCGGCGGCCGGCGTCACGCCATCGACCTCAAGACCGGCCATCGACAGACGAGCAACCAGCGCGTCTCGATCTACCTGCGGGCTTACCCAGCCACGCAGCCATTGTTCACTGAATTTCATCCTGCTCTCCTAAAGATTCGTTACGACTAGCGAAATTGCGCGAGGAACCGCAAGTCGTTGTCGAAGAACAGACGCAAGTCGTTCACGCCGTAACGCAGCATGGCCAGACGTTCAACGCCCATGCCGAAGGCAAAGCCCGAGAACTCTTCCGGGTCAATCCCGGACATACGCAGCACGTTCGGGTGAACCATGCCGCAGCCCATCACTTCCAGCCAGCCGGTCTGTTTGCAGACACGGCAGCCTTTACCGCTGCACATCACGCATTCCATATCGACTTCAGCGGACGGTTCAGTGAACGGGAAGAACGATGGACGGAAACGTACCGCCAACTCTTTTTCAAAGAACACCCGCAGGAATTCTTCGATGGTGCCCTTGAGGTCGGCAAAGTTGATATCACGATCTACCAACAGGCCTTCGACCTGGTGGAACATCGGCGAGTGGGTGATATCGGAGTCGCTGCGGTACACACGGCCTGGGCAGACGATGCGGATCGGCGGCTTGTTCGCTTCCATGGTGCGGACCTGGACCGGAGAGGTATGGGTGCGCAGCAGCATGTTCGCGTTGAAATAGAAGGTGTCGTGCATCGACCGGGCCGGGTGATGGCCTGGGATGTTGAGCGCCTCGAAGTTGTGATAGTCGTCTTCGACCTCAGGGCCTTCGGCAATACCGTAGCCGATGTGGGTGAAGAACTGCTCGATACGTTCCAGAGTCCGGGTGATCGGATGCAGACCGCCCGAGGCCTGGCCACGGCCGGGCAAGGTGACGTCAATGGACTCGGCGGCGAGCTTGGCCGCAAGTTCGGCCTCCTCGAGCGACGCCTTGCGTGCATTGAGTACCTCTGTGACGCGCTCCTTGGCGACGTTGATCAGCGCACCGACCTGCGGACGCTCTTCAGCCGGCAAATTCCCCAGGGTCTTCATCACCTGAGTCAATTCACCTTTTTTGCCAAGGTAGTGAACCCGGATTTGCTCCAGGGCATTGATATCTTCAGCGCTTTGCACAGCCTCAAGAGCTTGAGCAACGAGCGCGTCCAGGTTTTCCATGTACAGACTCCAGATACAAAATAGGGGAAGAGCTTGAAGGCTCTTCCCCTATTTATGACGTTTACCACCTCAGGCTACAGGAGTAGCCCAGGGTGACTGTCGGGGGTACTTAAGCCAAAGAGGCTTTAGCTTTCTCGACAATCGCAGCAAACACCGCTTTTTCGTTCACGGCCAGTTCAGCCAGAACCTTACGGTCGATTTCGATGGACGCTTTTTTCAGACCGGCAATGAAACGGCTGTAGGACAGACCGTTAACACGAGCACCAGCGTTGATACGAGCGATCCACAGAGCGCGGAACTGACGTTTTTTCTGACGACGGTCACGGTAGGCGTATTGGCCGGCCTTGATTACCGCTTGCTTGGCAACACGGAATACGCGTGAACGCGCGCCGTAGTAGCCTTTAGCAAGTTTCAGAATTTTTTTGTGACGCTTACGGGCAATGACGCCACGCTTTACACGAGCCATGAGTTACTTCCTCTATTCTTGATCCAAAAATTAACGAAGGCGCAGCATGCGCTCGACTTTTGCCACGTCAGACGGATGCAGCAAGCTGCTACCGCGCAGTTGACGCTTACGCTTGGTCGACATTTTGGTCAGGATGTGGCTCTTGAAAGCGTGCTTGTGCTTGATACCGTTAGCAGTTTTCAGAAACCGCTTAGCAGCACCACTTTTAGTCTTCATCTTTGGCATGTTCGGATACTCCGCATTCAGTTGATAAACATAATCAGAAGGCCTGCCGTGCCCTGTTGATTACTTCTTCTTTTTCGGGGCGATGACCATGATCAGCTGGCGTCCTTCCATCTTAGGATGCTGTTCGACCGAACCGTACTCGAGCAGGTCAGCTTCAACCCGCTTGAGGAGTTCCATCCCCAGCTCCTGGTGGGCCATCTCACGGCCGCGGAATCGCAAGGATACCTTGGCCCTGTCCCCATCACTCAGGAAACGTACCAGGTTGCGCAGTTTTACCTGGTAATCCCCTTCCTCCGTCCCTGGACGAAACTTGATTTCTTTTACTTGAATCTGCTTCTGGTTTTTCTTCGCCGCGGCAACCTGTTTCTTCTTCTCGAAGATCGACTTGCCGTAGTCCATCACCCGGCATACGGGTGGGATTGCATCGGCGGAGATTTCCACCAGGTCCAATTTGGACTCTTCTGCAATACGAAGCGCTTCATCAATCGAGACGATGCCAATCTGCTCGCCGTCAGCGCCAATTAACCGAACCTCGCGTGCCGAGATATTCTCGTTGATCGGGGCTTTCGGTGCAGCTCGTTTATCTTGTCTCATTTCACGCTTAATAATAATTACTCCGAATCTGGGCGACCACGCCGGGAAACCGCTTGCGCGAGGAACTCAGCGAACTGGGCGACGGGCATCGAGCCCAGGTCAGCACCTTCACGAGTACGCACAGCGACAGTCTGCATCTCGACTTCCCGATCTCCGATAACCAAAAGATAGGGAACCTTGAGCAAAGTATGCTCGCGGATTTTAAAGCCGATCTTTTCATTTCTCAAGTCGGACTTGGCACGAAATCCGCTTTCATTGAGAGTTTTTTCAACTTCAGCGGCAAAATCTGCCTGTTTATCAGTGATATTCATGATCACTGCCTGGGTCGGAGCCAACCACGCGGGGAATGCGCCCTCGTAGTGCTCGATCAGGATACCGACGAAACGCTCGAACGAACCGAGGATCGCCCGGTGCAACATAACCGGGTGTTTACGGCTGTTGTCTTCGGAGACGTATTCGGCTCCCAGACGGATCGGCAGGTTAAAATCGAGCTGCAAGGTACCACATTGCCAGACACGGCCAAGGCAATCTTTCAGCGAGAACTCGATCTTAGGACCGTAAAAAGCGCCCTCGCCCGGCTGCAGATCGTACGAGAGGCCCGCACTGTCTAGCGCTGCGGCCAATGCCGCTTCAGCGCGGTCCCACAACTCATCGGAACCGACGCGTTTTTCCGGACGAGTGGACAGCTTCATTTCGACTTCGGTAAAGCCGAAATCGCGATACACATCCATGGTCAGCTTGATGAACGCAGCGGATTCAGCCTGCATCTGCTCTTCTGTGCAGAAGATGTGGGCATCATCCTGGGTAAAGCCGCGCACGCGCATAATGCCGTGCAACGCACCCGATGGCTCGTTACGGTGGCAGGCACCGAACTCGGCCAGACGCATCGGCAACTCGCGGTAGCTCTTCAGGCCCTGATTGAACACCTGCACGTGGCAAGGGCAGTTCATCGGTTTGATGGCGTAGTCGCGGTTTTCGGACTGAGTGGTGAACATGTTGTCGGCATAGTTGGCCCAATGCCCGGATTTTTCCCACAGGCTGCGATCAACGACCTGAGGCGTCTTGATTTCCAGGTAACCGTTGTCGCGCTGAACCTTGCGCATGTACTGCTCGAGCACCTGGTACAGGGTCCAGCCGTTCGGGTGCCAGAACACCATGCCCGGCGCTTCTTCCTGGAGGTGGAACAGGTTGAGGCGCTTGCCGATCTTGCGGTGGTCGCGCTTCTCGGCTTCTTCGATGCGCTGGATATAAGCGGCCAGCTGCTTCTTGTCAGCCCACGCGGTGCCGTAGATCCGCTGCAATTGTTCGTTCTTAGCATCGCCGCGCCAGTAGGCACCGGACAGCTTGGTCAGCTTGAACGACTTGAGGAAACGCGTGTTCGGCACGTGCGGGCCGCGGCACATGTCGACGTATTCTTCGTGGTAGTACAGGCCCATGGCCTGCTCTTCCGGCATGTCTTCGACCAGCCGCAGCTTGTAGTCTTCGCCACGAGCGGTGAACACATCGATCACCTCGGCGCGCGGGGTGACTTTTTTGATGACGTCGTAATCTTTTTCAATCAGCGCGTGCATGCGCTGCTCGATGGCCGCCAGGTCGTCCGGAGTGAAAGGACGCTCGTAGGCGATATCGTAATAGAAGCCTTCTTCGATAACCGGGCCGATCACCATCTTCGCGGTTGGGTACAACTGCTTGACCGCGTGGCCAATCAGATGCGCGCAGGAGTGGCGAATGATCTCCAGCCCCTCTTGATCCTTGGGCGTGATGATTTGCAGGCTGGCATCGGCGGTGATCAGGTCGCTGGCATCGACCAGTTTGCCGTCGACCTTACCGGCGACGGTGGCTTTGGCCAAGCCGGCACCAATGGATGCGGCGACCTCAGCGACAGAAACAGCATGATCGAATGAACGTTGGCTGCCATCGGGAAGAGTAATAGTTGGCATGGCGCCTCCTCTCCTAGTGGTGACCCCTACCAAAGGTCACGTGGGTTGGGATGAGCCAGTACAAGATCCAACACCAGGCCGTTCAATGCTGAACGCCTGCCTTACAGCGGCAGGAGCCTTTCGGCCAACCGATAATCGAACCAGAGTGACTGGAGTGAGCTAAAAAAACATGGCGAGGCGGCAAATGGCGCACCTGTAAAAGCCAGGCGGACGATGCTAGCACAGATGAACGGTCATCGCGCCGGCGGTGCCCTCTGTAAAGACAAAATAGCGGCAAAAGTGAACTTGGGCTGTACGCAGGCCCTCAAACCCCATGAGAATCGCCGTTTGTCCTCGAATCAAAGGAGCACTTCATGATGCGTTTTACCTCTACCCTCGCGCTCGCCGCCTCCCTGACCCTCCTTTCCCTCGGCGCGCAGGCTGCGGCACCATCGAACTGGCCTGCGGGCGCTCGTGACAGCTTCGTCAGCGACTGCAGCGCTGCCGCGAGCCAGAACGTGGACGTCAAAACGGCCAAAGCCCACTGCGAATGTGGCGCAGACAAAATCAACGCAGAATTGAGCACTGCCGAAATCAAAGAGCTGATGACCAATCAGAACGCCAGCCCTGAGCTCAAAAACAAAGCCGTGACCGCGATTTCGTCCTGCAAAGTTGTGAAGAAAAAGTAAGAACGACCAGCGATCAGGTGAGTTTTCAGGGCAAAAAACAGCCTGAAAACTGCCTTTTCTCACAAAATACACAGCTTTTACGGCTTTTTTTACGAGCTGATATTTCGCGCAAAAGCCCCGTAGATCGGGGCTTTCAGCCGAAGCAGGGATTGAACGCAACGCGATTGATTAGCAAACAATGCCTTGGGGGGGCTCCCAAGCCGAACATTTCGACTATGATAGCCCGGTGTGCCCAGTTGGCCTGAGCAGCACAGCACTACTGAAAATATATGTTTCTTGGAGATACACCATGTCTAATCGCCAAACCGGCACCGTTAAATGGTTCAACGATGAAAAAGGCTTCGGCTTCATCACTCCTCAAGGTGGCGGTGACGACCTGTTCGTACACTTCAAAGCTATCGAAAGCGACGGTTTCAAAAGCCTGAAAGAAGGCCAAACCGTTTCCTTCGTGGCTGAGAAAGGCCAAAAGGGTATGCAAGCTGCACAGGTTCGCCCAGAGTAATTCTGAGCTGAGCTAAAAAAACCCCGTCCAAGTGACGGGGTTTTTTATGGGTGTTGCAAAAGTCTCGGAACGATCAGCCGCAATTGACCCGTGTAATCACCAGATTGTCGTCGGTGTTCAGGTTCAAGCGGTCGGAGCGGTATTCCAGCGTGATCATATCGTTGGGCTTGAGGATCCGCGCGTTCTGCGCACCGGCGCGTGTACGGGCCTGATCCAGCAACTGGGGCGAAGCTTTCTGGCCGATGGTGAATTCAGCGGCCTTTGCCTCACAGCGGCTATGACCGGCATCGGTCACGGCGGCGTCTTTGGCTGGCTCAGAGGCACCCGGGGTGCTGCAACCCGCCAACGCGAGTGCTGCCAACAAAGTGCCGAATGATGCGAGCTTCCAAGGCATGAAGCCTCCTATGATTAAAAATGGACAGAGATCGTGCGACAGCGGTGTAACGGATTGGTTTCAAGACGTAAACCACCGAGCGGCAAGTCTGCCTGACTATCAGTGGTCATTCGCCCGATCAATCGTGACCAGATATGAACGAAATCAGTAAATATCGATGTAATCAAACGGCGGCGTCGGCCAGTTCTGCTTCAACGCATTGAAAATCTGCGTAACCCAGACTTCATCGCTGGCGGCCACGTTACCGACATAACCAGAGCCCTTGGCCCAAGTCTCGAGGCGGAACAGCAGCCCATCGATATCCACACCGCCCACTGTCTTCCCAGAGGAGATATAGGCGATACCGCCCTTGGTCACACGCAACTGGGTGTGTTCGTCATCGCTGGCACTGGCGATCAACTGGCGCACGGCAGCCAGCGTCAGATTTTCGGGGTTGCTCAAATCGATCTGCACGCGGTATTCCCCGGCAATTAAACAGAGGGACAGTGTCGCACAGCACCAGCCTCATCCAGAAACGCTTCATGCCTAAGTAGCAGTGCCAAATGCCGCGCAAAGTGCTTAACTGCGCCCGCTGGAACCGCGTTCCAGCGCATCGCCCAGGACCTTCAGCCCCGTGAGATTTCCATGACCACCGTAACGCTCCAAGCCGACATCAAAGCCAAGTGGCCCCTGGGACAAAGCTCCTACAGCCCCGGAAGCCCGGAGGAATTGGCAATCATCGGCATCGACCTGTTGGTCAAGGAACTGGGCACCCAGGCGGCCCAAGCATTCATCGGCCAGGTATTCGAGAAATACCCGGCCGATCACAGGGGGGCACACAACCCCAAACGCGAATAGGCCGCGGCCAACGAACGTCGACCGCCAGCGATTTACTTCAAGCGCGCCAGGCGCTCGGTCAGCAGATCGAAGAAGCCCTGGGCGTCGCCGCTTTCAACCCAGAAGGCATTCTTCGGTTGTTTCAGGCCGTCGTACCAATCCACGATGGTCTGGCCGAAGGTCGGGCCCTCGCGGCTGTCCACCACCACGTTGACCTCGCGACCACTGAACAGCGAAGGCTTGAGCAGGTAGGCCACGACCGTGGCGTCATGCACTGGGCCGCCAGGAATGCCGTAGTGCTCCATATCGCCTTTTACGTACTCGTTGAGAATGTCACCAACCACCTTGCTCGCGTGATTGTTGATTGCGGCAATCTGCTTCAAGCGCGCCTCGCTGGTCAGCACCTTGTGAGTCACATCCAGTGGCAGATAGGTCAGTTTGACGCCGCTCTTGAGTACGATTTCGGCCGCGATCGGATCGGCGAACAGGTTGAACTCGGCAACTGGCGTGATATTGCCACCGTTGAAGTGCGCGCCGCCCATCACCACCACTTCCTTGATGCCCTGGGTAATTTCCGGGTTCTGGGTCAAGGCCAAGGCCAGGTTGGTCTGCGGGCCCAGCATGGCAATGGTGATGCTGTGAGGCTTGGCCGCGCGAAGGGTCTTGACCAAATAGTCCACCGCGTTGCCGTCAGCCAGGCCTTTTTTTGGCTCATGCACGGTGACGCCGGAAATACCTTCCTTGCCATGGATATTCTCGGCATAGATCGGCGTGCGCAGCAGCGGCTTGGGCGCCCCGGCGTACACCGGGATGTCCTCGCGCCCTGCCCACTCGCGGGCCAGGCGCGCGTTGCGCGAGGTTTTGTCCAGGCGCACGTTGCCGGCGACGGTGGTCAGCGCACGAATGCTCAACTCTTGCGGGGACGCCATGGCGAAGAGCAAGGCCACCACATCATCAGCACCGGGGTCGGTGTCGATGATCAGGTCGATTTTCTCCGCCGCATGGGCGCTTGCAGCAGTGAGCGCGGACAAAAGCAGGACACTCCGAAACAAATTTCTCAGGGTTGGGAGACCACGTTGCATAAAACACTCCTTGTCGTTGGGGAACGCTAGAACGTCACGCCGGACACCAGCGCGATATTGCAATAAGGCTGGCACTCGCCAGTGCGCACCACAGCACGCGCCTTCTGGCTCAGTTGCTTGAACGCTTCATGATTGACCAGACGCCGCTCGCCAAGGGCGGCCTGCTCAGTCAGGGTATTCAACGCTGCCAGTGCAGGCGGCTGTTTGAGCAGGATTTCTTCGGCCAGCACATGGCTCTCCACCTGCATTTCACTGAGTACCACACGCAGTGTGCTGATGAAGTCGGGGATGCCCTGGGTCAGCGCCAGGTCGATCAGCTCGACACCCGGCGGCACCGGCAAGCCAGCGTCACCGATCACCAGGATGTCGCCATGGCCCAAGGAGGCGATGACCCGCGAGAGGGCGATATTGAGCAAAGGCGTCTTTTTCATTGGGACACAAAACCTTGAACGTCGTGCAGCGTAGGAATGGAGGGTTGCGCACCGGCACGGGTGACCGACAGCGCTGCCGCGACCTGGCCAAAACGGATCGCCTCGGCCTCGCTTTTGCCATTGGCCAGGGCTGCGGCAAAGCCACCGACAAAGGTGTCGCCAGCGGCGGTGGTGTCCACCGCCTTGACCACGGGTGCCGCAAGATGCTCAAAGCGGCCGCCATCGGCAAACAATGCGCCTTGGGCACCGAGGGTAATGATGACTTTGCCTGCACCGGCCTTGATCAGTTGCGTCGCGGCCACCTTGGCACTGTCCAGAGAATCGACCACAACGCCGCTCAATGCAGTGGCTTCGCTCTCGTTGGGAATCAAGTAATCGATCGAGGCGTACCAATCGCCCGGCAATGGAGCGCTGGCCGGCGCGGGGTTAAGGATCACGACCTTGCCCAGCTCACGACCGCGCTTGAGCGTATAACCTACGGTGTCCATCGGCACTTCAAGCTGGCAGACAATCACGTCGGCGGCCTGCAGCACTGCATCAGCACCCCGCAGTGAGGCTGGCGTCAGCTCGCCGTTGCTGCCGGCAACAATCACAATCGCGTTCTGGCTGCTGTCATCCACCACGATCAGCGCCACGCCGCTGGAGCCATCCACGGTGCCGACAGCCTGGCAATCGATACCTTCCACCCGCAACGCGTCACGCAACTCAACGCCGTAAGCGTCCGAGCCGACGCAGCCGATCATCGCCACATCCGCACCCAGTCGCGCTGAAGCCACGGCCTGATTGGCACCCTTGCCACCCGGAACCGTGGAAAACGTCTGGCCGATCAAAGTTTCACCGGCACGGGGCAGCCGGCTGGCACGAGTGACCAGATCCATGTTCAAGCTGCCTACTACCACTACTTTTGCTGGCATACATCAGTACTCATCAATTCGGTTCAGCGGTATTGAGCGAATACACCGGCAACCGGTGCCGTCGACTCACGCAATACAATGCTAGGCGTCACGATGCGCTGATCGATCGGCAGTTGGGGTTTTGCAATTCGTCGCAGTAACAGTTCGGCTGCCGTCTCGCCCAGTTGCAGGATCGATTGCCCGACCGTGGTCAGCGCCGGGTAGACGTAGCGACTCATTTGAATGTCATCGAAGCCGATCACCGACAGCTCGCCGGGCACGCGGATATTGCGCTCCGCCGCTGCCCGCAGCACGCCGAAGCCGATCATGTCGTTGCTGGCAAAAATCGCACTGGGCGGGTTATGCACCAGCAATTGTACGGCCGCGGCATAACCACCGGTGCTGGTGAAGTCGCTTTCCTGGGTGCGCCCAGCCGCCACCTCCACACCGGCCTCATGCAGCGCACGGTGGTAGCCCGCCAGTCGCATTTGCGCCACGCGGGTGTGAGCCGGCCCACCAATGCAGGCGATGTCGCGATGACCCAACTCAAGCAAGTGGCGAGTCGCCAGATAAGCGCCCTCCTCGTGATCGATACGCACCAGGTCGACGTCGATGCCATCCAGCGCACGGTCGACAATCACCATGGGCGTGCGTACCGCGCTCAAGCCTGCGGCCAAACCGCTGTCGTCACCGCCCACCGACGTAACGATCAAACCGTCGACGCGCTTCTCCAATAACACCCGTAAATAGCTGCGCTGTTTTTCGGCATTGTCATCGGAGTTACAAAGGATCACGCAATAACCATTACGCTCACAGTAATCCTCAATGCCCCGCGCCAGCTCCGCAAAATATGGGTTGAGGCTGTTGGGCACCAGCAAGCCAATGGTGGCCGTGGTCTTGGCCTTGAGCGAGCGCGCAACCGCGCTGGGTACGTAGTCGAGCTGCTTGATGGCCGCTTCGACCTTGATCCGTACCGGCTCGCTCACTGGGCGCGTCTTGTTCACCACATGGGACACCGTGGTGTAGGAAATACCTGCAAGCGCTGCCACATCCTTGATCGTTGCCATGGTTCAGCCCCGCCGACTGGCGCGTCGGCTGCGGTAAGTGTCCAGCACCACGGCAATCACGATCACAGCACCGGTGATGATGCGCTTGGTCGGTTCCGTGGCGCCAATCTGCGCGAGGCCGGCGGCCAGTACCGAAATGATCAACACACCAAAAAAGGTACTGATAACCGAACCGCGGCCGCCCATCAGGCTAGTGCCACCGATCACCACCGCGGCGATCACTTGCAGTTCCAGGCCGGAGCCCGCGTTCGGGTCTGCCGCTTCCAGGCGCGAGATCTGGAACAACGCCGCCACCCCCGCCAGCAACCCCATGAGGCTGAACACCAGAATTTTGTAGGGTTTTGGGTTGATCCCGGCCAGGCGCACGGCCTCTTCGTTGGTGCCGATACCGATCAGATAACGACCGAATACGGTACGGGTCAACACCAGTTGCGCCACGATGATCACCAGCAAGGCGATGATGAACGACGGCGATATACCAAAGGCAATCGGGTTCGACAGCCAGGCGAACGAATCGCCGATATAGGCCGTGCGCGAACCGGTCATCTGGTACGCGACGCCGCGGGCCATCTCAAGCACACCCAAGGACACGATAAACGAGGGAATCCGCCAGGCCACGGTGATCGAACCGGTGATAGTGCCGGCCAACGCGGCGCAGCCCATGCCCAGCATCGCGGCCGGTAATACGCTCCAGCCCCAGCCGAGAATCGCTACGCTGACGGCCGACGCGGCCAACGCCAGCACCGAGCCCACCGACAGGTCAATGCCGCCAATGATCAGAATGAAGGTCATGCCGACCGCCAGCACCATCAGGTCCGGGATCTGGTTGGCGAGGGTGCTGAAGGTGTCGTAGGACAGGAAGTGATCACTGAGCACCGAGAACAACGCAATCATTGCAAGCAAGGCGCCCGCCAGGCCCAGGTATGTGCCCAGGCCGTAGAAGTTGCCGCCGGTTTTACCGGGGGAAGTTGTGGTTTTCATGGGGTATTCCTAGGCGCGGCTTCGTTGAGCAGCGCATCACGTTTTTGATAGCCGGCAAACGCGGCAGCGAGCAATTCGTCCTGGGTCCAGCTGTCGCGCTCGAAGGTTTCGATCAAACGTCCGGCAGACAGCACGCCGATGCGATCGCAGATCAGCATGAGTTCACGCAGGTCGCTGGACACCACCACCAACGCTTTGCCCTGGCGAGTCAGTTCGCCAAGCAAGGCGTAAATATCGAATTTGGCCCCGACGTCGATACCTCGGGTTGGTTCGTCGAAGAGCATTACGGAGCAGTCGCGCTCAAGCCAGCGGCCGATCACGACTTTCTGCTGATTGCCGCCCGACAGTTCGGATACCAACTGCGCCGGGCTGGAGCTGCGGATACGCATCGCGTCGATCTGGCGCGTAGCCAAGGCGGTTTCGTCGCGGCTGTTCACAACCCCACCACCGGAGATTTCCGGCATGTTGCCCAACGCAATATTCGCGCTGATGGACTGCGTCAGCAGCAAGCCTTCACCTTTACGGTCCTCGGTGATCAACGCGATGCCATGCCCGACCGCGTCCACCGGCGAGCGGATGCTCACCACCTGAGCCGGCGAGCCCAGGGCCACGGTGCCGCTGTCTGGGAGGTCAGCGCCGAAGATCAGGCGCAGCAGCTCGGTGCGACCGGCGCCGATCAGGCCGGAAATGCCGTAGATCTCGCCGGCACGCACTTCAAACGACACGTCGCGCACCTTATCCGAACGGCTCAACCCTTTGACCGTCAAGGCCGGACCACCAATGGTGCGCGGGCCCAGGTCGATGTGTTCACCCAGCTCGCGACCGACCATCAAGGTCACCAGTTGCTCACTGTTGTAATTGGCCATCGGCTCGACGCAGACCAGCTTGCCGTCACGCAGTACCGCAATGCGCTGGGCAACACGGGCCAGCTCTTCGAGCCGATGCGAAATATAGATGATCGCCACCCCCCGGGCCTGCAGGCGGGTGATTTGCTCAAACAGCATCTCGACTTCACGGGCGGTGAGCATCGCCGTGGGTTCGTCGAGGATCAGCACATGGCAATCGCCAATGAGGTTACGGGCGATCTCGACCATCTGTTGATGACCGATGCCCAGGCTGCCAACCAGGGTGTCCGGGTCAATGGCGTCCAGGCCGACCTGCGCCATGGCTTCGATCGCGGCTTTGCGCAGTTGCTTGCGGCTGATCCAGCCACAATTGCTCGGCAGGTTATCCAGAAACAGGTTTTCGGCCACGGTCAGGGTCGGCAGCAGATTGAGTTCCTGCATGACCATACGCACACCCAACGCCTCGGCCTGGGTGCGGCTGCCAGGACGGTAATCCTGCCCCATGAATTGCATGTGCCCGGTGGTCGGCGTGACCAGCCCGCCGATAATCTTCGACAACGTGCTTTTGCCTGCGCCGTTTTCACCGGTCAGCGCCAACACCTCACCACGATTAAGCGTGAGTGTGATGTCGGACAGAACCGGTTGGGCATAGGTCTTACCGATACCGCTGACCGAGAGGACAGCGTTCGGGGCGGAAGATGACATAGGAAAATCTCCAGGCGTCCGCTCAGGACGAGCGGACGCTGTTGGGTGCTGCCGGAATTACTTCTTGATGACGAGCTCGACCGGGGTTTCGATCACGCCGTCCTTGGCATCGACTTTCTCACCCTTGACCAGCTTGAGGGCATTCTGGATACCGAATACCGCTTGCTGGGCTGCAGCCTGGTCGGCGGTGGCCAGGACGCGTCCGTCCTGCAACATCGGCTTGATCGCTTCGATGTTGTCGTAGCCTACGACCAGGACTTTACCGGCCTTGCCTGCGGCACGGACGGCAGAGACCGCACCCAGAGCCATGTTGTCGTTACCCGCCAACAGGGCCTTGAGGTCCGGGTATTCGCTGAGCATGGCCGAGGCGACTTTCTGACCCTGGTCAATTTCCCAGTTGCCGGATTGAGTCGAGACGATCTTCATGCCGGCCGCGTCCATCGCATCCTTGTAGCCTGCGGTGCGCTGTTGGGCGTTGGTGGTGGTCGGTACACCTTCGATAATGCCGACCTTGTCACCTTTGCTCAGCTTTTCGGCCAGGTAGTCGCCTACCAGCTTGGCGCCTTTGCGGTTATCCGGACCTACGAACGGAATTTCGAGCTTTTTGCTTTTCAGCACATCCGGGTCCAGACGGTTGTCGATGTTGACCACCTTGATACCGGCGTCGGAGGCTTTCTTGAGCACGGTGACCAGTGCTTTGGAGTCGGCAGGCGCGATGACGATGGCGTTGACCTTGGCGAGGATCATCTGATTGACGATATCAATCTGCGCGCTGGTGTCGGTTTCGTTCTTGATGCCGTTGGTGATCATGTCGAAATCGGCGGCGTGGTCTTTCTGGTAGGCCTTGGCACCGTCCTGCATGGTCACGAAAAATTCGTTGGCGAGGGATTTCATCACCAGGCCGACCTTCGGTTTGGCGGCGGCGTCATCAGCAAATGCAGAGGAAAGAGGTAAAGCGGCGGATGCGGCAGCAAGCACAGCGACAGCAAGAAGACGTCCAGCGAATGGCAGCTTCATGGGTTTACTCCGATCTTATGATTATTGTGAGCAACGCTCGCACCGAAGAACGTTTCGGCGCCCTCCCACCCGGGTGGCTTATACGAGCGTTCACCGGACTCGGCGAAACAACTCGCAAACGTTTGCGTTAGTCAAACTATGAGAACGTTGCAACGATTTGTCAACGGTACAACACAGCCTTTCATTGCAATGCCTTCAGCCCTGCCTCACACACCCCGTGGGAGACCTTAGCACCCTCTGCGCTGCACGGCCGCTCCTTGAAACGACAGGTATTGGCGCACGATCAGGATTTTTCCGTCAGTTTTTTCGGACAACCGAACGCAACGACTCAGGTTGTTCGGAAAGCCGGACAATTGTCCGGCGCCACGCCTCAAAAAAACAGATAAAAACGTTATATATCAATAAATTAATTAATATACGGGAACACAATCAGCCTGGTACGGATCCTGCTCCTACACAGCGCCTTGGGCATTCAGCAACGCCCAGGTGTTCTAGATGAACCTGCTACAGCACTCATCAAAAACCAGAGAGAAAAATAATGAAATCTGCATTGAAGAACTTTGTACCGGGCGCCTTAGCCCTTCTGCTGCTGTTCCCCGTTGCCGCCCAGGCAAAGGAAGTTGAATCCAAGACCAAACTGTCCAATGTGGTGATCCTCGCTACCGGCGGCACCATTGCGGGCGCAGGCGCCAGTGCAGCCAACAGTGCCACCTACCAGGCGGCCAAAGTCGGCATCGAACAACTGATCGCCGGCGTTCCTGAGCTTAGTCAGATCGCCAATGTACGTGGCGAACAAGTCATGCAAATCGCGTCCGAAAGCATCAACAACGAAAACCTGCTGCAACTGGGTCGTCGCGTTGCTGAACTTGCCGACAGCAAGGACGTGGACGGCATCGTGATCACCCACGGCACCGACACCCTCGAAGAGACCGCCTACTTCCTGAACCTGGTGGAAAAAACCGACAAGCCCATCGTCGTGGTTGGCTCCATGCGTCCAGGCACCGCCATGTCGGCCGACGGCATGCTCAACCTGTACAACGCCGTGGCCGTGGCCGGCAGCAAAGACGCGCGCGGCAAAGGCGTACTGGTAACCATGAACGACGAGATCCAATCGGGTCGCGACGTCAGCAAGATGATCAACATCAAGACCGAAGCGTTCAAGAGCCCCTGGGGCCCATTGGGCATGGTGGTTGAAGGCAAATCCTACTGGTTCCGCCTGCCTGCCAAGCGTCACACCATGGATTCGGAATTCGACATCAAGAACATCAAGAGCCTGCCGGACGTCGAAATCGCCTACGGCTACGGCAACGTGAGCGACACCGCCTACAAGGCCCTGGCCCAGGCTGGCGCCAAAGCCATCATCCATGCCGGTACCGGCAACGGCTCGGTATCCTCCAAGGTGGTCCCGGCACTGGTTGAGCTGCGCAAGCAAGGCGTGCAGATCATTCGCTCTTCCCACGTAAATGCCGGCGGCATGGTGCTGCGTAACGCCGAACAGCCGGACGACAAGTACGACTGGGTGGCCGCCCTTGACCTGAACCCGCAGAAAGCGCGGATTCTGGCGATGGTTGCGCTGACCAAGACCCAGGACAGCAAAGAGCTGCAACGGATGTTCTGGGAATATTGATTCCTGGTGAAACGCCACGCGGGGGCGGTCTGACCGCTCCTGCTTCCCTCGCTGAATTCCGCCGTAAACGCCTCCCCTCCCTACATCCAACACTCCAATTTGTTGTAAGACGAACTTCTTGAAGTTTAAGCAGTTGCGAAATCGCCTACAGTTAAATACTGTATGCACATACAGCAAACTAAGGAATACTCTGTGGCAACGTCTTCTTCTGCAGCGCCAACTCCCCCGGATGCCTACGAACGCCTGGCTGTTCGTGTGCAAAAGATCATCAACTCCACCAATGCGCAAAAGGCCAGGGCCGCCTTGATCTTCCGCTTGCCGGACGAGCCCGAGGACGATTGGCAGCGTTTACTGGAGGAAATCGCGGAGAACGACAACGTCACCCTCGCCTATCGCGACGACGGCGGTGTGCAGATTTTCTGGGTTGTGCCGAAGGAAGATTGATTCAATGAGCACCCGTTTTATTGCTGCGTGTTGTCTGTTTTTTGCCGTTGCCGCCCACGCTCAGGCACCTCGAACCTTCAGTGAAGCCAAGAAAGTCGCCTGGACGCTCTACGCACCGCAATCCACCGAGTTCTATTGCGGCTGCAAATACACCGGCAACCGCGTGGACCTGAAAGCCTGCGGCTACATCCCGCGTAAAAACGCCAGCCGCGCCAGGCGCATCGAGTGGGAGCACATTGTTCCGGCCTGGCAGATAGGGCATCAGCGCCAGTGCTGGCAGGATGGCGGGCGCAAGAACTGCACGCGCCGTGATGAGGTGTTCAAGCGCGCTGAAGCCGACCTGCACAACTTGGTGCCGAGCATCGGCGAGGTGAATGGCGACCGGAATAACTTCAGTTTCGGCTGGCTGCCGGTGCAACGCGGGCAGTACGGCTCATGCCTGACCCAGGTGGACTTCAAAGCCAAAAAGGTCATGCCGCGTCCGTCCATTCGCGGGATGATTGCACGTACCTATTTCTACATGAGCAAGCAGTATGGCTTGCGCCTGTCAAAACAGGATCGCCGGCTGTATGAAGCCTGGAACAAGACTTACCCGGTGCAGGCCTGGGAGCGCCAGCGTAACCAGACCGTGGCGTGCGTCATGGGACGCGGCAATGAATTTGTAGGCCCTGTGAACCTCAAAGCCTGCGGCTGAACGTGGGCGGCATGCCGCCCGATCCAGCCAGTCATTGCGCGGCGTTGTGCTCGATGATTTCGGAGACGGTGTCGGTTTTCTTGGCGCGGGCCATTTTTTCGTTGAGCAGCGTCTGCTTGGCTTCGGCTTCTGCCTTGGTTGCGAACGGCCCCAAAAGCACCTCGTCCTTACCGTCGACCTTCACGATATAAAAATTGAAACCATGTTCGAGCAACCACGCGGTCAGGTCGGTGATCGCCTGCAACTTGTGGTCTGGCGGACCAACCCGCAGATCCCATTCCTGGGCGGCAATCGCGCCGGTTTGTGGCTGGGTTTCGGTGACGGCAGGCTTGGCCCTGGGCGCATCGACGCTTTTGCCTTCACCGCATCCGGCCAGTGCCAACACCGCCATTGCCATCGCTACTTTACGCACTGCCCTGCTCCTTTAAAGGATAAAGAGGCGACTTTATCATTCACTGTCTATTCTGGCCGTCATAAACGTTGGCTTAAACAATGCGAATGATGTATCCCAGACCTGTATGATGCCGCCATGGGAATTAATGTCGCCTCTATGCGTCCTAAAAGAGGCAGTCACAGGGAAGCGCTTAGCAGTAAGCTACACACATCCGACACCTGCCCTGTCTGAAACATGTGTCCTTAAAAGTAATCAAGGAGAAGTCCATGCTTATACTCACCCGCAAAGTCGGTGAAAGCATAAACATCGGTGATGACATCACGATCACCATCCTCGGCGTAAGCGGCCAGCAAGTACGAATCGGCATCAACGCGCCCAAAGATGTTGCCGTACATCGCGAAGAGATCTACCAACGCATCCAGGCCGGCCTGACTGCTCCGGACAAAAACCAGACGCCTTGAAGCGCCCTCAGTAGCCAGCCCGTTCGTGCACTGTAACGGCTGGCGAAAACCCCTTCGAATTGCTCTTGTGTGTTGCGCCACTTGCGTTGTCGATACGCTCATCTGCCCTCAGGATGAAACTGTCGTCACGTATGGAACTTGTTACGTTATCTAAGGCCGAATCCACTGACTGACATCACAGCCGTCTGTGTGCACTCAGGAGCCCGTCGATGAGGCCCACTACCGTGCAGCCGTTTCTTTCCCGATCGTGGGCAATCGCCTTGCTGATTGGGATGGCGTTCGTCGGCTTGGAATATGCCCTTAAGCTGAAACTGGAAGACGCCGGCGGCCCCCGTTCCTGGCTGGACCTGACACTACTGCTGTGCGGCTACCTGTTCATGTTCTGCCTCAAGCCTATCCAGAAGGCAGTTCAGCGCAAACTTTGCCAGCGAACCGCGCAAAAAGCCGCAGGCTGACCGACGCTGCCTGCCATCAGATCGCCGGTATTTACAGGCTCGCAACAGGACCTATTCTTGGGATTGTTCGCACAGCCAGTAAAGGTGCTGAAGCCGATGGATACCCTCAGTAAAACCCAAATCGAATCTGAACTGGCAGCCCGACTGCCCAGCTACAAGGTCACCTGCACCTTACACGCTGACGGAACCCTCTCGGCCATCCTGAGCGGTCCGGACACCGACAACTTTGCAATCACCGGCATTGTGCGCGCGCACTATCGCGGCGCCGAAGCGATTGCACGGCTGGCCAACGAAATTCTCAGGGAAATGGTGTTGTCACGCCAAACCATGCGCAGTGATCGAATGCACGCGCCACCTGCCTGCGCTAGTTACGAACCA
Source organism: Pseudomonas sp. EYE_354 (assembly GCF_023148575.1). Classification (NCBI taxonomy): domain Bacteria; kingdom Pseudomonadati; phylum Pseudomonadota; class Gammaproteobacteria; order Pseudomonadales; family Pseudomonadaceae; genus Pseudomonas; species Pseudomonas sp. EYE_354. The sequence goes on from NZ_JAHXNQ010000014.1 coordinate 51,599, forward strand.
GGCCGAGACCGGTAACGGGCTCGGCCTTTTTGCATCAGGGCGTCGTGCGCTCCACGCACAATAAGCCATTGACGTCGCGCCGGACCTGCAGTTGCTCATACCGCTCAATCGACGGATGCACCGTGTCCATGGGCGCGTGGTGGGTGGCCGTCACCACCATCACATCCGCCCCGGCCGCCTCCCCCGCGCGAATACCTACGCCGGCATCTTCAAACACCAGACAGTCCTGCACCGGCACACCCAGGCGCTGGGCTCCCAGCACATAACAGGCTGGGTTCGGCTTGCCGATCGCGACATCTTCGGCGGTGACCAATACCGCCGGCGGCGTGATACCCGCCGCCTGCAGTCGTCGCACTGCCAGCGCCTTGGGAGCAGACGTCACCAGCGCCCACTGGTCTTCAGGCAGGCGCTTTAGAAAGTCGACAGCCCCGGGAATCGCCACCACACCTTGCACATCGTTGATTTCCGCCTCGGTGATCCACTGTGCCTCAACCTCCGGATCGACGCCGGGCAACGCTTGACGCCTGATGGTATCGATCGCACGGGCGCCATGAATGGTGGTCAGGAACGCCGCCACATCCAGCCCATGGCGCTCAGCCCAGATGCTCCACACCCGTTCGGCGGCGGCAATGGAGTTGAGCAGCGTCCCGTCCATATCGAACAGGAAAGCGCGGTAAGGACGGTTAAATACGGCTGAACCTCGGATGGACACGGCGTGGCTTCCTCGTGGGCTGAAACGAATAATCGGCCCGGTGCAATCTACGGATCACCTCATGACTTGTAAACGCGACGAGCACCTCGCGCCGCCAATCATTACAAACTTGTCATCCTCCTGTTGGCGGGCTGTTCGGGTCCTCTGGTTACCGTGACGCCACTGCCACAACTTGGCAGCCATCCCGTTACCAACAGAGAGACAGCTATGAAACTTTTTATCCTCGCACTGACCGCCTTGCTTGCTACCAGCTCGGTGTTCGCGGCTGATAACGCCAACGTGATCCACGACAAGACCGGCTTTTTCGTTCACCTGGATGTGGCCAAAGTACTGTCGAGCACCGACACCTATGGTCAGTGCGGCGTCGTCCCGGCAAGGCTCGACTACCTCGATCACCAGGGTCGCGAACACGTACTCGACTATCAGGTCCAGGCCACCGGCTGCGCCAGTGACAATTGATCGGGCTACACTGGCGCCACGTATTGAATCAGGGCATTTCCCATGAACATCCTCGTTGTCGAAGACGAACCCAAGGCCGGTAATTACCTGCTCAATGGCCTGCAGGAACAGGGTTACTCCGTAAGCCTCGCCCGTGATGGCGTGGACGGCCTGCACCAGGCGCTGGAGACCGCGTTCGACGTAATCGTGCTGGACGTGATGATGCCGAAAATGGACGGCTGGGAAGTGCTGCGCCGCCTGCGCAAGGAAATCGACACACCGGTTCTTTTCCTGACCGCCCGCGATGACATTGCCGACCGCATCAAAGGCCTGGAACTGGGCGCTGATGACTACCTGATCAAGCCGTTCTCCTTCGCCGAACTGGTAGCACGCCTGCGCACCCTGACCCGCCGAGGTCCGAGCCGGGAGGAAGAACAGCTACAAATCGCCGACCTGCACATCGACGTGCTCAAACGCCGTGTTACCCGTGCAGGCACGCGTATCACCCTGACTAACAAGGAATTCGCCCTGCTGCACCTGTTCGCCACCCATCAGGACCAGGTGCTGTCACGCTCGCTGATCGCCTCACGTGTATGGGACATGAATTTCGACAGCGATACCAACGTGGTGGACGTGGCCGTGCGGCGCCTGCGTCTGAAGATCGACGACCCGTTCCCGCTCAAGCTGATCCACAGCGTGCGCGGCATCGGCTACCGTTTCGACACCCAGCCATGAGCAATCGTCGCCATTATTCCCTGACCCTGCGTCTGGCGCTGATCTTCGCCCTGCTCGCTTTTGCCTTGTTGGCCAGCCTGGGCGTGGCGCTGTACCGTGAGCTGGAACGCGAGCTGATCCGCCGCGACGACGCGCAGCTGATTTCCCGCGTGGACCAACTGCGCAACCTGCTCAATGACAGCAACACCCTTGACCTGATCAAGACCAAGCCGGAATTGTTCCAGAACATGCTGGGCAATCGCGAGTCGGTGCTAAGCATTGCCACGCCCGGCCAGGCACCGCTGCTGCTGGTAAACCCGGCCAATATCGACCTGCCGGCGATCAAGCCAGTGCCCAAGGGCCACGTGCTTGCGCTGAGCGATGTGCAACACCTGCCGGGGGTCAATGGCGTGCCCTTTTCCACCCTGGCCGCGTCCATCGACTCCGGCGACTTGGGCAGCCTGCAAGTCACCAGCGGGCGCCTGATGACCGAGCGCACCGCCATGCTCGCCAGCTACCGGTTGAGCGTATATATCCTGGCGAGTATCGCCGCCATCATCCTCGCATTGGTGGGCTACCTGCTGGTGCATCGGGGTCTGCAACCCCTGCGCCGCCTGGCCGAACACGCCCAGGGGATCGGCGTCGGCAATCTGGCCGAACGTCTCGACAGCCACGGGGCACCAAAAGAGCTGCTGCCGATGATCGATTCGTTCAACACCATGCTTGAACGCCTGGCCAAGGGCTTTGTACAACTGGGCCAGGTGTCCACCGACATGGCTCATGAACTGCGCACGCCGATCAACAACCTGCTGGGGGAAACCCAAGTTGCCCTGCAACAGCAGCGCAGCGTCGAGAGCTACCAGCAACTCCTGGCCTCCAATGTCGAGGAACTGGAGCGCCTGGCGCGAATGCTCGACAACATGCTGTTTCTGGCCCGCACCGACCCGGCCAGCGCCTTGCGCCAGCGCCAGGCATTGAGTGCGACGGATGAACTGGAACGCATCGCCGATTACTTCGAAGGCTTGGCGGGCGACAGAGATATCACCATTCGAGCCGAGGGTGACGGCGTGATCTGGGCCGAGCCGATGCTGCTGCGCCGCGCCCTGGCGAACCTGTGCGCCAATGCCATCAAATATGCGGCGCCGAGCTCCGAGCTGGTGATCCAGGCCGTTGCACAGGCCGACGGTATCCGTCTGCGAGTCAATAACCACGGCGAAACCATCCCGGCCGAGCACTTGTCGCGGCTGTTCGAACGGTTTTATCGGGTGGATGAATCACGGGAACGGTCGGCCCAATCCAACGGGCTGGGCCTGTCCATCGTCGCGACCATCATGCAGTTGCATAACGGCCGGTACAGCGTCAGCAGCCAGGACGGCGTGACGTGTTTCGAGCTGTTCTTTCCAGGGCCTGAAGCATGAAGGACGCGCGCTCAGTCCAACGCGCCATTGAGCACTTCGTAAATGATGCCCGTCGCGATGGTCACCAGTATCAGGTCGGTGCCTGCCTGCTGCCACTCATACCCATCGTAATGGGGCAAGCGCCCGGCTAAACGCCCGTCCAGCTTCTTGGCAATACCCGGCGGCAGCGGTTTGCCGCGCGCCAGGTTCTTGCGGATACCCGGCGGCAGTGCAGGTCCTGGGCTCCAGTAATCGCGATAGCCGCCCAGCACACTCAGTACGCTGCCACGGTCGACAGCAGGCCCGTGATTGCCCGCGCCACCTTTGCCTTTGGGCTTTTCATGCCCCTGCCCACCTTGGCTGTTGCCTTTGTTATTACCTTGCCCCTTGCCGTTACCGGGATCTGCCAGGGCCATACCGCTGCCGGCAAACAGCACAAGCGACAACGCAACAGACGCAAACTTCAACGACTTGATCATGACGATTTTCCAAGGCAGGAACGTAGGTGGACTGTAGTTGAAGTTCCCGCGCCACGCGCTGAATCAACTCACCTGGCCGCCCACCTCCACCGCATCCACTGAGGTGTTCCACGCCACAGACACCGCCACGCGCAGCCCATCTACCAGGCGCGATAGCGGCATCAGTGACTCACCTGGCACATGGATAAAACCACTGCGCACAGCCGAACCCACCAGCTCATGCTGTAAACGATAAAACACCTGATTGCACACAAAGGTACCCGCCGTCTGCGACACAGACGCTGCAATCCCCGCCTCACGCACCGCCTTGACCATGGCCTTGATCGGCAGCGTCGAAAAGTAGGCCGCCGGACCGCCGTTCACGATGGGCGTATCCACGGGCTGCTCACCCAAATTATCGGGGATGCGCGCATCGTTGATATTGATCGCCACCCGCTCCATGGAAATCTCGCTACGCCCCGGCGCCAGGCCGGTGGCGATGACCATCGCTGGGCGCAATTCGTCAATCAATTGCAGCATGCGCTCGCCCGCCGTGGCGAACGCACACGGCAGTTCGCGGGCCACGACCCTCACATCCTGGTCAATCTTGAACCCGTCCAACTGGCGCGCGGCTTCCCAGGACGGGTTCACCAGTTCTTGATCAAAAGGCTCGAACCCCATCAGCAGTACGGTTTTCATCCTGGCCTCACATCAATAGATAAAGCAGCACGATATTCACCACCAGCATCATCAACGCCGTGGGCAACTGGGCCTTGATCACCGCGTTCTTGTCCGGCAACTCCAGCAACGCGGCCGGTACGATATTGAAGTTGGCGGCCATCGGTGTCATCAGCGTTCCGCAGTAGCCGGAGAACATGCCGATGGCCGCCATCACCGCAGGGTTCCCGCCGTAGATGCCCACCAGCACCGGCACGCCGACACCGCCGGTCATCACCGGGAACGCGGCAAAACCATTGCCCATGATCACTGTGAACAGTGCCATGCCCAACACATAGACCATCACCGCCACCAACTTGAAATCCAGGTTGATATAAGTGGTGGTGACGTGGGCAACGGCCGTCCCCACACCGGCTTCATTGAACAGCAGGCCGAGCATCGCCAGCATTTGCGGGAGCACCATGGCCCAGCCCAAGGCCTCGGTGAGGCGGCGCGATTCACGCAACGCTTGCACCGGCGTATCACGGGTCAGCCAGCAGGCCAGGCCGAGGGCGATCAGGCAGCCAATGCCGAGGGACACGAAGGTGGTGTTTTTCGGGTCCAGCAGCGCAACGCCACCAATCTCAGTGTGCTTGAGCAGCACCGAACCGATCACCGTGGTCAGCGGGATCGCCAGCGCCGGAATGAACAACTTATGCCCCAGGCGGCCGGCGCTGGCACGGGACGCCTTGTCGTGCAACTCGACATGGCTGCCACGGCCAACGCCGCCCAGGCCTGCGATCAACGCCATCACCACCACGCCTGCGCCGACCACCACCGATGGCAGGCGCTCGCCCACCAGGAATGGGATGGCGAAGAGCAACCAGAACAGCGCGCTGGACAGGCGCTTGGGGTGCGTGCGGTCCAACAGGATCATGCCAGCAGTGATCAGCAGCAGCACGCCGGCGAGCCAGTACAGGTATTGAATGGAAATAATCATTGGGCGGCCTCCACGGTGGTGGACGCAGGCGTCATCTCGCGGGTCAGCCGGCGGTCAAACCGATGCAGGCGGATCGCGTGGATGATGAAGGCGCAGATCGCCGTGGGAATGCCCCACACTGCAATGTGCAGCGGCTCGACATCGATTCCCGAGCCCAACAGGAAGGTGTGCATCAGCGCGATCGCACCAAAGGCTACAAAGATGTCTTCACCAAAAAACAGGCCGACGTTGTCGGTCGCCGCGCACATGGCCAACACCTTGTGGCGCAGCTTGTCCGGCAGTTTGCCGTAGCGTTTTTCCGCCGCGCCTTCGGCCATGGGGGCCAGCAACGGGCGCACCATCTGCGGGTGTCCACCCAAGCTGGTCAAGCCCATGGCAGCCGTGGATTCGCGCACAAACAGGTAAATGATTAGCAGGCGGCCGACCGTGGCACGCTCGAATCGCGCAATCCAGTTCTGCGCGTGCAGGCGCAACCCATGGCGCTCCAGCAAGCCGATGACCGCCAGGGGCAACAAGAGGATCAATTGCAGGGCACGGGTCTGAAGGAAGCCATCGCCCATGGTGGCGAGGATTTTTTCCAGCGGGAAATGGGCGGCAAGCCCGGTGGTGATAGCGGCGGCGGTGACCACCAACAACGGATTGAAGCGCAAAACAAAGCCAACCACGATCACAAGTACGCCGATCAACGGCCATAGGTTCACAACAGTTTGCATGGCGATGAAGTCCTTAAGTGCGCGCTGCGGCGCCATTACAGCAGGATGTGAACAAGGGGTTCACAGCAAGAAGTGGCGTGCAGTCGGCTCGGTTTTTTATTGTTGACCCGTAAGGGCGAGCGTCAGTGGCGGCAACTTTGCTGCCTGGAAGCGCGAGGTGTCCAACAAGAAAAATTGTTGCTGCGCACCAATAAATTTTGTTGGTGAATGACGCCGGTGCAGGTAACAAGAAGTAGACAGGTCGCCGCAGGTTCGCGTACTTACGACATGTGCTCTTCAGCGCGGGAAGGGATTACCCCGGCCCTGACCAAAAAACAGGTGCAGGCGATTGCCAAGCAGATGATCAGTGATATCAAGAACGCCAAGGCAAGTGAGACGCCCCTGGGATGAGCGAGTTTCTGGAGTTCATCGGGCGTCTGATCGACCTGCTGCTCAAGCTATTAGAGCTCAGCAACGATTACACACCACCACGGCGCAAACGCGTTTTCTCACTCGGGTTCGTGATGTTTTTGCTGTGCGTGGCCGTAGTTGAACTGATTCTGCTCAACGTCTGGTTTGCAGGTGGCGGCTAAGACAGCCGCGGTGACTGCCTGATCTCGCTGGTAGCCGTCACCACCCGATCCAGGTTGCTTTGGGAAGAGGTCCTTTTAGCACTGACAAATCGCAGGTAACAAAAAAGGGCTCACCTTTCGGTGAGCCCTTCTAGACCGCCCAGCAGAGCGGATTTTGTTTGGTAGGCGCGATTGGACTCGAACCAACGACCCCCACCATGTCAAGGTGGTGCTCTAACCAACTGAGCTACGTGCCTGCTGTGAGGCGGCATTCTACGGAATTCAGAAGGTGTGTCAACATCTTTTTTGCAGCTAACCCTATGAATATGCGAATTTTTTATTTGCAGCCCGCGCGTAGCTCTTTTCCTGCTGGCTGGCAGGCAATTTTCAACTGAGGTAGGATCGGCACACTCGTAAAAAATATAAAACAGAGGTTCCAGGATGGCGAACACCCCCTACCCCCAGTCGTATTACGCGGCGTCAGCGAATGCCGTTCCGCCTCGCCCGATGCTGCAAGGCGATGTCGAAACCGATGTCTGCGTGATCGGCGCCGGCTATACCGGCCTATCCAGCGCGCTGTTCCTGCTGGAGAACGGCTTTCGCGTGACTGTCCTGGAAGCCGCCAAAGTGGGTTTTGGCGCCTCGGGCCGCAATGGCGGGCAGATCGTCAACAGCTACAGCCGCGATATCGATGTGATCGAGCGCAGCGTCGGGTCTCAGCAGGCGCAGCTCTTGGGGCAGATGGCGTTTGAAGGCGGCAGGATCATTCGTGAGCGGGTCGCCAAGTATCAGATCCAGTGCGACCTGAAGGACGGTGGCGTGTTCGCCGCGCTAAACAGCAAGCACATGGGCCACCTGGAGTCGCAGAAGCGCCTGTGGGAGCGCTACGGCCACACGCAACTGCAATTGCTGGACGAACGCCGCATCCGCGAGGTGGTGGCCTGTGACAACTATGTCGGCGGCCTGCTGGACATGAGCGGTGGGCATATCCATCCGCTGAACCTGGCGCTGGGTGAGGCGGCTGCCGTGGAATCCCTGGGCGGCACCATCTACGAACAATCGGCGGCGGTGCGTATCGAGCGCGGCGCCAACCCGGTAGTACATACCGCCGAGGGCAAGGTCAGAGCCAAGTTCATCATCGTGGCGGGCAATGCCTACCTGGGCAATCTGGTGCCGGAACTGGCCGCCAAGTCCATGCCTTGCGGCACACAAGTGATCACTACCGCACCGCTGGGGGATGAACTGGCCAAGACCCTCCTGCCGCAGAATTACTGCGTGGAAGACTGCAACTACCTGCTCGACTACTACCGCCTGACCGGCGACAAACGCCTGATCTTCGGCGGCGGCGTGGTGTATGGCGCGCGCGACCCAGCGAATATCGAGGCGATCATCCGACCAAAAATGCTCAAGGCCTTCCCGCAGCTCAAGGATGTGAAGATTGATTACGCCTGGACAGGCAATTTCCTGCTGACCCTGTCGCGCCTGCCGCAGGTAGGGCGCCTGGGCGACAATATCTACTATTCACAGGGCTGCAGTGGCCACGGCGTGACGTACACGCACCTGGCGGGCAAAGTGTTGGCGGAGGCACTCAGAGGCCAGGCAGAGCGTTTTGATGCGTTCGCCGACCTGCCGCACTATCCTTTCCCGGGCGGCCAACTGTTGCGCACACCCTTTGCAGCATTGGGCGCCTGGTACTACGGCTTGCGCGATAAGCTGGGGTTCTGACGCCATTGCGGGAGCCGGTTCGCCGGCTCCCGCAACCGGACATCAAATCGCAGACACAAAAAACCCCGGTCTTTCGACCAGGGTCTTTGCTATCGGATCAAAGAAGCTTGACGCTTGCTTTGTGCTCCAAGGCGTTCAGTGGGCCTTGAGGCAGATATGGCGCAGCGGACGGGACTCGAACCCGCGACCCCCGGCGTGACAGGCCGGTATTCTAACCGACTGAACTACCGCTGCGTATCGCTTGACCAGTTGAGCGAAAACCGCCAACCGTCTTTAAACATCTGATCGATCAACGTTGGCTGTTCGATCTCAGGCCCGATACATCGAACCTGGAAAATATGGCGCAGCGGACGGGACTCGAACCCGCGACCCCCGGCGTGACAGGCCGGTATTCTAACCGACTGAACTACCGCTGCGCGTCGGTGCAACCTATAAAGTTGCGTCTTGCCCTGGGGCAAAACTCTCAAGAAGTGGTGGGTGATGACGGGATCGAACCGCCGACCCTCTGCTTGTAAGGCAGATGCTCTCCCAGCTGAGCTAATCACCCTTTGCTTCGTTGAGGCCGCGAAATTTACGCAGGTAACGGACCTAAGTCAATAGCCCGCTTGAAGTTTTTCTAAAAAAGACAAAATTGCTTCAAGACGCCTGCACGCCCTACTCGCTGTAAATCATCTTCTTGCTCATGCCACCGTCCACCACAAACTCCTGCCCGGTCACAAAGCCCGCCTGACGCGACAGCAGCCACGCCACCATCGCCGCCACGTCCTCGACCGTACCCACCCTGCCCGCCGGATGCTGGGCATGATCGGCATCGGTCAGTGGCTCGGCGCGGCGCGCGGCCGGATCACGTGCATCGATCCAACCCGGGCTGACCGCATTGACCCGTACTTCAGGTCCGAGGCTGATGGCCAACGCGTGCGTCAGCGCCAACAAGCCGCCCTTACTCGCCGCGTAGGCCTCGGTATCCGGCTCGGATTGACCGGCGCGGGTCGACGCCAGGTTGACGATCGCACCACCATGGGCCCGCAGGTACGGCGCGCAGTGCTTGGCCAGCAACATCGGCCCACTGAGGTTCACCGCCAGCACACGATTCCAGTAAGCCAGATCGAGACTTTCCAGGGTGCTGTTACGCGGGTCGGCCACCGCCGCATTACATACCAGCGCATCCAGACGCCCGAATTGCCCAAGCACTTCGGCGACGCCTGCGGCAACTTGTTTTTCGTCGGCCACGTCCATGGTGATAAACCAGGCGTTCTCACCCAGCACCTTGGACACCTGGGATCCGCGCTGGCGATCCAGATCAGCCAACACCACTTGCCAGCCTTCACTGACCAGCCACGCGGCAACGCCCAGACCAATGCCCCGCGCAGCGCCCGTCACCAGCGCGACGCGCCCGTTACTGGCCGTTGCGGCCTCCAGTGACCATTCAATCACAAGGCCGCCAACCCGCGAGCCAGGTCCGCCTGCAAGTCAGTCACGTCTTCCAGACCCACAGCGACGCGGATCAGACTGTCACGGATACCGGCCGCTTCACGCTCCTGCGGCGCCAGGCGCCCATGGGACGTGGTACCTGGGTGGGTAATGGTGGTTTTACTGTCGCCCAGGTTGGCAGTGATCGAGATCAGGCGCGTCGCATCGATAAAGCGCCAGGCGCCCTCCTTGCCACCCTTGACCTCAAAGCTCACCACCGCACCGAAGCCGCGCTGCTGACGCTGGGCCAGTTCGTGCTGCGGATGGCTCTTGAGGCCGGCGTAGTGGACTTTTTCGATACCGTCCTGCTGCTCCAGCCACTCGGCCAAGGCCTGGGCGTTGGCGCAATGGGCCTTCATGCGCAAGCTGAGGGTTTCCAGCCCCTTGAGGAAGATCCAGGCATTGAACGGGCTCAAGGTCGGACCGGCAGTGCGCAGGAACCCCACCACTTCCTTCATCTGCTCGGCGCGACCGGCAACCACGCCCCCCATGCAACGGCCCTGGCCGTCGATGAACTTGGTCGCCGAGTGCACAACGACGTCCGCGCCCAGCTTCAGCGGCTGTTGCAGGGCAGGCGTGCAGAAGCAGTTATCGACCACCAGCATCGCGCCCTTCGCGTGGGCAACTTCCGACAACGCGGCGATGTCCACCAACTCGGCCAGCGGGTTGGACGGCGACTCGACGAACAGCAATTTGGTATTGGCTTTGATCGCCGCGTCCCAGCCGGACAGGTCCGCCAGGGGCACGTAGTCCACTTCGATACCGAAGCGCTTGAAGTACTTCTCGAACAGGCTGATGGTCGAGCCGAACACGCTGCGCGACACCAACACGTGGTCGCCGGCACTGCACAGGCTCATTACCACAGCCATGATCGCCGCCATGCCGGTGGCCGTTGCCACCGCCTGCTCAGCGCCTTCCAAGGCCGCGATACGCTCTTCGAACGCACGCACGGTCGGGTTGGTGTAGCGCGAATACACGTTGCCCGGCACTTCGCCAGCAAACCGTGCAGCCGCATCAGCCGCGGTACGGAACACGTAGCTGGAGGTGAAGAACATCGGATCGCCGTGCTCACCTTCCGGGGTGCGGTGCTGGCCGGCGCGCACAGCCAGGGTATCGAAAGCCACGCCATCGAGGTCGCTGTCCAACCGACCGGCATCCCATTCCTGACTCATGCTGCCACTCCTTACTCGAATTCTTTATTTAAGATACAAAACCGGCCCCTCAGGGCCGGTGGTTACTCAGTTGTTATACAGATCGATGATCGCACTGACCGCCTGGGTCTTGATCTTCGACGAGTCGTTACGTGCCTGCTCGATTTTGTTCAGGTAGGCCTCGTCGACGTCTCCGGTCACGTACTTGCCGTCGAACACGGCACAGTCGAACTGCTCGATCTTGATCTTGCCACCGCCCACCGCTTCGATCAGGTCCGACAGGTCCTGGTAGATCAGCCAGTCGGCGCCGATCAGGTCAGCCACATCCTGGGTGGTGCGGTTGTGGGCGATCAGTTCGTGGGCGCTCGGCATGTCGATACCGTACACGTTCGGGTAACGCACGGCGGGCGCTGCGGAACAGAAGTAAACGTTCTTCGCACCCGCTTCACGGGCCATCTGGATGATCTGCTTGCACGTAGTGCCGCGCACGATGGAGTCATCCACCAGCATCACGTTCTTGCCGCGGAACTCAAGCTCAATGGCGTTGAGCTTCTGACGCACTGATTTCTTGCGTGCAGCCTGGCCAGGCATGATGAAGGTACGGCCGATGTAGCGGTTCTTCACGAAGCCTTCGCGGAACTTGACGCCCAGATGGTTCGCCAATTCCAGCGCAGCGGTGCGGCTGGTGTCCGGGATCGGGATCACCACGTCGATATCATGCTCAGGGCGCTCGCGCAGGATCTTGTCGGCGAGCTTTTCGCCCATCCGCAGGCGCGCCTTGTACACCGAAACACCGTCGATGATCGAATCCGGACGCGCCAGGTAGACGTGTTCGAAGATGCAAGGGGTGAGTTTCGGCGCTACAGCGCACTGACGGGTGTGCAGCTTGCCATCTTCGGTGATGTACACCGCTTCGCCCGGCGCGAGGTCACGGATCAGGGTGAAGCCCAGCACGTCCAGGGACACGCTTTCGGAAGCGATCATGTACTCGACGCCTTCGTCGGTGTGACGCTGACCAAACACGATCGGACGGATGCCATGCGGATCGCGGAAACCGACGATACCGTAACCGGTGATCATCGCCACCACGGCATAACCACCGACACAACGGTTGTGCACGTCGATCACGGCGGCAAATACGTCTTCTTCGGTCGGCTGCAGCTTGCCGCGCTGGGCCAGTTCGTGTGCGAACACGTTAAGCAGCACTTCCGAGTCGGAACTGGTGTTGACGTGGCGCAGGTCAGATTCGTAGATCTCCTTGGCCAGTTGTTCAACGTTGGTCAGGTTACCGTTATGCGCCAGGGTGATGCCGTAAGGCGAGTTGACGTAAAACGGTTGAGCTTCGGCCGACGTCGAGCTGCCAGCGGTCGGATAACGCACATGGCCAATACCCATGTGCCCGACCAGGCGCTGCATGTGACGCTGATGGAACACGTCACGTACCAGACCATTATCCTTGCGCAGGAATAACCGGCCGTCGTGGCTGGTCACAATACCGGCAGCGTCCTGGCCGCGGTGCTGGAGGACGGTTAGCGCGTCATACAGCGCCTGATTGACGTTCGACTTACCGACGATACCGACGATGCCACACATGCGACGCAACCCCTACTTAATGAATCTTGACTGAACACTCTTACTGAGGCGTTTTGGCCGGCAAGAGGTGTTCCTTGAACGGAAGATCAGCGGGTACGCTGATTCCGCTGGCCAGCCACTGACTGCTCCACCCCAATATGAGGTTCTTGGACCAGTCTGCAACCAATAGAAACTTTGGCACGAGTACCGACTCCTGCCACCACGCATCCTGCTGTACCGGCCCCAGGCTCAACAGCCCGACTGCCACGACCACCAGCAACGCGCCACGCGCGGCACCAAAAGCCATGCCCAGAAATCGATCGGTCCCGGAGAGGCCGGTGACACGTATCAACTCGCCAATAAGATAATTGACCATTGCCCCCACCAGCAGCGTGGCGATGAACATGATGGCGCAGCCCGCGATGACGCGGGCCGAAGGTGTTTCGATATATCCGGCCAGATAGACCGACAATGAACCGCCGAACATCCAGGCTACGACTCCTGCGATGATCCAGGTCAGCAACGACAGTGCTTCTTTTACGAAGCCGCGGCTTAGACTGATCAAAGCGGAGATGGCGACGATTGCAACGATCGCCCAGTCAACCCAGGTAAATGGCACGTTAGAGCCTACGGACGGATAAGGCGGCGAATTTTAGCAGAGCGTCGGGCTGTCGGTAAGCGGTGTTTGCGGCTGCTTTGCAAATCAATAGTTTGGGACGAGCGAATCCGATCTCAACCCCACCACAAAACCAAAATGGGAGGGGCTCGCCTCCGATAGCGGCGGATCAGTCATTCATCCGTCGACTGTCACACCACCACCGAGGGCGAGCGCCCTCCCACACGTGCACCGAGTGATCGGCTTGAATCAGCCGCGCTCGGGCTGGAAGCGGGTCACGAACCCCTTAAGATTCTGCTGACGATCCAGCAGGTCGCGCAGGCGATCCGCCTCGGCGCGCTCGATCAGCGGCCCAATAAATACCCGGTTCTTGCCATCGGCACTGCGGATATAAGCGTTGTAGCCCTGGGCGCGCAGCTTCTTCTGCAAAGCGTCGGCGCCTTCGCGATTGCCCAGGCTGGCGACCTGGATCGACCAACTGATCGGTAAACCATTCGGGTCGATCCGGCTCTGCCCCACATCCGGCTTGCCCGGCGCAGCAGGCTGCGGTGCAACCGGCTTGGGCGCAGGTGTCGGCACAACGGGCTTGGCAGCCACGGCAGGTGCAGGCTTGACCACCGGCACGCTTGGTTGCACCGGCATCGACGGCGCCTGTTGCGCAGCCACTTCCTCATCGGTCGGCACCGGCTCTTCCTCGGGCAGGGCCTGGGGCTCAGGCACCACCACCGGCTCGACCTGCACCTGCGGCACCGCCGGGGCCTGCGGCGCTGCCGGAGCCTCGACGACAACCTGGCGCTGCTCATCCTGACGGGAAAACAACATCGGCAGGAAAATCACCGCCAACGCCACCAGGACCAGAGCCCCAACCATTCGCTGCTTGTATGCGCTATCCAGTAATGCCATGTGCAGCTTCCTCCGTGGAGCGCCGGGCCAACCACTCGAGCGCCTCGGCAACACAATAAAATGATCCGAACAACAGAATCTCGTCCTCGGCCGTGGCTACCGCGCACTGCGCTTCAAGAGCCGCCGTGACGCTTGCATACGACGCCACCGTTGCACCAAGGTTCTGCAACGCCACCTGCAACTCAGCCGCCGGACGACTGCGCGACGTATCCAGCGGCGCGACCGCCCAAGCCTGAACACAGCCCAACAATGGCGCAACCACACCGTCCAGGTCCTTGTCCGCCAACAAACCGAACACCGCCAGGCGACGCCCGACCGGGGGCGTATGCGCCAAACGCCGCGCCAGGTAGTCGGCTGCATGGGGGTTATGCCCCACGTCGAGCAACAGGTTCAGGCGCTTGCCTTGCCACTCGAACGCCCGACGATCCAGGCGTCCGACCACCCGGGTCGCCAGCAAGGTCGCGACAATCTGCTCGGCGTTCCACGGCAGGCCCAGCAACAGATAGGCTTGCAGCGCGAGCGCGGCGTTTTCCATCGGCAGGTTGAGCAAGGGCAAATCGCGCAGCTCGACGAGCTGGCCGTGCGCATCGCGCCCACGCCATTGCCAGTGCTGCTCGCCGATCTCAAGGTCGAATTCGCGCCCGCGCAAAAAGAACGGGCAGTCCAACTCATGCACCTTGTCCAGCAACGGCGGTGGCGGGTCCAGGTCGCCGCACAGCGCCGGCTTGCCCTGACGGAAGATCCCGGCCTTTTCGTAGGCAACAGATTCGCGGGTATCGCCCAGATAATCAGCATGGTCCACGCCGATGCTGGTGACCAGCGCCAGGTCCGCATCCACCACATTCACCGTATCCAGACGCCCACCCAGGCCCACTTCCAGCACGACCACATCCAGTTGCGCACGCTCGAACAGCCAGAACGCCGCCAGAGTGCCCATTTCGAAGTAAGTCAGGGAAGTGTCGCCGCGGCCGGCATCCAGTGCGGCAAAGGCTTCGCAGAGTTGCTCGTCAGTAGCTTCGACGCCATTGAGCTGCACCCGCTCGTTGTAGCGCAGCAGGTGCGGCGAGCTGTACACGCCCACGTTCAGCCCTTGGGCTTGCAGCAGCGCAGCGACAAAAGCGCAGGTAGAGCCTTTGCCGTTGGTGCCGGTCACCGTGATCACACGCGGTGCCGGCCGGCCCAACCCGAGGCGGGCCGCTACCTGTTGCGAGCGCTCCAGGCCCATGTCGATGGCGGACGGATGCAACTGCTCAAGGTAGGCGAGCCACTCGCCCAGGGTACGTTGGGTCATAGGTTCGCAGGCACCGGCGGCACGACGATTGGCTCGACTTTAGGCGCGACGTACACCGGCGTCGGCAGGCCCATCATTTGCGCCAGCAGGCTACCCAGACGTGGACGCAGCTCGCTACGCGGGATAATCAGGTCGATCGCACCGTGCTCCAGCAGGAACTCGCTGCGCTGGAAGCCTTCGGGCAGCTTTTCGCGAACGGTCTGCTCGATCACGCGCGGACCGGCAAAGCCGATCAGGGCCTTCGGTTCGCCGACGATCACGTCGCCCAGCATCGCCAGGCTTGCAGAAACGCCGCCGTAGACCGGGTCGGTCAAGACAGAGATAAACGGAATGCCTTCTTCGCGCAGACGCGCCAGTACCGCAGAGGTCTTGGCCATTTGCATCAGGGAGATCAAGGCTTCCTGCATGCGCGCACCGCCGGAAGCGGCGAAGCAGATCATCGGGCAACGGTTTTCCAGGGCGTAGTTGGCGGCGCGAACAAAGCGCTCACCGACGATGGCGCCCATGGAGCCGCCCATAAAGGAGAACTCGAACGCCGACACAACAACAGGCATGCCCAGCAGCTTGCCGCTGACGGAGATCAACGCGTCCTTCTCACCGGTCTGCTTTTGCGCAGCGGTCAGACGGTCCTTGTACTTCTTGCCGTCGCGGAACTTGAGACGGTCAACCGGCTCCAGGTCAGCGCCCAGCTCTTGACGGCCATCGGCATCGAGGAAGATATCGATGCGCGCACGGGCGCCGATACGCATGTGGTGGTTGCACTTAGGGCAAACGTCCAGGGTCTTTTCCAGCTCCGGGCGGTACAGCACCGCGTCGCAGGAAGGGCACTTGTGCCACAGACCTTCAGGAACCGAGCTTTTTTTCACCTCGGAACGCATGATCGAAGGGATCAGTTTGTCTACTAACCAGTTGCTCATGCTTTCTTTCTCCAGTACCGGTGGCTTGAACACAGCCCCGCGTATGCCCTTGAGCTAAATTCATATGTGGCGATGACACAGAGTAGACGGGGTCAGACGTTCGACCTGCCATTTCCAGCCTGTATCCTCAGCCTTCCAGACAACCTGCCAGCGCAGGGTTGCCACTTCTGTTTCCAGGCCACCCACAGGCGGCGCCGGGCTGTTTTACACAGTGGTAGTTATGGACGGCGGCAGACTGCCAGCCGTCACATCCCCGCACCGCTGTTGCGCACTGCATGCATGAACGCGTGAATCTTGCCGTGATCCTTGATGCCTTTGCCCTGCTCCACCCCACCGCTGACATCCACCGCATACGGGCGAACCTGCTCGATGGCCGCCGCGACATTCGCGGGGGTGAGCCCACCAGCCAGGATGATCGGTTTGCTAAGCCCCTCGGGAATCAGCGACCAATCGAATGCCTCACCCGTGCCCCCCGGCACACCTTCGACATAAGTATCGAGCAGAATCCCGCGCGCGCCGCCATAAGCGGCACAGGCGGCGGCAATATCATCCCCGGCCTTGACGCGAAGCGCCTTGATGTACGGGCGCTGATAGCTTTCGCATTCGTCGGGACTTTCATCGCCATGAAACTGCAGCAGGTCCAGCGCTACAGCATCCAGGGTTTCGTTGAGCTCGCAACGGCTGGCGTTGACGAACAAGCCCACGGTGGTCACAAAGGGCGGCAGCGCGGCGATGATCGCCCGCGCCTGCAACACATTCACCGCCCGCGGACTCTTGGCATAAAACACCAGGCCGATCGCATCCGCACCCGCCTCGACTGCCGCCAGCGCGTCTTCTATGCGGGTAATCCCGCAAATCTTGCTGCGAACGGCTGACATGTGGTGAAAACCTCAGGAGTATGCCGAGAAAGTCCCGGATGGTAACAAAAGCTTTTAAGGGCGTCAGCCGCCAAGTTCGCTGAAGCCGGTGAGGAAGTGCGGCCCGATAAAGCGTTCCGGCAATTCGAACTCGTCACGGTACTCCACGTCCACCAGATACAGGCCAAACGGGTGAGCCGTCACCCCACCGGTACGACGAACGCGACTCTCCAGCACCTCTTTGGCCCACTCCACGGGACGCTCGCCGGTACCGATGGTCATCAACACGCCGGCGATGTTACGCACCATGTGATGCAGGAACGCGCCGGCGCGGATGTCCAGCACAATCATCTTGCCGTGGCGGGTCACCCGCAGGTGATGGACTTCCTTGATCGGCGACTTGGCCTGGCACTGGCCGGCACGGAACGCACTGAAGTCATGCACGCCCACCAGATGCTGCGCAGCCTCGGCCATGCGCTCTGCATCCAAGGGGCGGTGGTTCCAGGTGATTTCTTCGTTAAGGTGCGCCGGACGGATCTGGTCGTTATAGATCACATAGCGGTAACGCCGGGCAATCGCCTTGAAGCGCGCATGGAAATGCGCAGGCATCACCTTGGCCCAAGTGACGCTGACGTCATGGGGCAAATTGATGTTGGCACCCATGACCCACGCCTTCATTGTGCGTTCGGCCTGGGTATCAAAATGCACCACTTGGCCACACGCATGAACCCCGGCGTCGGTGCGCCCGGCGCACATCAGCGAGACCGGTGAATCGGCAACCTTGGACAGGGCCTTCTCCAGGGTTTCCTGCACCGTCAGCACGCCCGACGCCTGGCGCTGCCAGCCGCGATAGCGCGAGCCTTTGTATTCCACGCCCAGGGCGATGCGGTAAAAGCCTGCGGCCGCCATTTCGGCGGCCGCGTTATCTATATTTGCCAAGAACTGAGAGCCTGATGAGTTGCGCAAAGGCGGCCATTATAGAGCGACACGCCGCAGACGCCATGGGTGGGTGTGCATAAGGCAAAACGGCGACCCGAAGGCCGCCGCAGCGTCAGTTACCGGGTTTTATGCCAACCGGCTGAGCATTTCCTTGGCCTCGCCGCGCTGGGACTCATCCCCTTCGGTCAGCACTTCGGCGAGTATATCTTTCGCGCCATCGGCATCACCCATGTCGATGTAGGCCTGGGCCAGGTCCAGCTTGGTGGAGACCTCGTTGGTGCCGGAGAGGAAATCGAACTCCGGTTCATCATCACCCAGCGCCGCGTCTTCAGCGGTAAAGGTCGGCTCGATCGGCGGGTGTTCCAGGCTCTGGGACAAGCGATCCAGCTCAGCGTTGACGTCATCGAGTTCCGACGCAAAGGCGTCGGGCGTAGCCGCTGCATCCGGCTCGTCCGCCAGGGACAGGTCAAAATCTTCCGGCAGGTCGAAATCGTCCAGTGCCGCAGGCGTAAGGGTCGGCGGCTCGACTGCCGGGACGTCCTTCATCTCCTCTTCCAGGCCCGAAAGGAAGTCGTCATCCGATTGCGCCGATGCCGGTGCGTCCAACTGCAGGTCCAGGTCGAAGTCGGACAAATCATCCGGGCTCGCCTTGGCTTCGGTTTGCTGCGCCAGCACCGATTCAAAACTCAGCTCGTCGTCCAGATTGGCCGGTGACGCGGCTTCCAGCTCATCCAGGCTCAGATCAAAATCCGTATCGAGCGCGTCCGGCTCAGGTGCAGGGGCAACCGGCTTGTCTTCCAGCAGTTCCTTGACGTACTGAGCGTCAAGGGCGGCGGCGGCCACCGCGGCACTGACACCCGCCGCCACGACCGCCATGGCCGGGAAGCGCGACTTGAGTTGCTCGACCTGGGCGTGGTTTTCACCATTGGCCACCAGTTGGCGCTCCTGAGTCACGAAGCCGTCCTTGTCGCTTTGCAGGCCGTAGACTTCCATCAGTTTCAAGCGCAGGTCGCTGCGCTTGGGCTCGTGCTTGATCGCCTGCTCCAGCACATCGGCGGCCTGGTTAAGGTGACCGCGATCAATATGGGATTGTGCCTGGGCCAGCGCGTCATTGGCGTTTTGCGGGGCCACGGCCACCGCCAACGGGGCGAGCACGGAGGCAACGGTAGGCGCCGCGACGGCAGGCTCAACGACGGGTGTCGGAGCCGGAGCCGGCGCGGCCGCCAGCTTTACGCTGGGAGGCGAGACCTCCAGACCCTCAAAGCTGTCCGGTGGCAGGTCCTGTTGGATGTCCGAGCTGAACAGCGGCTCTTCGGCCAGGGCCCGCGCCATGCGCAAGTGCTTTTCCTCTTCGCGGCGCGCATTGCGATGACGCGCCCACAGCAGCAGAAGCAACAACACCAGCAGACCCGCTGCGCCGCCGATGACACCGAGGACGACAGGGTTGGTCAGCAGCTCGTCGAACTTGCCTTGTGTGGTGTCTGCAGCGGCGACCGGCGTTACCGGCTCCGCTGCCGGCGCAGCAGGCGTCGGCGTGGCGACCGGCGCAGCGGGTGTCGCTGGGGTGGCCGCCGGGTCACTTGCCAATTGGGCGGGCATCGCCGTCGTGGCTTGCGCCGCCGGGTCAGCTTTTTCCGCCTGCAGGCGGGCCAGTTGATCGTTCTTCAGTTGAATCAGCTTTTGCAGCTTGTCCAACTGGCTCTGCAAATCGGCTGCGCGGCTTTTCAGCTCTTCATTGTCGCGGCGAGTGGTGTCCAGTTGTTCCTGGGTCATCGCCAGCTTGTCGCTCAAGACCTGGCTGTCACCGGCCTTGCCTTTGCCGCCCTTCCTGGCCGCTTCGGCCGAGACCAGGCTCAGGTTGTCCTGGGCATTGGTGGTCGATGGGGCGTTGCCCGCTTGAGCGCGCTTGGTCGCATCCAGTTGCTGCTTGCCGGCTGCCGGGTTATTGGCCGCGCGGCGGCCCTGACGCCAAGCCTCGTTCTGCGCACGCACCTCAGCAATCGCACGGGGTTGCGGCAACGCGGTACTTTGCACGGTGTCGGGCAGGCGCAGCACCTGGCCGGTTTTGAGGCGGTTGATATTGCCATCGATAAAGGCGCCCGGGTTGAGTGCCTGGATGGCCAGCATGGTCTGCTGGACCGAGCCACCATTGCGGTACTTCTCGGCAATTTCCCACAAGGTGTCGCGAGAAGAGGTGGTGTGCTGGGCCGGTTTGCTCACGGCAGGCGTGGCGCTGGCGGGCGCACTCAAGCGTGGAGCCGGCGCGGTGGCGGCTGGAGCGGACGGGTCGAACTTGGCAGGATCCAGCAATACGCTGTAATCGCGCATCAGGCGGCCGTTGGGCCACTGCACCTGCAGCAGGAAACGGACGTAGGAATCGGGCAGCGGCTTGCTGGAGGTGACCCGCACCACGCTGCGGCCGCTGGGGTTGATCACCGGGGTAAACGTCAGGTCGTTGAGAAACGCCTGGCGATCCACGCCGGCATCCACAAATGCCTGGGATGAAGCCAGGCTCGGGGTGATCTCGGACGCCGTGAGGCCGCCGACATCGAGCAATTCGATCTCCACCGACAAGGGCTGGTTCAACTTCGACTTGAGGGTCATTTCCCCCAGCTGCAGCGCCTGCGCCATACCGGAGGACAGCGCCGAGGCGGCCGCTATTGCTAACACCAGTTTGCGAACTTGAACCATAGCCTCATCCTTTGTTTGAACACTCCCCGGCCTGCGAGAAGGTTGGTAACCGCTTGCCATAAGGCATGGCGAGCCGATAGGTCACCGACGCGCAACTGTTCCTGCTTGGGGCCAAGCATAGCGCCTGGTTAGAATCAATCTACAAATTGCCGCCAAGTATCTTTTACGCAAGGCCTTTTATCAACAACTGCGCCAGCTGCACAGCGTTAAGCGCCGAGCCCTTGCGTACGTTATCTGACGTCAACCACAGATTTAGTTCCGCCGGGTCATCCACACCGGCGCGAACCCGGCCTACATACACCACGTCCTGCCCCACTGCATCGCCCACGGCGGTTGGGTAATCCCCCTCCTCCACCCGCTCGATACCTGGCGCACTGTCCAACGTGCGGTTGACCGCCGCCAGGTCGACCGGCGCGGCCAATTGCAACGACACAGTCAGGCTATCGCCAAAAAACACCGGGGCTTGAACGCACGTCGCGGAAATCTTTAGCGAAGGTAAATCCAGAACCGCACGAAGTTCATGTACGAGACGCTTCTCAAGTGCCGTATGACCTTGAGCATCAGGCGTGCCGACTTGGGCCAGGAGATTGAAGGCCATCTGCCGATCAAAGAACGTCGGCTCCAGAGGGCGCACGTTCAGCAGCTCCGCCGTCTGACGAGCCAGTTCAGTGACCGCCTCGCGACCTTGGGCCGACACCGCCAGGTTGGCGGTAACGCTGAGACGCTGGATGTCGAGCAAACCGCGCAACGGTGCCAGCACCACCGCCAAGTGAGTGGCGCACGGGCTTGGGCTGCTGAGCAGGAACGGTTTTTTCAGGCCTTTGAGGACGTCAGCGTTGGCCTCGGGCACTACGCCAGGCGCCTGATCGGCGGGCAAGGCACCCGACAAGTCGATCACCGAGCAGCCGGCCGCCACGGCACGTGGGGCGAAACTCAGGGTCACCGCCGGGCCTGCAGCGAAGAACGCCAGTTGTGCCTTGCTGAAGTCGAACTCATCGACTTCCTTGACCCGCACGTTCTTGCCGCGAAACGGCACCGACGCACCGGCAGAGTTATTGCCCGCCAGCAAATACAGGGTGCCCACCGGAAACTTCAGCTCTTCGAGAATCTGCACCAGGGTTTCACCGACGGTGCCGGTGGCGCCGATCACGGCGATTTCAAAGGTCTGGGTCATGGGGGCTGCCTCGGGCATTGCGGGGGGAGCGGCACTTTACCGGGTGGCCGGGGGTGAGGCAATTAGCCTGGGGCCTGGGGTGCGGCCGATCGCCGTGTCGGGGCATGGATATCCGCAGCTTGATCTGCGAACACCCTCGCATATGGGAGGGGCTTGCCCCCGACAAGGCTCGAAAAAGCAATAAAAAACCCGCGCCTGTCACCAGAGCACGGGTTTGTCGAGACAGGCAGCGATCAACGCTCCAGCAAAATCCGCAGCATGCGGCGCAGCGGCTCGGCCGCGCCCCACAGCAACTGGTCGCCAACCGTGAACGCGCCGAGGAACTGGCTGCCCATGTTCAGCTTGCGCAGACGGCCCACCGGTACATTCAGGGTGCCGGTGACCTTGGTCGGGCTCAGCTCCTGCATGCTGATGTCGCGGTTGTTCGGCACCAGCTTGACCCACGGGTTGTGCTGGCTGATCAACCCTTCGATATCAGCGATTGGCACGTCTTTGTTCAACTTGATGGTCAGTGCCTGGCTGTGGCAGCGCATGGCGCCGATGCGCACGCAGATACCGTCCACCGGGATCGGGCTCTTGAAGCGACCGAGGATCTTGTTGGTCTCGGCCTGAGCCTTCCACTCTTCACGGCTCTGGCCGTTCGGCAGTTCCTTGTCGATCCAAGGGATGAGGCTACCGGCCAATGGCACGCCGAAGTTTTCGGTCGGGTAGGCATCGCTGCGCATCGCTTCGGCCACACGACGATCGATGTCGAGGATCGCGCTGGCCGGGTCGGCCAGTTGATCGGCGACAGCGGCGTGGGTCGCGCCCATCTGCTTGATCAGCTCGCGCATGTTCTGCGCGCCGGCGCCGGACGCCGCCTGATAGGTCATGGCGCTCATCCACTCCACCAGACCGGCCTCGAACAGACCGCCCAGGCCCATCAGCATCAGGCTGACGGTGCAGTTGCCGCCGACATAGTTCTTGGTGCCGGCATCCAGCTGCTGGTCGATGACCTTGCGGTTAACCGGGTCGAGGATGATCACCGCGTCGTCCTGCATGCGCAGGCTCGAAGCGGCGTCGATCCAGTAACCCTGCCAGCCGGCTTCGCGCAGCTTGGGGAAAACTTCGCTGGTGTAGTCGCCGCCCTGGCAGGTCAGGATCACGTCGAGGGTTTTCAGCTCGTCGATGCTGTAGGCGTCTTTGAGCGGAGCAATATCCTTGCCCACGGACGGCCCTTGGCCACCCACGTTCGAGGTGGTGAAAAACACCGGCTCAATAAGATCGAAATCCTGCTCTTCCAGCATCCGCTGCATGAGCACGGAACCGACCATACCGCGCCAACCGATCAGACCTACACGTTTCATCGCAACTACACCTTGTTAAAAAGTGGGCCGCCTTGCAGCAACAACTGCAAGCGGGCCCGAGAGATTACAGATTCCGCAGCGCGGCGACTACTGCGTCGCCCATTTCTTGCGTACCGACTTTGGTGCAACCCTGTGACCAAATGTCACCGGTGCGCAAGCCTTGGTCCAAGACCAGGCTCACGGCCTTCTCGATCGCGTCCGCGGCATCGCTGAGGTTGAAGCTGTAACGCAGCATCATCGACACCGACAAAATGGTCGCCAATGGGTTGGCAATGCCAAGGCCTGCGATATCCGGGGCCGAACCGTGGCAAGGCTCGTACATGCCCTTGTTGTTGGTGTCCAGCGACGCCGACGGCAGCATGCCGATGGAGCCGGTGAGCATCGACGCCTGGTCGGACAGGATGTCGCCGAACAGGTTGTCGGTGACGATCACGTCGAACTGCTTGGGTGCACGCACCAGTTGCATGGCGGCGTTGTCGACGTACATGTGGCTCAGCTCGACGTCCGGGTAGTCCTTGGCCACTTCTTCGACGATTTCGCGCCACAGTTGGCTGGAGGCCAGCACGTTGGCTTTATCCACCGAGCAGACCTTTTTACCGCGCACACGGGCCATGTCGAAACCGACACGGGCGATACGGCGGATTTCGCTCTCGCTGTACGGCAGCGTGTCGTAGGCCTGGCGCTCGCCGTTTTCCAACTCGCGCACACCCCGTGGCGAACCGAAGTAAATGCCGCCGGTCAGTTCCCGCACGATCAGGATGTCCAGGCCCGCCACCACTTCCGGCTTCAGGCTCGACGCGTCAGCCAGTTGCGGGTAGAGGATGGCTGGGCGCAGGTTGCCGAACAGGCCCAGTTGCGCGCGGATTTTCAGCAGGCCGCGCTCAGGGCGGATATCACGTTCGATCTTGTCCCACTTCGGACCACCCACCGCGCCGAGCAGCACGGCGTCGGCCGCACGGGCACGGTCCAGCGTCTCGTCAGCCAGAGGCACACCATGTTTGTCGATGGCCGCACCGCCGATCACGTCGTGACTCAGCTCGAAGCCCAGGCTGTACTTGCTGTTGGCAAGTTCCAGGACCTTGACCGCTTCGGCCATGATTTCCGGGCCAATACCGTCGCCAGGGAGAATCAGAATCTGCTTGCTCATGCGTTCCTCATTTCATCAAGCGACCCGCCCGCAGGCAGGTCGGGGAAAATTAATCAGCGCTCGGCCCACACCACCAGCACGTCGGTGCTGAAGGTGCCGTCGGCTTGGATCTCGTAATAGTCGCGCACTTCCTGGCCCATCGCCTGCTGCAGCTCAAGGATCGCGGCGCGCAACGCTTGCGGCGTGCGCATGCGCTCGACCCACGAGGTGTATTCCAGGCGCAGACGCTGGCGGCTGCTGTTGCGCACATGTAAACCGGCCTCACTGAGCTGACGCATCCACTCGGCGGCGGAATAATCTCGCACGTGGCTGGTGTCGCGCAGCACTTCGACGGTTTGCAGGTAAGTGTCCAACAGCGGGCTGCCCGGCGACAAGACGTCGACAAACGCCGCCACGCCGCCTGGCTTGAGTACGCGGCGCACTTCACGCAGCGCCAGGCCGAGGTCGCTCCAGTGGTGGGCCGAATAACGGCTGAACACAAAGTCAAACTCGCCATCGGCGAACGGCAAGCGTTCGGCGGCACCGTTCACGGTGCTGATATTGGTGAACCCGCGTTCTTGCGCAGCGGCGGCCACCACATCAAGCATTTGCTGAGACAGGTCGTAAGCCACCACCTCTTTGACCAGCGGCGCGACGTGAAAACTCACATGACCGGCACCGCAGCCCAGGTCCAGCAGTCGCGCACCGCCCTGCCCGGCCAGTTCGGCCTGGAGCAGCGCGAATTCGGTGCCTTGGGCGTGCACGGCACTGCTCAGGTAGGCCGCGGCCTGTTCGCCGAATTGTTTTTGCACGACTTGGGTGTGGGCGGTGCTGGTCATGATGGACTTCCTCGGGTTTTGGGGTGTTTGTACGGCCGCTGTCGCAGGCAAGCCAGCGTCCACAGTTGGAATACATCCCCCCGTGGAAGCCGGGCTTGCCCGCGATGGGGCCCGCACGGTCTACCTCAAATCACGCGTCGCGAAACAACCAGGGCTGGCTGGCCCGGTGCCTGGCTTCAAACGCAGCAATCGCATCGCCGTCCTGCAAGGTCAGGCCGATATCGTCCAGACCATTGATCAGGCAGTGCTTGCGGAACGCGTCCACTTCGAAGTGGTACACCTTGCCGTCCGGACGGGTCACGGTTTGCGCGGCCAGATCGACGGTCAACTGGTAGCCCACCTCGGCTTCCACTTGTTTGAACAGTTCATCGACTTCTTCGTCGGTCAAGATGATCGGCAGCAGGCCGTTCTTGAAGCTGTTGTTGAAGAAGATGTCGGCATAGCTGGGCGCGATAATGCTGCGAAAGCCATATTCTTCCAGGGCCCACGGCGCGTGTTCACGGCTGGAGCCACAACCGAAGTTTTCCCGGGCCAGCAACACGCTGGCGCCCTGGTAACGTTCGGCGTTGAGCACGAAGTCCTTGTTAAGCGGGCGCTTGGAGTTGTCCTGGTAGGCGTAGCCCACGTCAAGGTAGCGCCACTCGTCGAACAGGTTGGGGCCGAAACCGGTGCGCTTGATCGACTTCAAGAACTGCTTGGGGATGATCTGGTCGGTGTCCACGTTGGCACGGTCCAACGGCGCGACAAGACCTGTGTGTTGGGTAAAAGCTCTCATCGGGTATTCCTCAGATCAATTCGCGAACGTCGATGAAACGACCGTTAACGGCGGCGGCGGCGGCCATGGCCGGGCTGACCAGGTGAGTACGCCCACCGGCACCCTGACGCCCTTCGAAGTTACGGTTGGACGTGGACGCGCAGTGCTCGCCCGACTCCAGGCGGTCCGGGTTCATTGCCAGGCACATGGAGCAGCCCGGCTCGCGCCATTCAAAACCGGCTTCGAGGAAAATCTTGTCCAGCCCTTCGGCTTCGGCCTGCGCCTTGACCAGACCCGAGCCCGGCACCACGATCGCCTGCTTGATGGTGGAGGCCACTTTACGCCCCTTGGCGATCACAGCGGCGGCGCGCAAGTCTTCGATTCGCGAGTTGGTGCACGAGCCGATGAACACGCGATCCAACTGGATGTCGGTGATCGCCTGGTTGGCCTGCAAGCCCATGTATTTCAAGGCGCGCTCGATGGAGCCACGCTTGACCAGGTCGGTTTCTTTAGCCGGGTCCGGTACGTTCTGGTCGACCGCCAACACCATTTCCGGCGACGTGCCCCAGCTCACCTGCGGCTTGATCTGGGCCGCGTCGAGCTCGACGACGGTGTCGAACACCGCGTCGGCGTCGGACACCAGGTCCTTCCAGGCTTCAACCGCCGCATCCCAATCGGCGCCTTGCGGGGCGAAGGGGCGGCCTTTGACGTATTCAACGGTTTTTGCGTCCGCGGCCACCATGCCCACACGGGCGCCGGCTTCAATGGACATGTTGCAGATGGTCATGCGGCCTTCGATGGACAGGTCGCGAATAGCGC
This sequence comes from Pseudomonas sp. EYE_354, assembly GCF_023148575.1. Lineage (NCBI taxonomy): Bacteria > Pseudomonadati > Pseudomonadota > Gammaproteobacteria > Pseudomonadales > Pseudomonadaceae > Pseudomonas > Pseudomonas sp. EYE_354. The sequence continues at coordinate 78,429 of NZ_JAHXNQ010000014.1, forward strand.
TGCCGGCGAATTCGATGGCATGGCCGTTACCGCCGGCGGTGCCGATCTTACCGATCACGGCCAGCACGATGTCCTTGGCGGTCACGCCGAACGGCAACGTGCCTTCGACCTTGACCAGCATGTTCTTCATCTTTTTAGCGACCAGGCACTGGGTGGCGAATACATGCTCCACCTCAGACGTACCAATGCCATGGGCCAAGGCGCCGAACGCACCGTGGGTGGAGGTGTGGGAGTCGCCGCAGACCACGGTCATGCCCGGCAACGTGGCGCCTTGTTCCGGGCCGATCACGTGCACGATGCCTTGACGCACGTCATTCATCTTGAATTCGGTGATGCCATATTCATCGCAATAGTCGTCAAGGGTCTGTACCTGCAAACGCGATACGGTGTCGACAATCGCGTCGATGCCGCCCTTGCGCTCCGGTGTGGTCGGTACGTTGTGGTCCGGGGTGGCGATGATCGAGTCGACGCGCCAAGGCTTGCGCCCGGCCAGTCGCAGGCCTTCGAACGCTTGGGGCGAGGTCACTTCATGGATGATGTGACGGTCGATGTAGATCAGCGACGACCCATCATCGCGCCGTTTCACTTCATGGGAATCCCAAAGCTTGTCGTAAAGCGTTTTGCCGGCCATCAGTCGGTCCTCATCAGCGGTGTTTCTATGCGCCGGGCTTTTCAATAACCCTTTGGCTTGTGAGGCTGATGGTATGGCGCTACATTAAATAACTCAAATTCATATTTTTTATGCTTTGGATTACCAACTGGAATACCACCATGGACTTGGCCAACCTCAATGCTTTTATTGCCATCGCAGAAAGCGGCAGTTTCTCCGGCGCCGGTGAGCGCCTGCACCTGACTCAACCGGCCATCAGCAAACGCATCGCCGGTCTTGAGCAGCAGTTGAACGTGCGTCTGTTCGATCGTTTGGGCCGTGAAGTGGGCTTGACCGAGGCCGGGCGCGCCCTGCTGCCACGGGCCTATCAAATCCTCAACGTGCTCGACGACACGCGCCGCGCCCTCACCAACCTGACCGGCGAAGTCAGCGGCCGTCTGACCCTGGCTACCAGTCACCATATCGGCCTGCACCGCCTGCCGCCTGTGCTGCGCACCTTTACCCGGGAATACCCGAACGTGGCGCTGGATATTCAGTTTCTCGATTCGGAAGTGGCCTACGAAGAAATCCTCCATGGCCGCGCCGAAGTGGCCGTCATCACCCTGGCACCCGACCCGCATCACCTGGTGCGTGCCACCCCGGTATGGGACGACCCGCTGGACTTTGTGGTGGCGCCGGAACACAGCCTGATCAGCAACGGCGCCATCAGCCTGGCCGACATTGCCGGGCACCCGGCGGTGTTCCCCGGCGGCAATACCTTTACCCACCATATTGTCAGTCGACTGTTCGAGGCCCAGGGCCTCACGCCGAATATCGCCATGAGCACTAACTATTTGGAAACCATCAAGATGATGGTGTCCATCGGCCTGGCCTGGAGCGTGTTGCCGCGCACCATGCTCGACGAGCAGGTGGCAAGTATCGCTTTGCCAGGCATACAACTCAGTCGCCAGCTAGGCTATATCGTGCACACCGAAAGGACGCTGTCGAATGCTGCGCGGGCTTTCATGAGCCTATTGGATGCACAGGTGGATCTGCCAGGGATACAGGCATGACATTGTGCGGCCTCAGGTCGTGAGTCACACCGCGCTGTTTGCCCATCGAATCAAGGCCCTTTGATAATGCGCAACCCCGTTGATCCCGTGCCACCCCTGCCGCGCATCTACGCCCTGGATCCCCAAGCGGCCGAGCAAAGCTGGGACAGCGCCCCGCAATTGCTGGCGGCCCTCTATGCCGCTCGACTGGGCGCATGGTCCTGGGAAATCGACACCGGCAGAATCAGTTGGTCCCGGGGCACCCAGGCGCTGTTTGGGTTTGACCCACGCCAACCGCTGCCCAAGGACCTGGATTACCTTGACCTGCTGGCGTCCAGCGATCGCGGGAAGGTTGTCCGCGCCTTTCACGCGGTATTGGCAGGCGAGCCGTTCGAGCAGGCCATGCATCACCGTATCCAGTGGCCCGATGGAAGCTTTCACTGGCTGGAGATCAATGGCAGCCTGCTGCCGGACAAGACCGGCCGGCGCCGGATGATCGGGGTTATCCGCGAAATCACCCACCAGCGCGAACGGGAAAGCGCCCTCAGTCACTCCGAAAAACGCTTCGCTACGCTGTTTCACCTGTGCCCGAACATGGTGTTGCTCACACGTCAGTCGGACGGCCTGATCAGTGAAGCCAACCAGTATTTCGAGATGCTGTTCGGCTGGCCGCTCGCCAATGTGATCGGCCGTACCACCCTGGAATTGGGCCTGTGGCGTCACCCCGAGCAGCGCGCGCAGCTAGTCAAGGCAACCCAACGCAAGGGCGAGCCGATCAGCATGGAAGTGCAGTTTTGCGCCAGCAACGGCCAGATCCACGATGGCACGCTCAGCGCACAAAAGGTCGAGCTGGAGGGCGAGGCCTACCTGATCAGCACATTTCTCGACACCACCGAACGCAAAAATGCCGAGCAGGCACTCAAGGACAGCCAGGAACGCCTGGACCTGGCCCTGGACTCGGCGCAACTGGGCACCTGGGACTGGCACATCCCCAGCGGCATGCTCTACGGCTCGGCGCGCGCCGCCCAGTTGCACGGCCTGCCGCCCGAACCGTTCCATGAATCCTTCGAGGCGTTTTTCGAGGGCATGCCTGATGAAGAACGCGAGAGCATGCGCAATGCCTACCGCACGCTGCGCGAAGGCCCAGCCGGTAATTATCAACTGACCTACCGTGTGCCCATGGAAGACGGCACCTCGCGCTACCTCGAAAGCCGCGCCCGCCTTTACCGCGACGAGAAAGGCGCGCCGCTGCGGATGGCCGGCACCCTGCTGGATATCACCGACCAGGTGGAGCGCGAACAACGCCTGAGCGCCTCCGAAGAAAAATTCGCCAGCCTGTTCCAGGCCAGCCCGGACCCGATCTGCGTCACGCGCCTGGACAGCGCTGCGTTTATCGAGATCAACCCAGCCTTTACTCAGACCTTCGGCTGGACCGCCACCGAAGTCATCGATAAAAGCGCCGACCAGATCGGGCTGTGGGAAGCCCCCCACCAGCGCCTGGAACGTATCGAACGGGTGATTCGCGAACAGGCGCTGAGCAATGTGGCCGTGGTGGTGCATCACAAAAACGGTCAGAGCCTGACCTGCATGATCTCCAGTCGCTTGATCAAGGTCGGCGACCAGCCATGCATCGTTACCACCTTGCGTGATATCACCCAGCAGCAACGCTCGGAGGCGGCACTGAAGGCCAGTGAAGAGAAGTTCGCCAAGGCCTTTCATTCCAGCCCCGACGCGATTTCCATCACCGAACGCGATACGGGCCGTTATGTGGAGGTCAATGACGGCTTCTGCCGCCTGACCGGCTACCGCGCCGAAGACGCGATCGGCCTCACCCTCTACCAGATCGGTATCTGGGCCGATGAGAACCAGCGCTCGGCGCTGTTGGCCGAGGTAACGATCAAGGGCCGCATTCATCACCTGGAAATGCTGTGGCGCAACAAGCGGGGCGAGTTGCTGGCCGTGGAAGTTTCGGTGGAGCCCATCACGCTGAATGAGACCCCGTGCCTGCTGCTGACGGCGCGGGACGTGAGCCTGCTGAAAAATGCCCAGGCGCAGATCCGTCACCTGGCCTACCACGACCCGCTGACCAACCTGCCCAACCGCGCACTGTTGATGGACCGCCTGAGCCAACAGATCGCCCTGCTCAAGCGCCATAACCTGCGGGGTGCGCTGCTGTTTCTCGACCTTGACCACTTCAAGCACATCAACGATTCCCTCGGCCATCCGGTGGGTGACACCGTGCTGAAAATCGTCACCGCGCGCCTCGAAGCCAGCGTGCGCATGGAAGACACCGTAGCGCGCCTGGGCGGCGATGAGTTTGTGGTGCTGCTCAGCGGCCTGGAGGGCACGCGCGCGCAGGTCAGCCACCAGGTGCAGGAACTGGCCGACACCTTGCGCGAATTGCTCTCGGAGCCGATGTTCCTCGATGGGCAGCGCCTGCAGGTCACGCCGAGCATCGGTGTGGCGTTGATTCCCGACCATGGCTCCACCCCGGCCGACCTGCTCAAGCGCGCCGACATCGCCCTTTACCGCGCCAAGGATTCCGGGCGCAACACCACGCAAATGTTCCACAACAGCATGCAAAAGACCGCCAGCGAGCGGCTGCGCATGGAAACCGACCTGCGCCTGGCCCTGGCGCGTGGCGAGTTCAGCGTGCATTACCAGCCCCAGGTGGATGCGCGCGGCAACAAGATCGTCGGCGCCGAGGCGCTGGTGCGCTGACAGCACCCACAACTGGGTGCCCAGTCGCCATCCGAATTTATCAAAGTGCTGGAAGACAGCGGCCTGATCCTCGAGGTGGGCACCTGGATTCTCGATGAGGCCTGCTCCGCCTTTGAGCAGTTAATCGCCGACGGCCTGGTGGACCCGCTGAACTTCAGCCTGTGCGTGAATATCAGCCCCCGGCAATTTCGCCAGAACGACTTCGTGGAACGGGTGGAGCACAGCCTCAAGCGGCATTCACTGCCCTTCAGCTTGCTGAAACTGGAAATCACCGAAGGCATCGTGATTCAAAACCTGGACGACACCATCAATAAAATGCGCCGTTTGAAGAAGCTCGGCGTGAGCTTTGCGATGGATGACTTCGGCACCGGCTACTCGTCGCTGACCTATCTCAAGCGCCTGCCGGTGGATGCGCTGAAGATCGACCAATCATTCGTGCGCGATGCCACGCACGACCCCAACGACGCTGAAATCATCCGCGCCATTGTGGCCATGGCGCGCAGCCTGAACCTGGAAGTGATCGCCGAGGGCGTGGAGACCCTGGAACAACTGGCCTTTCTACAAAAGCTGGGGTGCCATTTATTCCAGGGGTATTTGCATAGCCGCCCGTTGCCGATAGAGCAATTCAGACGGTTACTCTGAAGCGTCGCGCTAAAGCCAATGCCGGTTTTTGCGCCTGACGGCCAAGCGAACCATTGGTCAACGGGACGGCGTATTGACCACCTGCCAAGGTACCGATTGCTCCTCGGCCAGCTCCTTTACGGCGCTTTCACGCATGTAGCCGTACACCCCAAGACGCCGAAGCGCTTGCCCTGGGTCCTTGCCATCATTCAGCGTTTGCAGGGCAGCCCCATAACTCTTCGCCACACGAACGTCGTTGCTCTCCAATTGCGCGCGCTTGGCGCTGACGGCGTACAGAAAGTTGGCGTAATTCAACAACCGTGGGTCACTGCCGTAAAAATTCGAGGCCGCGGCGGCCTGACGAATGTGCTCATGGGTCAACTGCAGCCTGAAAGAATCCCTCATGACGATAACGAAGCCATCCGAGGCGACTTGAACCTGCTTATAGATCCCTTGGGGATCCTTCCAGAACCGAAGGATGGCGGCCTTGATCGCGCAGACCGTGACACCATTGCCTTCCACGCGTTGATAAAAGCCACTCCAGATCCGCGCCGGCGTGGCGCTGCGGGCTGCATCGACGGCATGCCCGGCCTCCTCGCCGGCCATGGGGTGGTCGCCGGCCAGTACGTATCCGTATCGCCCATCCGCCTTGTGGCGCTCGCCATACAAATGGCTCATCCCGTCCATGAACAGGGCCGAACCACGGTGATGGGTGCCGACGACGCCTATCGCCCCGTCTGCGGTCATTTTTTCCGACGACACAAATTGAGCGAGACCGAATACACCCATCCCCTGCAGACATCGCTGAGTCGTCTCGCCCTCAAGGGTGTTTGCCAGGGCCGCCTCGAAACCGCCGTACCCTCCGGTTAATTGTTTGCGGCTCACAAAGGCGGCAAACATGAAATTCGCATCCTTTACTGCGCCTGAATCAACGCCGTAAAAACGCGAAGCCTCGGCCGCCTGCTGCAGCGCCTGGCCGGTCAGTTGAACCTCGAAAGCATCCTTCATGGTGATTCGGTAGCCATCACCGACACAGACCAACGCCTTGAACATTCCCGCCGGATGCTGACCAAAGGTCATCATCATCAATTTGATCACTGCCGCATGGGTGCTGCAGTCGAAGGCCTGGGCAAACCGGCGTTGCGGCACGTCGAAAGCCTGCAGGATATCCACTGGCTTTTCCCCCACACCCTTTGAAGAGAGCATCGCAAACGCTGCGCTTTGCCCTTTTTCCGGTATACACGGACGCACACCCGCAGAGCTCTTCATCCACTGGATCCCTCATATTTATCGAAGCCATACTCAGCCCGCAGAGCCCTAGATCAGCGCTACGGCGTCACCACGGGTGGGAACAGGGCCGCGATTGCCCCACAGTTCTTCGCGACCATTGATGACCGCCACTGAATGCCCGGTGCGATTGCACATCCCCAACTGACCGCGAGCGAGTTGCCCCACGGACACACGCTTCATGTGCTGCCTCAGCCCGAGCCGCACAAAACCCTCCCCGGGCCCATACTCGTCCTCACCATCGTTCAAGCTGCGAATGGCCGCCGCGTAGCTTCTGCCGGCCGTGCGATCGTTGTTTTCCATCTGCGCGCGCTTGGCGCTGACGGCGAAGAGAAATCGCGCATCCTTGAGCATGCCTTTGTCCGGGCCGTAGAACCGTGCGCCGCGCGCGCCTTCGGCCAGTTCATGCGCGCTCAGCGTAAGTTGAAAGCCATCACGCATGACCACGTGATAGTCATTACCCATTGTGTGCACCTGTTTGAAAATATCCGTGGGGCTTTGGCCAAATCGATACATTGCTGCCTTGATGGCCGAAACCGTCACGCAATTACCATCAGGCCCTTGGCGAAAGCCGCTCCAGATACTGGCCGGCTTTTCACCCCGCCTCTTGCCCGAGAGGCCGGGGATGTCCACCGCCTGGCCCGGCACAGGTGCGTTCGGCACCGGTGCAGGTGTCACCGCGGGCGACGGCGCGCTATCGGGCATTGCAGGATCTGTTTCAGGAGAGACCAACCCCAACAACCGAGTGAAAAATGACGTGAACAAGGCGATCAAAGCACTGACCCCGGCCATGCCTGAGGCTTTGCCAGCGCCCTCAGCAGTTGATCGATAAGCGACAGAACTTGAAGCGTCCCGAGCTTCGGAACTTAATGTGGCGCACGTTTCATTACTGGCAGCCAATGGGCCAGCGTTCAGCACATGCGATACATTAACAATGCGGGCAATATTATTGATTGAATAGCTCGACATAGCATTCTCCAAGTGCACGCACTTCTTCAGTTGGACGTACCGCAGAAGTGCACGCACTGTTCAAGACATTGAAAGAAGTCCGTTCATTTCAGAACGTTTATGCTCATCTCAGATTGCGCGAGCGGTTGTCTTTTTAACACCACTTCCGGCATGGCCAGGGCTGGTTGTTTCCGAGGTAGGGCTGTGGGGTAACGCGGTTGGCGCGATACTTGGCACAGCATGGGAAGTTGTCACTGATTGCACGTGAGGGTTAACTTCGAACTTCGGCTCGGTCACGGCTGCTCGCTCAGGCGTGGTGTTATCAAAAGGTACATAACGCCGCTGTGCCGGGTTGAAATGCCTGCCTGGCTGCGGTGCCATGCGGGTGGTCATATGCTCGATCGGCGATGCGCTGGTATCAGGGCAAGGGCAGCGACCGACATTGACGTTCAAGTGCACGTTCGCCTTGGCGTCATTGATCACAGCGCGTTCGGGTTGCTGAACGTCGAAAGGCTCAACCTCCGGATGTGGAGAAAATGGCGGTATTTCATAGGGGTACCTGACGACCGCCGACCTGCCGTCATCCGGTTTTACCGAGTGTGGGTGCGTCTGCGTCGCTGGCACATAGCCCTTATTGGGTTTCGCTACGTCCTGCGGTACGACGTTCGCCGGCTGACTTGGGGTGTGCGACGGCACCGATGCAGGGACGGGGGCAGCCGGTTGTTTGCCAGGCTCGGCCCACACTTCAAAGGCCGGACGCTTCATGGAGATCATCTCGCGCATGGCCCGGAAGACCATGTCAAGCATGTCGAATAACTTGGTAAGTGCAGCCGCAGGGTTCATCACTTCATTGTTAAAAAACGTGGACTCAACATGATGTTGCGACGGCGTATGCGGCGTCGCTGGCGAAACAGCATTATTCTCAACACGGGACGCGTCGACAGTGACGCGGGGGGAATGACTGACGGAGAGAGACATTAATCGTATTCCTTAGTTGAAAGTTCCACAGCCCTGATACTTAACCTGGGAACTTATGGATTATTCGCTGGAGGCACTTAGGCTGCTTCACAGTCATTCCATTCGTGGAGAGTTAGGCCATCGGGTTCCGAAAATCGCTTTTAATATAAGGAAACCAATGTCTATTTATCGGAAATTACCCCTACGCCTTGCACACGAAGCGTGATGAAAGCAGGGTTTAACCTGCACGAGCGGTTACATGCACTAATACACCGCACCAGCGCAACTAATGGATAATATTTACCCCGCTGTTTGTTCAAGTATTCGTGCTAACGCATGCGCGCAAAAAAGGGCGCCGCAGCGCCCTTTTCAGGTGGATCGAACAAACGGTCTGTTCAGTGTGCCGAGACCGGGTGAGCGATCCCCAGCAGGCGACTGACCTGCTCAAGATCGGTCTCGCGCCGCATGGCCGTGAACAACTCCACCGCTTCCGGGTAATTGCGGGTCAGCATCGCCAGCCACTGTTTCAAGCGGCCGGGCGCCTGTTTTTCCGTCAGTTGCGCGACTGACTGGGTCCAGAACTCGTGCAGCATGGGTTGCATCTGCGCCCAAGTCATCTCCACGACTTCCTCGCCTGCACGCGCCGCGGCAATCTGGCGGGCCAGGTCCGGGCGCGCCACCAGCCCGCGACCGAGCATGATGTCTTCGGCACCGCTGACCTCGCGACAGCGCTTCCAATCATCGACACTCCAGATGTCGCCATTGGCGAAGACCGGTACCTTGACCACGTCCTGCACGCGCGGGATCCACTCCCAATGGGCGGGCGGCTTGTAACCATCGGTCTTGGTGCGCGCGTGCACCACGATATGCGCTGCGCCGCCCTCGGCCAGGGCGGTGGCACACACCAGCGCACCGTCGGGGCTGTCGAAGCCCAGGCGCATCTTGGCGGTCACCGGAATGTGGGCGGGAACCGCACGGCGCACATGCTCAACGATCTGGTTGAGCAACTCCGGCTCCTTGAGCAGTACCGCACCGCCGCGCGACTTGTTCACGGTTTTGGCCGGGCAGCCGAAGTTGAGATCGATCACCTGCGAACCCAGCTCGCAGGCCAACGCCGCGTTTTCCGCCAGGCACACCGGGTCGGAACCGAGCAATTGCACACGCAAAGGCACACCTGCCGCCGTGTGGGCACCGTGCAGCAACTCCGGGGCGAGCTTGTGGAAATAGGCGGGGGTGAGCAGGCGGTCGTTGACGCGAATGAACTCGGTCACGCACCAGTCGATACCGCCCACGCGGGTCAACACGTCCCGCAGGATGTTGTCGACCAACCCCTCCATGGGCGCCAAAGCAATTTGCATGGAAAACACTCAACAAAAATCGTGGCGCAGTTTACTGGGTTTCCCACAGCAACCGTTAACCCCCCGTCAGCGCAGGACCATATCCGTCCAGAAACTCGGCGGGCATGCGCTTGGGCTTACCGCTGGAGAGTTCAATGCACACAAAGGTGGTCTGCGCCCGTAACAGGGTCACTCCGTCGCGCGGACGGACCAGTTGGAAGCGGCGGGTCATTTTCAAACGCTGATCCCAGTCGACGATCCAGGTGCCCAGTTGCAGTTCGTCGCCTTCATAGCCTGCAGCCAGGTAGTCAATCTCATGGCGCACCACCGCCATGGCGCGATCCAGACGGCGATATTCAGTGAGGTCCAGCCCCAGGCGCTGGGAGTGACGCCAGGCGCAGCGCTCCAGCCAGGACACGTACACCGCGTTGTTGGCGTGCCCCAGGCCGTCAATGTCTTCAGGCGCGACCTGCAGATCGATGATGAACGGCGTTGCCAAATCCCAGCCCATGCGGTGCTCCCGGTCGATTAATGTCGGCGGGCAGCAGTGTATCAGGCGCTCTGCCGTGCCGGTAAATGGCAGCCGGCCAGGAGCGCCAGCACGCCGTCAATCACCCGCGGGTCGGCCAGCACTTTCTGGTGCCCGCCCCTCTCCAGGCGCAGCAGGCGGCTGTCGGACCAGGCCTCGTGGATAGCCTGGGACGCCTTGACCGGAACGAAGGTATCGTCTTCGGCGTGCACGATCAGGCCGGGGATGTTCATCTGGTAATGGGCCACATCCAGGTGTTTGAGCGCCATCCCGAAGCTCAGCTCGACCGCCTGGATAAATGCCGAACGCGCACGCGCCGGCAAGCCGACCATCCTGGTAAAGCCGCGCAATACGTCGAGAAAACGCGACGGCGCTGCAATGCTCACCAACGCCTCGGTACGCAACCCCAATTGCACGGCCAGCATCGCGCTGGCACCGCCCATGGAATGGCCGACCACCGCGCGCAGAGGCGGCAACTCGGCGGCGGCCTCAAGCATGGCGCGGGCGAACAGCAGCACATGCGCCTCACGCCCCGGCGAGCGGCCATGGGCGGGGCCGTCGAGGGCAATCACGCAGTAGCCGTTGTCGACCAGGGCCGTGATCAAGCTGGCGAACTGGGTCGGCCGCCCTTCCCAACCATGCATCAACAGCACCGCTGGGCCTTCACCCCAGCGCAACGCCGACAAACCAAAACGCAACGTGATGCGCTCCGATTGCGCCAACAGCGGCAATTCCCAATCACGCGGCGGCAGTTCGCGCGGCGTCATGAAGGTGCGACGCATCTTGCTGGCGACGGCTTGGGGAGCCAGGTGGCCGACGGTGCCGTTGAAACGACGAATCCACGTCAATGCAGTCATTACGCACACCCTCCGTCAGCGCACCGCCGACTTGGCCGCACGTATCACGCGATCGGACAACTCGCCCGGGCCCAACGCCCGCGCCAATGTCAGCCCGCCCACCATCAAGGCCATGTCCGCCAGGGCCTTGTCGGTGTCTTCCGGGCTGCCGGCTAATTGTGCGGCCATCAACTCAACATGCTCGCTCAATACCTCGCGAAACGCGTCCGGCAAGCGCCCCATCTCGCCGACCGTGGCCGGTAACGGGCAAGCCTGGGACGTGGAGTCACGGTGCTTGCGCGACAGGTAGAAAGCCGCCACCAGCGCACGGCGCTCCTCGTCGGGGAGCTGGGTGTCGATGTCGTCGATGGATGCGCGGCGCTGCGCAAGCAACTGGCTGAACGCCTCGAGCATCAGCGCATCCTTGCTTTCAAAATGCGCGTAAAAACCACCGACTGTCAGCCCCGCAGCGCCCATGACTTCACCGACACTCGGCTCGGCCGGGCCACGCTGAATCAACGCGGCGCTGGCGGCTTGCAAGATACGTTCGCGGGTTTGCGCTTTTTTATCGCTCATAAAGCCTCCAAATCTCATGGACCGGATATTATTACCATAATAATATTTAGCAAGCGACCGTCACGACCATCTGTCAGAACGCAAGAAAGGAAATAAGGAGAGAATTGGCCGAACGCCAGACAAACAAAAGGGCCATTCAATAATTGAATGACCCTTAAAAATCCCGCAGAGCGGGTAATCGTGGCGTCCCCTAGGGGACTCGAACCCCTGTTACCGCCGTGAAAGGGCGGTGTCCTAGGCCACTAGACGAAGGGGACACAAACCTTCTATACAACTGACCGAGCTGAGATCGGTCGATTCAAGGATGGAGTGGCCAAAACCTTGAACCTGTAAATTGGTGGAGCTAAACGGGATCGAACCGTTGACCTCTTGCATGCCATGCAAGCGCTCTCCCAGCTGAGCTATAGCCCCGGATTTTTCGCCTCGCGGCGCAGCAGATCTTTCGGATCTGCTTGTTGAAACTGGCGTCCCCTAGGGGACTCGAACCCCTGTTACCGCCGTGAAAGGGCGGTGTCCTAGGCCACTAGACGAAGGGGACAAAACCTTCTGTACAACTGATCAGCGCTGAGAACTGATCGATTCAAGTACGGTGTGGCCAGACCTTGAACCTGTAATTGGTGGAGCTAAACGGGATCGAACCGTTGACCTCTTGCATGCCATGCAAGCGCTCTCCCAGCTGAGCTATAGCCCCTCATCGGTGAGGACGGGGCGAATCTTAATGGCGGCTTGGAAGTGTGTCAAATTTATTTTCAACATTTTCCAAATTTTTTTGCCGGGATAACAATCACTTACCGACGAAACCCCGGAAAACCGGGGTTTCGTCGCTGCAACAGCGTGCTTAAGCGATAGCGCCCAGCAGCTTTTCCCACTCTTTGTTTTCTTTCTTCGATACGCCACCAAGCAAATCAAGGGCTTGGCGCAGGCGGAACCGGGTAAGGTCCGGACCGAGAATTTCCATTGCATCAAGCACCGACACCGAACTGGCCTGCCCGGTGATCGCGGCAAACATCAGCGGCATGGCGTCGCGCAACTTCAGTTCCAGGGATTCAACCACCGACTGGATCGTCGCGGTGATCGCATCCTTCTCCCACTGACGCAGGCTCTCGAGCTTCCACAGGATCAACTGCATCAGTTGGCGAACCTGATCACCCGAGAGCTTCTTGGACTCGAACAGCTTGGGATCCGGGTTCACGCCGCCGGCAAAGAAGAAACTTGCCAAGGGTGCGACCTGACTGAACGTCTCCACCCTGCCCTGCACCAGCGGCGCGATCTTCATCATGTACTCAGGGTTCAACGCCCACTGCTGCACACGGCTGGCAAACTCCTCCACAGGCAGGTCACGCAGCCACTGGCCGTTGAGCCACGATAGCTTCTCGATATCGAAGATCGGCCCGCCAAGGGACACACGGGACAGGTCGAAATTGTCGACCATTTCCTGCAGCGAAAACTTCTCGCGCTCGTCCGGCATCGACCAGCCCATGCGGCCCAGGTAGTTGAGCATCGCCTCAGGCATAAAACCCATGCGCTCATAGAACGTCACCGAGGTCGGGTTCTTGCGCTTGGACAGCTTGCTCTTGTCCGGGTTACGCAGCAGCGGCATGTAGCACAACTGCGGCTGTTCCCAGCCGAAATATTCGTAGAGCAGGATCAATTTCGGCGCCGACGGCAGCCATTCTTCACCCCGCAGCACATGGGTGATGCCCATCAGGTGGTCGTCGACCACGTTGGCCAGGAAGTACGTCGGCAAGCCGTCGGTCTTCATCAGCACTTGCATGTCCATGCGGTCCCACGGGATCTCGACGTCACCGCGCAGCATGTCCGGCACCACACACACGCCTTCGCTCGGCACCTTCATGCGGATCACGTGGGGCTCGCCGGCGGCCAGGCGCTGGGCCACTTCTTCCTTGGACAACAGCAGCGCGCGGCCATCGTAGCGCGGGGTTTCGCCACGGGCCTGTTGCTCGGCGCGCATCTGGTCCAATTCTTCGGCAGTGCAGAAGCACGGGAACGCATGGCCCATGTCGACCAGTTGCTGGGTGTATTGCTTGTAGATGTCGCTGCGCTCGCTCTGACGATACGGGCCATGCGGGCCGCCGACGTCCGGGCCTTCGGCCCAGGTGATGCCCAACCAGCGCAAAGCATCGAAAATCTGCTGCTCCGACTCACGAGTGGAACGCAGTTGGTCGGTGTCTTCGATCCGCAGGATGAATTCACCGCCGTGCTGCTTGGCAAAGCAGTAGTTGAACAAGGCGATGTAGGCAGTGCCGACGTGGGGATCCCCAGTAGGCGATGGCGCAATGCGCGTGCGGACGGTGGTCATGGCAGGTCTCGAATGGGCGATAGAACTGAAAATTGAAACAAGGGGCGAATGTTAACACCAGCGTGGGGGCTTCTGGCAGACCGAGGTGCTCGCGAAGAGGCCAGCACCCTCACCGTCACTCAAACGGTTAACAAGCGCTCACGCAACTTACCAATCTCATCGCGCGTCTGCGCCGCCGCCTCGAACTCCAGGTCTCGCGCCAGCTGGTACATCTTCTCTTCCAACTGACGGATACGCTTGGTGATCTCACTCGGCGAGCGCAGTTCGTTCTCGTACTTGGCGCTTTCCTCGGCGGCCTTGGCCATGCCCTTGCGCTTCTTGCTGCGCGAGCCAGGTACGGTGGCGCCTTCCATAATGTCGGCAACGTCCTTGAATACCCCTTTGGGAGTGATGCCGTTTTCCAGGTTGAATGCGATCTGCTTGTCGCGCCGACGCTGGGTCTCGCCAATCGCCCGCTCCATGGAGCCGGTGATGCGGTCGGCGTACAGAATCGCCCGCCCGTTGAGGTTGCGCGCGGCACGGCCGATGGTCTGGATCAGCGAACGCTCGGAGCGCAGGAATCCCTCCTTGTCGGCATCGAGGATCGCCACCAGCGAGACTTCCGGCATGTCGAGACCCTCACGCAGCAGGTTGATCCCCACCAGCACATCAAAGGTGCCCAGGCGCAGGTCGCGGATGATCTCCACGCGCTCGACGGTGTCGATATCCGAGTGCAGGTAGCGCACGCGCACGCCATGGTCGGCGAGGTAGTCGGTCAGGTCTTCGGACATGCGCTTGGTCAGCGTGGTGACCAGCACCCGCTCTTCCAGGGCCACGCGCTTATTGATCTCCGACAGCAGGTCGTCGACTTGGGTCAGCGCCGGACGGATCTCAATCTCAGGGTCCACCAGGCCGGTCGGGCGCACCAGTTGCTCGATCACCCGGCCGGCGTGTTCGGCCTCATAGTTGCCCGGTGTGGCCGAAACGAAGATGGTCTGCGGGCTGATGGCTTCCCATTCATCGAAACGCATCGGCCGGTTATCCAGCGCCGAGGGCAGACGGAAGCCGTATTCCACCAGGGTTTCCTTGCGCGAGCGGTCACCCTTATACATCGCACCCACTTGCGGCACGCTCACGTGGGATTCGTCGATCACCAGCAGCGCGTCGTCCGGCAGGTAGTCGTAAAGCGTCGGCGGCGGCGCGCCCGAATCGCGACCCGAGAGGTAGCGCGAGTAGTTTTCGATGCCGTTGCAGTAGCCCAGTTCGAGGATCATCTCCAGGTCAAAGCGGGTACGCTGCTCCAGGCGCTGGGCCTCCACCAATTTGTTGTTGGCGCGCAGGTATTCCAGGCGCTCGGCCAACTCGACCTTGATGCCCTCGATCGCGCCCATCAGGGTTTCACGGGGGGTCACGTAGTGACTCTTGGGGTAAAAGGTGAAGCGCGGCAGTTTGCGGATCACCTCGCCAGTCAACGGGTCGAAGGCCGACAGGCTCTCGACTTCATCGTCAAACAGCTCGATGCGGATCGCTTCCAGGTCGGATTCGGCCGGGTAAATGTCGATCACATCGCCGCGCACACGGAAGGTGGCGCGGGCAAAGTCCATGTCGTTGCGGGTGTATTGCAGGCTGGTCAGACGGCGCAGCAGTTCGCGCTGGTCGAGTTTGTCGCCACGGTCGACGTGCAGCACCATCTTCAAATAGGTTTCCGGGCTGCCCAGGCCGTAGATGCACGACACCGTGGTGACGATGATCGCGTCTTTGCGCTCGAGCAACGCCTTGGTCGCCGACAGCCGCATCTGCTCGATATGGTCGTTGATCGAGGCGTCCTTCTCGATAAAGGTATCGGAGGACGGCACATAGGCTTCGGGCTGGTAGTAGTCGTAGTAGGAGACGAAGTACTCCACCGCGTTGTTGGGGAAGAACGCCTTGAACTCGCCGTACAACTGCGCGGCGAGGGTCTTGTTCGGTGCCAGCACCAGGGTCGGGCGGTTAATCTGCGCGATCACGTTGGCGATGCTGAAGGTCTTGCCTGAACCGGTCACCCCAAGCAGCGTCTGGTGCGCCAGGCCGGCTTCGATGCCTTCGACCATCTGGCGAATGGCTTCCGGTTGATCGCCGGCGGGTTCAAAACGGGTGACGAGTTGGAAATCCGACATAACGTACCTCGTGAAGTCACCCCGGACTCGAAACCGCCAGGGACGAAATAGCTCAGCAACCCACGAATAGTCATCGCAGGTTGCAGGAAAAAACCATGATAGCTGTAGAAGTGGTGACGGATGTGACGGGTTTCAAGGCAATCGTCCTACCAGCCGTCCCGTAGCCAGGTTGCAATAAGACTAACGGTCGGCAAATAAACCGAAAAACTTGGCCGAAAAGCCGTTTAGCCTGTCGCCCTCAGCGGTGATGGCCTCTATACTAGCTCCCCGTTTGTGCACCGCTCTAGTGCATTCGGCTGGAGCGCGACACGTCCCTCCCCTCCCCCATAGAGCTGCCGCAAAAATGAGCCTGTTCTCCGCTGTCGAAATGGCACCACGCGATCCTATCCTGGGCCTCAACGAAGCATTCAACGCCGACACACGAACCACCAAGGTCAACCTTGGCGTCGGCGTTTATTGCGACGAGGAGGGGAAGATTCCACTCTTGCGTGCCGTTGCCGAAGCGGAAGCCATTCGTGTGGCCCAACACGCCGCACGTGGCTACTTGCCGATCGATGGCATCGCCGCCTACGACAAGGCCGTGCAAACCCTGCTGTTCGGTACCGAATCGCCCCTGCTCAATGCCGGCCGCGTCGTCACCATACAAGCCGTCGGCGGCACTGGCGCCCTGAAGCTCGGCGCTGACTTCCTCAAGCAACTGCTGCCGAACGCCGTCGTCGCCATCAGCGACCCAAGCTGGGAAAACCACCGCGCGCTGTTCGAAACCGCCGGTTTCCCGGTGCAGAACTACCGCTACTACGACGCGGCCACCCACGACGTGAACCGTGCCGGCCTGCTCGAAGACCTCAAAGCCCTGCCACCCCAGTCCATCGTGGTCCTGCACGCCTGCTGCCACAACCCGACCGGCGTCGACCTGAGCCCGGCCGACTGGCAAAACGTGCTGGACGTGGTCAAGGCCAACAATCTGGTGCCGTTCCTCGACATGGCTTACCAGGGCTTCGGCGACGGCATCCACGAAGACGCTGCGGCTGTGCGTCTGTTCGCTGAGTCCGGTCTGACCTTCTTCGTTTCCAGTTCGTTCTCCAAATCGTTCTCGCTGTACGGCGAGCGCGTGGGCGCGCTGTCGATCGTGGGCGACTCCAAGGAAGAAAGCGCGCGCATCCTGTCCCAGGTCAAGCGTGTGATCCGCACCAACTATTCCAACCCGCCGACCCATGGCGCAGCGATTGTGGCCGCGGTGCTCAACAACCCCGAGCTGCGCGCCCAGTGGGAAGCCGAACTGGCCGAGATGCGCCTGCGCATCCGTGGCATGCGCGAGCAGATGGTCGCCGCTCTGGCCAAGGCCGCTCCAGGCCACGACTTCAGCTTCGTCGGCCGCCAGCGTGGGATGTTCTCCTACTCCGGCCTGACCGTTGAGCAAGTCACCCGCTTGCGCACCGAGTTCGGCATCTACGCGCTGGATACCGGGCGTATCTGTGTGGCGGCGCTGAACCAGTCGAACATTGACGCGGTAACAAAGGCAATCGTTCAGGTTCTATAACCCTGACGGCGCTATACGAAGGGAAGCCGCGGCTTCCCTTTTTTAATGCCTGTCGGAAAACACCCTGCTCCCCTAGACTGACCCTGATCGCCCCTTTGCTGTGAGAGCCCTATGAGAAACGACGACCTGGACCTGCGCGCCGACCGCGACGAACTGCACGACTACACCCCACGCGCCCCGCAAGCCAAACGCCAGAAAAGCCTGGTGCTGCAAGTGGCTCTGGGGGTATTTCTCGGCGGATTGGCCTTATGGCTGGTGCAACTGGGCGCGACGGCAATCATGGCGAAGCTGGCCATGGGCACCTTCCAGTTCGGCGGCTGATACACAATAAGATGTGGGAGATGGCTTGCCTCCTCCCGCCTTCGATTCACGCCGCTACCAGCCCGCGCGCCTCCAATAACTTCACAAAGCTGTTCAAACTCTGC
The DNA here is from genome assembly GCF_023148575.1 of Pseudomonas sp. EYE_354. NCBI lineage: Bacteria > Pseudomonadati > Pseudomonadota > Gammaproteobacteria > Pseudomonadales > Pseudomonadaceae > Pseudomonas > Pseudomonas sp. EYE_354. The sequence goes on from NZ_JAHXNQ010000014.1 coordinate 96,302, forward strand.
GACACCGTGCCGCGCCGCCAGATCAACCAGGTATTCAACAGGCGAAAGCTGTCGGCCAACGGCCATACACTCACCGCAGCCGACCCCGGCATGCTTTCCAACATACTGCGCGGCATCAGTGCCAGGCCGGCACCGGCGCTGACGCACGCGAGCATGCCGTGGTACGACTCGATCTCGAAGATCTTGCCCGGCACCGCGCCGTCCTGCGCAAACCAGCGCTCGAAGTGGTGCCGGTAAGAGCAGTTGGAACGGAACGTGTAAATGTTCTCGCCGTTGACCTCGCTGCCCCGCGTGATCGGCGCATGATGCAGCGGCGCAATCACCACCATCTCTTCCTCGAACACCGCCACGCCCTCCAGCGTCGAGTGCAACACCGGGCCGTCGACAAACGCCGCCGTCAACCGCCCCGACAACACGCCTTCGATCATCGTGCCCGAAGGCCCCGTGCTCAGGTCCAGCTCGACCTTGGTGTGCTTCTGGTTATACGCCGCCAGCAACGCCGGAATGCGCACCGCCGCCGTGCTCTCAAGTGACCCCAGCGCAAACGCGCCTTGGGGCTCCTCCCCCGCCACCGTGGCGCGGGCCTCTTGCACCAGGTCGAGGATACGCCGCGCATAGCCGAGGAAATTCCACCCGGCCGGCGACAGGCGCAGACGACTCTTCTCGCGGATAAACAACGCCACGCCCAGGTCCTGCTCCAGTTGCTTGATGCGTGTGGTCAGGTTCGACGGCACACGATGAATCAACTGCGCGGCGGCGCTGATACTGCCTTGCTCGGCAACGGCCTTGAAGATTTCCAGCTGCACCAGATCCAAGTCATTCTCCAATCGTGAATGTATTGCTTAATATTATTCAGTTTCCAGAAAAGAGCCAGCGCCTTACGCTGACCACCATCCCAACGCACACGCAGGACGGTGCCATGAACGCTATTTCCCCTCAGACCCACGCCCTGTCGATCAACCCCGCCAACGGCGAAACGGTCGGCAGCTATCCGTATGAAACCGCGTCGCAGCTCAACGCCGCGCTCGAGCGTGCCACCGCAGCCTTCCGCACCTGGCGCCGCCAGCCGGTCAGCGGACGCGCCGAGCGGTTACTGGCCCTGGCCGCTGCCCTGCGCGAACAAGCGGAGGAGATGGCACAGATGATCACCCTGGAAATGGGCAAGCCCATTGCCCAGGCCCGTGCCGAAATCGAAAAGTGCGCGCAACTGAGCGAGTGGTACGCCGCCCAAGGCCCGGCCATGCTCGCCCCGGAACCGACCCTGGTGGACAACGGCACCGCGCACATCGAATACCGCCCACTGGGCCCGATCCTCGCCGTAATGCCGTGGAACTTCCCGGTCTGGCAAGTCCTGCGCGGCGCAGTGCCGACCTTGCTGGCCGGCAACACCTACGTGCTCAAACACGCACCGAACGTGATGGGCAGCGCGTACCTGATCCAGCAAGCCTTCCAGAAAGCCGGTTTTATCGAAGGCCTGTTTGAAGTGATCAACGTGACCACCGAGGGTGTGTCCAGCGCCATCGCCGACCCACGGATCGCCGCCGTCACCCTCACCGGCAGTGTGCGTGCCGGCATCGCCATCGGCTCCCAGGCGGGCGCGGCGCTGAAAAAATGCGTGCTGGAACTGGGCGGCTCCGACCCGTTCATCGTGCTCAACGATGCCGACCTCGACGCCGCCGTACAGGCCGCGCTGATTGGCCGCTTCCAAAACAGCGGCCAAGTTTGCGCCGCCGCCAAGCGCCTGATCATTGAGGCCGGTGTGGTCGAAGCCTTCACCGCCAAATTCGTCGAGGCCAGCCGCGCCATGGTGATGGGCGACCCGACCTCAGCCGACACCTACGTCGGCCCGATGGCCCGCTTCGACCTGCGGGACGAGTTGCACGGCCAGGTCCAGGCCACTCTGCAAGAAGGCGCCACATTGTTATTGGGCGGCAATAAAGTCGCAGGGGCCGGTAACTATTACGAACCGACCGTACTGGCAGACGTCACCGACCGGATGACCTCGTTCAAACAGGAGCTGTTCGGGCCGGTGGCCTCGATCATCACCGCCCGCGACGCTGACCACGCGGTGGCGCTGGCCAACGACAGCGAGTTCGGCCTCACCGCCAGCATCTTCACCGCCGATGCGGCAAAAGCCCGGCATATCGCCGATCAACTGGAAACCGGCGGGATCTTCGTCAACGCCTTCAGCGTCTCTGACCCACGGGTGGCGTTTGGTGGCGTGAAGAAGAGCGGCTTCGGCCGCGAGCTGTCGCACTTTGGTGTGCGCGAGTTCTGCAACGCGCAGACCGTGTGGCTGGACCGAAAATAAAGCCCCGTCACAAGAAACTCGCCTGCGCCAACCTGGCGGCTCAACACCGCACATGCCGTCGTACGCACTGCACCAGCCCATCCAGGGCCTGGGACTTCACCGGCGCCAGCACACACACCGTGTGCTCACGCTCGCCTTCGCTCACCGTCAGGGTGTAGTGCACCTGGCCCGGATTTCCAGGTTCCGGCGCGGTGCTTTGCGGCAACTGAAAGAAGTCCGACGCCTCGATCAAGTGCCGCAATTCCTGCTGCTCCGGCTCGGGCAGCTTTTCCAGTTCCACGGTATTGGGTTTGGCCAAGCCCGGAAAAAACGCCGGGCCGCCGTTTTCCTTGATCGAAATTCGCATGGCTGTTCCTCTCCGCCCAGGCGGTTTTTCAAACGTTAATACCCACCGCTTTCCAACCGTCCTTGACTGCCTTCTGCGCGGCCTTGTTCGCGCCATACAGCCGACCGGCAACATCGTAGGTAATGCGCGCAAACCGCAAAAAGCCTGAGTTCGGCCGCAGCCGCGTATCGCGCAAGGCGTCGTACCAGATGCGGCCGGCGCGCTCCCAGGCAAACCCACCAAGCTTCGTCGCCACCTGATAAAACGCATGGTTGGGGATGCCCGAGTTGATATGCACGCCGCCATTGTCATCATAGGTTTGCACAAAGTCGTCCATGTGCCCCGGCTGCGGGTCCTTGCCCAGCAGTTTGTCGTCAAACGCCGTGCCCGGTGCCTTCATCGACCGCAGGGCGGTGCCTTTGATCTTTTTGGTGAACAGCCCTTTGCCGATCAACCAGTCGGCGTCCTCGGCCGTTTGCTGCAACGCATACTGCTTGATCAATGAGCCGAACACATCCGACAGCGACTCGTTCAACGCCCCGGACTGGTTGAAGTACATCAGTTTGGCTTCATCTTCGGTCACACCGTGGGCCAGTTCATGGCCAATCACGTCGAGGGCAATGGTGAAGCGGTTGAACAGTTGCTGGTCGCCGTCGCCGAACACCATCTGCGTCGAGTTCCAGAAGGCATTGTTGTAGTCCTGGCCAAAGTGCACAGTGGCGTGCAGCGCCATGCCGGCGTCGTCGATGAAGTTGCGCTCGAACACCTGGTCGAAAAAGTCGAACGTTGCCCCCAACCCTTCGTAGGCCTCGTCCACTGCTGCATCACCGCTGGCGGGCTGCCCTTCGGCGCGGATGAGCTTGCCGGGCAGGCTGTCGGTGCCTTCGGCGCTGTAGATTGAGCGACGTTTTTCGGCGCCCGCGGCCAGCGCCATGGGCGCCGTGCCTTTGGTGGGCACTGCAAGCATGCGCAAGGCACGGAATGTGCTGTCCTTGGCACGTGTGCGCAGTGCGACTTCGCGTTGGGCTTTATCACCGTGGCGCGCGATTTGATCGAGCATGTACGGCGGGATCAGGCAGAAAATCGGATTGCGAGGGTGGCGATCACACATGGGCTGACTCCCTAAGGCGCGTGGTGAACATCCGGGCGACAGTTTTCAGGATAGACACCATGGCCGGATTCGGGGCATCGGGTACAACGCCAGCCACCCAATTGGCACGCCTATCGAGGCGCTGATCCAGGGACCTGAGCATATTCGCCTGTGACCGTGCCATTTCAACCTCCCTCTCGCCGGCCGAATCAACTACCATACCGCCGCCGGTTCCCCCACGGGACTAATAGGGAATTCAAAGCGCCGCCCAGCGGCGCCAATCGAAACTGTCCCCGCAACTGTAGGTGCCGAGCCCGCTCCTCAACGCCACTGGACGCCGTCCGGGAAGGCTGGAGCGAGGCGACGACGCATCAGTCAGGAGACCTGCCGGCCCAGCAACATCACTAACCGGCGGGGTGTCCGGGAAGCACATCCTTGCCTGCCTTTATCACGACGCTCGAGGGTGTATTTCCGAATCGTACCTCCCCAGTTCCACGTACGGTTCAAACGGAGATCGCCCCATGCTGCCACGCGTTATTGCCCTGATCACTGGCCTGGCTTTCTGTGCCCTGGCCCAGGCGGCACCCACTGCTTACCCGCTGACGGTAGAAAACTGCGGCAGCACCCTGACCTTCGGGCAGGCCCCCGCGCGCAGCGTGACCATCGGCCAGGCCGCCACCGAAATGCTCTACGCCCTGGGCGTGGGTAATACCGTGGTTGGCACCTCTCTGTGGTTCAACAGCGTACTGCCGCAGTTCAAGGCGCAGAACGATGGCATCGAGCGCCTGGCCAACAACGAGCCGAGCTTTGAAGCGGTGATCGCCAAGCGCCCGCAATTGGTGGCTGCCGAACTGGAATGGGTGGTGGGCCCGCAAGGCGTGGTGGGTACGCGCGAGCAATTCCACGAGTTGAAGATCCCCACCTACCTGCTGCCCTCCGACTGCGAAAACAAAGACAACCTGGTGGGCGCCGACGGCACGCGACTGGAGCCGTTTCGCATCGACACGCTCTACAAAAGCATCAGCCAACTGGCGCAGATTTTCGACGTACAGGATCGCGGCCAGCAGTTGAACGACGGGCTTAAGGCGCGCCTGGCCCACTCGGTGGCCACTGTGCAGAGCAAAGGCCTCAAGCACGCCAGTGCATTGGTATGGTTCTCCAGCGCCGAGATGGCCAGCGACCCGTACGTGGCCGGTCACAAAGGTGTCCCCGAGTTCATGCTCGAGACCCTCGGCCTGCATAACGTGGTGCAGTCCGATGAAGAATGGCCCGCCGTCGGCTGGGAAACCATCGCCAGGGCCAACCCGACCTTCCTGGTGATCGCCCGCATGGACCGGCGCCGCTACCCCGCCGACGATCATGAAAAGAAACTGGCCTTCCTGCGCAGCGACCCGGTCACGCGCAATATGGACGCGGTCAAACACAATCGCATCATCATCCTCGACGCCCTGGCGCTGCAGGCCAGCATCCGCACGTTCGACGGCCTTGAACAACTGGCGGGCGCCATCGACGGCTACGACCTGCCCCAATGACCCGCACGCTAATAGCCCTGGTCCTGCTGCTGGCCGCCGTACTCGCCGGCGTGGCCATCGGTGAAACCGCCATCGAACCGCAGGTGGTGCTCCAGGTGCTCGCCAATAAACTGTGGAACGCCGGCTACGCACTCGACCCGATTGACGAAGGCGTGGTGTGGAACTATCGCCTGACCCGCGCGCTGGTCGCCGCTGCCTGCGGGGCGGGGTTGGCCACCTGCGGGGTGATTTTGCAGTCGTTGCTGCGTAACCCGTTGGCCGACCCGTACCTGCTGGGCATCAGCGCCGGCGCTTCGACCGGCGCGGTGCTGGTGGCGTTGATGGGCGTAGGCGGCGGGCTGATCTCGCTGTCGGCCGGCGCCTTTGTCGGCGCCATGGCAGCGTTTGCGCTGGTGATTCTGCTGGCGCGGGCCAGCGGTTCCGTGAGCGGCACCGGGCAGATCATCCTGGCGGGCATCGCCGGCTCGCAGTTGTTCAATGCACTTACCGCGTTCCTCATCACCAAATCCGCCAGTTCCGAACAAGCGCGCGGCATCATGTTCTGGCTGCTGGGCAACCTCAGTGGTGTGCGCTGGCCGTCGGTGTGGCTGGCGGTGCCGGTGGCGGTCGCCGGGTTGGCGGTGTGCCTGTGGCACCGGCGCGCGCTGGATGCGTTCACGTTCGGCAGCGACTCGGCGGCGTCCCTGGGCATCCCGGTGCGCCGCGTGCAATTTGTGCTGGTGGGCTGCGCCGCGCTGGTCACCGCGGTGATGGTGTCGATTGTCGGCTCCATCGGTTTTGTCGGCCTGGTGATCCCCCACGCCGTGCGCCTGCTGCTGGGCACCGGGCATTCGCGCTTGCTGCCGGCCAGCGCCTTGGGTGGCGCGCTGTTTCTGATCGCGGCGGATGTGCTGTCGCGCACGCTGATCAAGGGCCAGGTGATCCCCGTGGGTGTGGTCACGGCGCTGGTCGGCGCGCCAGTGTTCGCGCTGATATTGGTCGGTCGGAGGAACGCGCGATGAGCGTGCTCAGTTGCACAGGCCTGGGCTTCAAGGTGCGCGAGGCCGAGCTGCTGCGCGATATTCAGTTGGACGTTCAGTCAGGCGAAACCCTCGGCATCGTTGGCCCCAACGGCTCCGGCAAGTCCACCCTGCTCAAACTGCTGGCGGGCCTGCGCAAGCCAGCCAGCGGCGAGGTGCGCTTGGGCGGCCAACGCCTGGACGACCTCTCCCGCCGCACCATTGCCCAGCAACTGGCGGTGGTGGAGCAACAGGCCGACACCGACGACGCCATCCGCGTGTTTGACGCCGTGGCGCTGGGCCGTACCCCCTGGCTGTCGGCGCTGAGCCCGTGGTCCGGCGACGACGAACGCATCGTGCGCCAGGCCCTGCACGACGTGGACGCCACACACCTGAGCAGCCGCGCCTGGCGCAGCCTCTCGGGCGGCGAACGTCAACGCGTGCACATCGCCCGCGCCTTGGCGCAGCGACCGCAAATTCTGTTGCTGGACGAGCCGACCAACCATCTGGATATCCAGCATCAACTGTCGATCTTGAAGGGCGTGCAAGCGTTACCGGTGACGACGCTGATTGCGCTGCACGACCTTAACCAGGCGCTGACCTGTGATCGCTTGGCCGTACTTGATCACGGGCGGTTAGTGGCGCTGGGCGCGCCACTGGACGTGCTCACGCCACAGCGCTTGCAGGACACCTTCGGGGTGCAGGGGCATTACCTGACGGACCCGTTTGACGGGGCACAGATATTGCGGATGCGCTCCTAGGGCCAGGTCAGATGGCGCTTTGTGTGAGCAGGCTTACCCCAACAACCCCCTGCATGCCAAAGACCTATAGATACCGCTGCATATGCGTCGTGCGCCAAACCGGATCCGCCTCGACATCCACCACGGCAAAGCCCTGACGCGCCCAAAAATCAATCGCCCCAGGCAGAAAAGGATGGGTATGCAGGTACATCACCTCAACCCCCTGCCCCCGGGCCATCTCCTCCAGCGCACGGTACAACCGACCCGCCAGCCCGAAACGGCGAAAGGCTGGAAGCACGAACAGGCGCACCACTTCCACGGTCTTGCGGTGCTGGTAATCCAACTGCGGAAAACGCCCGTCGTAAGGTAAATAGCCGATCGCGGCGACGATTTGATCGCCATTGCGAGCGATCAGAAAGCGCCCATTGCCCTGCAGGTACGTGGTGTCGAAATGCGCCAGGTCCGCAGGCAGGCCGGTGGCGCTAAGCGCGGGGAACAGCTCGGCGCGGGCGTGCAGGACGAAGGTCAGTACCTCGGGGATATCAGCCGCGACAACAGGTTGAATGATCACTCCCGCAACTCACACACCGCACTGCCCTTCATCCCCGATGCATGCACGCTCACATGGCGTACGGTAAAGCCTGGCGCCTGGACGATCTTCTTTTCATCCCAGGTATCGCCGCTGGCGACCTGGTAACCGATAGCACCATCCGCCTGCCAGGTCAGGCGCAGCCTGTACACGCCGTTTTGATCGGGCACCTTGTGGAATGGACTGTCGATGATTGGCTTGGCCTTGTTGAAGGTGCGCAGGTTGAACACGCGCTGGTCGGTGCCGGGCGGCGAATAGCTGGACAGGAACAGCGTATCGTCCTCGGCCTGATCCTCGGCTGCGGCAAGGATCACCGAGGGCACCCACTTCTCGCCTCGGTTCTGGTTGTCGGTGGTGACCTTGCAGGTCAACTGGCCTTTGCCCGTGACGTTTTTGCGCAGCACGGTTTCGTAATGGCCGTACGGCACATCGAAGGTCAGGGTTTGTTCGGTGGCGGGGCTGCAAGCGCACAGCAGAGCCAGGGCGCAGAGGCTGAAGGCGCCTTGAAGATTTTTCACGTGCATTCCTTTGCTGGAGTGGAGGACGAAAGGTTACGCGGCCCAACATGCATCTTCCAGTCTCTGGCGGACAAACTCGCCAGACCGCCGGGCGTTCGCCGACAGCCTGCGCGTTTCGCTCGAGGCGCCCAAGGCTGACATCGACTCCAGCCCTTGGCGGCAGAGCTCGTTCAACGCAGAGCGGGACCTGTACGCAACGCTGCGCAGACCGCTATGCCCGATGCCCACCGATGAACATCGTGATCCACCGCCGGCTGTACGCCAACACGGCGTCCGCCATCGCCACCGGAAAATGAATAAACCCGTGCGCCGACTCCGGCAGCAGATGCGCCTCTGCCTGGGGCCAGCGCGCGGCGATCAGCAGCGTGTCGTCTTTGAGCGGGTCCAACTCACCCACAAACATCAACGCCGGCGGCAGGCCGTCTAAGTCGCCGAACAAGGGCGATAACGGCGCTTGCCTGCGCTCGTCATCGCTCAAGCCTGGCGTGAGCATGCGCAGCGCGTCCACCATCCCCGGTCCGTCCAGCAACAAGGTGTCCGGCCCGGCGGTGCGCACACTCGGCGTGCCAGTCAAATCGTAAACGCCGTAGTACAACACCGCGCCGGCGACGCGCGCGAGCAACTCGGGCCATTGCTTGAGCGTCAGCAAGGTCGCCGCGGCCAGGTGCCCACCCGCCGACTCCCCCACGAAGAATACCGGCAGGCCGGCAAACTCCTCGGCACCCAGCAGCCAGCGCGCCGCCGCCAGGCAATCTTCCAGCAGCCCTTCAATCGGCGTGTCCACCGCCAGCCGATAATCCACCGACACCACCGCCACATCGCACGCGTTGACCATGCCCAGGTTCAGGTCGTCATCCATCTGCGCATTGCCGATCACCCAGCCGCCGCCATGGATATCCAGCACCACGCCCCTGGGCTTGCCAGCGGGCCGCAGAATGCGCACCGGCACACCGTTCACGACGCGGCTTTGCGCCGCAGCTGCACGCTTGACCTTCTGGCTGACGCGCAGCAGCGCCTGGATCAGACGCGGCGTCACCCGGTTGCGAATTTTAAAGCGCGGCAGCCAGGCGAGCGTTTGATTGAAGCGGCGCATCTGGGCCAGTTCCGGCTCGCTGGCCGGCCAGGGTTGATAGGCCATCAGCGGTTATTACGCAGAATCGAGAAATTCAGCGCCGCCGCGACGCACAGCCAGGTCAGGTAAGGGAACAACATCAAGCCGGTGATCAGGTCCAGGCGCACGGCCAACACCACCATGGCCGCCACCGTGATCCACAGCAATACGATGATCACCATCCCGGCTAGCAGCCGATGAGCGCCGAAGAACACCGGGGTCCACAGCGTATTCAAGGCGATCTGCGCAGCCCACAGCGCCAGCACCATTTGGCTGCCGGGGATCAGGCTGAGGCGGTAACCGGCCCAGGCCAGCAGCAGGTAGATGATCGTCCACGCGACCGGGAACAACCAATTGGGCGGCGTGAAGCTGGGTTTGACCAAGGATTCATACCAGGCACCGGGCTTGAAGATAACCCCGGTGCTGGCGGCGGCGGCGCAGGCGAGCAGGAAGATAAAAAAAGTCATGGTCGGTCCTTGAAAGGGTGTGAAGAGAAAGCAGCGCGTTGCTTGAGTGACACAAACCACCGTGCATAAATTCAATCCATGCCGCAAAAATGCCACGCTGCGCGTCATGAAAATTGAGTATGGTTTGCGAAATATAGACGATCACACTGGGAATCCCGACCGTGCCCATGCCCCATCGCCCTGACAGCCCCCTGTCGGTTTTCCTTATCTTCCTGCGCCTGGGCCTCACCTCCTTCGGAGGGCCTATAGCGCACTTGGGCTACTTTCGCGCCGAGTTCGTCACCCGGCGCCGCTGGTTGAGCGAACGCAGCTACGCAGACTTGGTCGCTTTGTGCCAGTTCTTGCCCGGCCCGGCCAGCAGCCAGGTGGGTATCGCGCTGGGCCTGCAACGGGCGGGCTACGGCGGCGCGCTGGCGGCATGGGCCGGATTTACCTTGCCGTCCGCCCTGCTGTTGATAGTGCTGGCTCTGGGCCTCGCCCAGCACAGCGAGGCTCTGCCGAGCGGCGTGTTGCATGGCCTTAAAGTGGTCGCCGTGGCCGTGGTCGCCCAAGCGGTGTGGGGCATGGCGCGCAACCTGTGCCGGGGCGTGGTGCGGGTGACGCTGATGGTGATCGCCGCCGTGTTGGCGCTGCTGACCGCCTCCGCCTGGGGCCAAGTGGGCGTAATCGCCGCCGCCGGGGTGGCCGGTCTGCTGCTGTTCACGCCCACGCCGAACACCGAGCACGAAGCGCTGCCCATGCCGATCCGCCGTCGCACCGGCGCGCTGTGGTTAGGGTTATTTGCACTGTTATTGGTGACGTTGCCGCTGCTGGCCGAAACGCTGCACAACCAAAGCCTGGCGCTGGTGGATGCGTTCTACCGCAGCGGCGCGCTGGTGTTCGGTGGCGGCCACGTGGTGCTGCCGCTGCTGCAAGCTGAAGTGGTCGCGCCGCACTGGATCAGCAAAGACCTGTTTCTCGCCGGTTACGGCGCCGCGCAAGCCGTGCCCGGCCCGTTGTTCACCTTCGCCGCCTTCCTCGGCGCCGCTATGTACGCGGCCCCGAATGGCTGGCTGGGCGGTCTGATCTGTCTGCTGGCGATCTTCGCGCCATCGTTTCTGCTGGTGTTCGGCGCCTTGCCGTTCTGGGAAGCCCTGCGCCGCAGCCCACGTGCCCAAGCCGCGCTGGCGGGGGTGAATGCGGGCGTGGTGGGGTTGCTACTGGCGGCGCTGTACCGACCGGTCATCACCAGCGCGATATTCAGCACCTATGACATCGGCCTGGCACTGCTCGCTCTGGTGGCGCTGATGGTCTGGAAGTTGCCGCCGTGGCTGGTGGTGCTCGCCAGCGGCGGCTTGGGCTGGTTATTAAGCGTGACCGTCGGTTGAGCCCGGCGCCACAATCCTCAACCAAGGCCAGCGCGCCTGATAGCTGCCGGCCTTCTGCGCAAACAACACCGGCTCCGGGTGCCGTGGGTTGATACGCAACACCCCCTGCTCCACATCCGTCAACCCGTAAGGCGCATACACCTCGCCGGTGGCGATCTCCAAGCCGATGCAGGTCCCCGCCACCAAATACCGGTCCACCCCCTGCCTCGCCGAATGCAACTGAGGGTAAGGCCGGCCAAACCGCTGCGCGTACCAAAGGTGTACCCGCGCCTGGTTCTTAACCTCCACGTTAACCCCCAGGTCCTGGAACAAGCGAAACGCCCCGCACCGGCTGCGTATCAGCCCTTCAACTCCGCAGCCCGATGACTCGCCGCGTCATCATAAGCCACGTACAACGATTCAGCGATCTGGCTCTTGATGGCCTTGGTGGACTCCAACCCCAACACAAACCCCTCGGCCTTGCCGCCTGCGCGGTTGAGTTCTTCATGAGTGGCCGCGCCGGTGATGGCATCCAGCAGCTTGGCGGCATGAGGGCCGACGCCCTTGGGCAGGCTGATTTGGTCGATGGACATGGGCGATACCTTTGCAAAAGAGAGATCGGTAGCGCGTGGAACCACTGCCGGGGGTGGCATGGTAGACGGTTCTGGGTAACAGGGGGTGTTTTCCGGCCGCCGTGCGGGTACGTCCGGTGCCTGGCCTGACGACATGATCCGGGCGCACCCGCCGCCGGATAAGTCTTAATGAGTGAGGCGATTGATTGCCGCGATTGTCGGGCTTGCATTATTGCAGTACGAAAAAGACGTCTCGAAAAGCGGGTTTGAGCCGGGCGTATAAACGTTGTCCCGCTTCAGTCCACGCCACGCTACGGGTTGTGCGATTAAAAAGCCGCACAGACGGCGAGCCCACGGCCCGCCGCTGCAGACGTGCGACGGGACTTATTTTTGCGGCACGACATTCCGGTCGAGGAAACGGTGGATTTCGCCACTGATCTCGTTCAAGTGTGTTTCCAGTGCGAAGTGCCCGGTGTCATAGAAATGTACTTCAGCTTTGGGAATATCACGCTTGAATGCGTTCGCGCCTGCCGGGAGAAAAAACGGATCGTTCTTTCCCCAGACGGCCAACATCGGCGGCTGGTATTTGCGGAAATATGCCTGGAACTCGGGGTAGCGCTTCACGTTGGTGGCATAGTCCCCGAACAGGTCCAGCTGAATTTCATCGTTACCTGGTCGCGACACGAACGCGTAATCCAAGGTGTAAGTTTCCGGCGCGATACTGTCAGGGTCCGCTACGCCATGAGTGTATTGCCACTTGATTGATTCTGGTTTGAGCAGCTCGCGCAATGCGTTGCGGTTCTCGGCAGTTGGCGCCGTCCAGTAACGTTGAATCGGGTTCCAGCCCTCGCTGAGGCCTTCAACGTAAGCATTCCCGTTTTGGCTGATGATTGCGGTGATTCTATCGGGGTGTGCGACGGCCATCCGCCAGCCTACAGGCGCACCATAGTCGAAAACTTGAAGCGCGTAGCGCTTAAGCGCAAGCGCTTCAGTAAACCCGTCCATGGTTTTGGCAATGTTGTCGAACGTGTATGAGTACTTCGCCCGATCAGGGCTGTCCGAGAATCCAAAACCCGGGAAGTCAGGGGCAATCACGTGGTAACGGTCCGCCAGCTTCGACATCAAGTCGCGATACATGAAGGATGAGGTAGGGAACCCATGAAGCAACACGATGGTTGGCGCCGAAGGGTCGCCCGCTTCCCGATAGAAGATGCGGACCCCTTTTACCTCGACAAAATGGTGTTGGACGTCGCTTGCCCTTTGATGGCTAATGTCCGCCGCTTCGACGCCTGCGCTGACAAGCGCTGCACTAAGGGCCGTTGCCGCTAATAAACTTTTAATGCTCATGCAAACTCCTTGGACACTGAATGAAAAAGATAAGTGGTCTATCAGGCGGTGAGTTCATGGCTTGTCGAGCGTCAGGCGCACCCACTTGATAGGGCTATATTGCCTGTTTCAATAAGCCCGCATAATCTGAGAATATCGGTAACCTATCTACCAAATATTGGAACATTCCATGGACAGATTTGAGGCAATGAAGCTGCTCGTGGCTGCGATTGATGCTGGCAGCCTGACGGCGGCCGGCCGGCTAGCCGACATCCCTCTTCCCACCATCAGCAGGAAAATTTCTGACCTGGAGATGCTGATAGGCAGCCGCTTATTGATTCGAACCACGCGCAGGCTCTCGTTGACCGATGCAGGGGTGGCTTATGTGGCTGCGGCGCGCCGAATACTGGAGCAGTTGGAGGTGGCCGAACGCGAAGCTGCCGGAGAATTCATTGCCCCCAAAGGCGAGCTGGTCCTGACCGCGCCAATCATGTTCGGTCGGCTGCACGTGCTGCCGATCGTCAACGCGTTTTTAGCGGAGTTTTCCGAAATCAACATTCGGCTCTTGCTTTCAGATCGCAACGCGCACCTCGTTGACGACCACGTGGACATGGCAGTACGCATCGGAACACTCGCTGACAGCGGCATGATCGCCACTCAGGTGGGGGCCATGAGAACCGTAATGTGCGCGAGTCCCAGGCTGCTGGAAGCGTATGGAAGACCTGAATGTCCCGCAGATCTGCAGCACTTGCCAACCGTGCGACTTGACGCCCCTATGCCTTTTCAACACTCAAAACATGGCGTGGCGGAATCGACGAGGCGGATTACCCCGCGCTTATCGGTGACGACCGCTGAAGCCGCAGCGCAGGCCGCCATTGATGGCGTTGGAGTCGTTCAGTTATTGCACTATCAAGTCGCGGAAGCGGTCAGCAAGGGACTGCTGGAGATTGTGCTGGATAAATTTGAGCCTTCGTCGGCGCCTATCAACCTGATCCACATGTCACCTGGGCACATGCCCCTGAAAATGAGGCGTTTTTTGGATTTTGCTGTTCCTCGGTTTCGTCAACGCCTGGATCAGTAAATTCAGCGATGGCGTGCGTGAACATTCAGATGGCATAAGACTTATATCGGGGATGTTGGCGCGAACACGCCGACGAAGCGGGCTCGAGGCCGAAAACTTCCAAGATGGCTGCAATCGCGGGAATTTGTGATTTTTTCACGAGAGGGTTAAGAACAAAATCAAAACACTGGACCATCGACCACGATTACGATAACCACCAAAGCCGATTTGCCCCCAATTTCCAGGAATTGTTCATGCCATTCATTATTACCTGCGTTGTGTCCCTGTTTTTTTGGACTGTTGTTTCAGCAATCACAGGCGCTGCGGAGCCTTGGGACCTGGCCAGTTACTGGACCCTCATCTATCCCGCCGCGCTCGTGTTGTCCGTGATCCTTGGGGCCGTTCTAAAAAGCTCACAGTGGTCCGCAGGCGCCATTGTAATGCTCTCTCAGATCCCCGTGGTTTTGGCGACTTCGGGTACATCCCCGTTGCTCGCGGCCGGTATCATCATTGCGGCCTTTCTCTCAATTCCGGCGATCGCGCTGTCATGGCTCGCCGGCAAATTGCGCTCAGGTAAGAAGTTCGTCCGCTGGAGTTCAAGCCAGAAAAAAATTGGAAACTGATGTATACCCGTGCAGCCAAACGGTACAGAGCACACCCACTCGGGATGAGCTATCGCACCTGCGCAACCCGCCAACTACTGGATCAAGAGTGACTAACCTCCTGTTCGTCTGTAGCCGTAACCAATGGCGTAGTCCTACTGCGCAAGCGATCTGGCGCCGTCGCCCCGGCTTTAATGCCCGTTCCGCAGGAACCAGTCCAAATGCACGTAAACCTATCAGCCCAGCGGACATTCGCTGGGCTGACGTGATCTTTGTCATGGAACGCAAACATCTTAATCGTCTTCAGGCTGAATACGCCCGTCTTCTGGAACACAAACGGCTCCACTCTCTCGATATTCCCGATGATTACCGCTACATGGATCCTGAACGGGTGGGCATGCTTGAAGACATTGTGACGTCCTACCTCACCACGTAGGTTCATGCCGGAACGACTGTTGCAGGCATGGTCGCGGATTTTCGTACGACTGAAACCGCGATCAACGCGACAACATGAACGTCTCGTACTCCAGATCCTCCAGCGCCGACGACAACCGCGCCAGTCCCAGCAGGACACACATCAGCAACGACAGCGTAAACCCATACCCGAAGAAGCTCGGGCCCAGGTGCATGCTGAGCAGGGTAAGGCCGGCGTTGAGCACTGCGAACAGGACGCACAGTTCCAGCACCACGCGGCGTTTGTCGAGATAGAAGAACACGTTGAGCAGCGCCATGAAGACGACCTGGATGCTCACGCCGATCAAGTCGATGTAGAACAGTGGCAGGTAGTAGCTGGAGATCCCCAGCCAGTCCAGCAGGCGTGGTGCGAAGAGGAACAGCAGCACCACGGTGAGGCCCTGGACTTTGCAGATTTCCAGCAGTCCCTGGCGGATGGACAAGGTCATTTCGGTCTTCAGGGAGCCGATGTGTTGCAGGGTTTCGCCGTCGCGAATGGCCCGGAACAGGCGGTCGTACCATTCGGCGAAGTCGGTTTCGATGCGCACCAGGAACACGGCCATGCCGGGGATGATCGCGAGGTAGGCAATGAAGATCGGCATGTCGTAGAGGATTGAGGCACGCAGTGGGCCGATGACGGCGTTGGAGGTGGCCGGATTGAACCAGAACATGATCTTGTCCACCCAGATGCCGAAGTTGTAGAAGAACCCGGTCACCAGCAGGCTCAGGAACACGTTGCGACGGTCGAGGAAGTCGAAAGCGATGAGCTTTTCAGCCTGGTATTCGCGCAGGATGTCGTAGAGGTACAGAAAAAGCAGCGTGCTGTGCCCGATCAACAGCGCCAGCAGCAGGCCTGGCATTTGCAGGAAGCTCAGCAGGTAGGCGCTGGCGACCATCAGCGAATAGCCCACCAGCATTACCAGCAGGATGCGGTTATATTTTTTCATCCCCGACAGAAAAATGATCACGATCCAGAGGTTGCACAGCACTACGAAGTTCGAGAGCACCAGCACGCGGTAGATCAGCGGCTGGTCGAACAGCACCGCCAGCAGGATGATGCCCAGTACACCGGCACCCGCGGTGACCAGCAACAATATGCCCAACAGGTTGGGCAGGATGTGCTCGTAGTTGCGCTGGAACAGTTGGTCGGACACAAACCGGGTAAAGAACAGTTGCAGGCCGCCCGTCAGGATCAACGAGCTGGCCATCAGGTACGTGACCGTCACCAGAAACTGCCCGACCAGCGAGTTGGGCAACATTAAGCCCAGGCTGATGATGCCCACCAGCATGACGCTGATGATCGACAGCACCCACGGCCCGGAGCTGATCAACCCGGCATAGACGTAGGCATGCAGGGTGGCGGTGTAAGAGTCGCGCGAGAGGATCTTGCGCAGTTCAAAGCCAATACCGGCCATTAGCTGTTCTCCATGGCTGCCTGGTACAGGTCGCGGTAGCGCTGCAGCATCAGGGCTTCGGTGTAATAACGGTTGACCCGCGCCAGGCCGCTGGCCTGCGCGGCTTGCCAGCGTTCGGGGCTGCGCAGCAGTTCCAGGATGGCGGCGGAGGTGGCCTGTGGGTCGGCGATCGCGACAACCTTGCCCGCCATGCCGAGGTCTCGGTCTTCGGCGCTGCCGCCTTCGATCAGTTCGCGGCACGAACCCACGTCGCTGCTGACCACCGGCGTGCCGGCGGCCCAGGCTTCAAGGATGACCAAGGGTTGCGCCTCACTGATTGAGGTCAACACCATCAGGCCAAGCTGGGGCAGGATATCCTGGATGCGCTGGAAGCCGAGGAAGTGCACTTTGCCTTCCAGGCCCAGGCTGGCCATGAGGCTGCGGCATTCGCTGACGTACTCCGGGTCTTCTTCTTCAGGCCCGACGATCCAGCCTTCGACCTCAGGCATGGCGCTGATCACACCGCGCATGGCCCGAAGGAAGGTTTTCACGTCCTTGATCGGCACCACACGCCCGATCAGGCCCACCCGCGGAGCAATGCCTGGCGCGCGTGTTTCAAGCACGCGGTTCCACTGCGACAGGTCGATGCCGTTGGCAATCAGTTGCGTGCGCGCAGATTCGGCGCCGTCCTTGATCTGGCGCTGACGGTTGCCGTCATACAGGGCAATGATGTTGTCGGCGCTGTTGTAGGCCAGTTGGCCAATTCGCTCGAAGTAGCGCACCCACAGCGTACGGATGTAACCCGAGCCGCCGTCGAGGCTGCGGTTCAGCGCCTGGCCGGAGGCCTCGGCGATCCACGAGGCCTGGGCCAGGTCGATCTTGCGTTCTTTGGTATAGATGCCGTGCTCGCTGAGCACATAGGCGCAGTTCCAGCGTTGCTTGAGAATGCAGCCCAACAGCCCGGCGTAACCGGTGGAAATCGAATGCAGCACTCGTGCCTGCGGCATCTTGCGCGAGGCCTCGGCCAGCATCAGCAAAGGCGACTGCAGTGAGCGCAAGGTCCAGAAATAATTGACGAAGGACGGGTCGGCGCAATGCTGGCGATAACCTTCGCTGAGCGTCTCCCAACTGGCGCGACTGCGCACGACGTCGTCGAGGGTCATGTCGCCGCTGGCGATGTAATCGAGCAGCTTCTCACCCAACTCACGCTCAGGCGGGTCCGGGTGATGTAAGAAGCGATACAAGTCGGCCAACTGCTGTGGGTTAGCTTCTCGCGGCGCGCCACGCAGGTGGGTGGGATGAGTCGCGTCCTCCAGGAACACTTCTTCGATGTGCAGCACGTTGACCGGCACTTCGTAACGGCGTTTCTCATACGCCGAGCGCTGGCCGCCAATGAACATCACCGAAAAGGTCAGCTCCGGCAGGCCGAGGATCATTTGGTGAATCCAGCTCGAAACGCCGCCGCGCACGTAAGGCCAGGTGCCTTCGAGCAGCAGGCAGATATCTGCAACCGGTGCTTCTTGCTTGTTACTCATTCCAGCTCCTCACCAACTCAGCGAACGGTGGCCGCTGGCGGGTTTCCTCGGGAAGGCTGGCGAGCAACCCGGGGATTTCGTGATAACGACCGGCCTCGAACGCCAGCTCTGCGCGAAATGGCAAGACCTGGGCCGAGCCCATGCCGTTTTCTTCCGCCAGGCGCAGAAGTGATTCGGCGCGCTCGTTCTCGCCGCGCTCCAGTGCAATACGGCCAGCCAGTAGAAACAACTCGCCGCCCTCGCCCGCCGCCAGGCCCTGCTCGGCATGCTCGCTGGCCTGGTTGAGGACGTGCTCCAGCACGCTGCCTTGCGCTAGACCGAGGTAGGCCAGTTCCCAATACCAGCGCGCCAACATACTGTGGACCGGACCTGCAGTGCGCGAACTGACATCCACCAGTTGCTCAAGGGCCATCTGGATGTGCAGGTTGATGTCGCTTTCCTGCTTGTCGAGCATCGAGTAAGCGAGCAGGCGTACGTCATCGCTGGGGTCGCCAAGCGCCAACTTGAGAATGGGCACCGCGTCCTTGCCGGGCATCCGTCGCGTGGCCAACAAGGCCGACAAACGCTGGTCCGGATCGGGCGCGTGGCGCAACACATCCTGTAAGCCGCCATCCGCGAAAACCGGCTTGTGCAACTGCGTCTGCGCGCGGTACGGCAAGCTTGGAATGCCAACGGCCTGCCAGGCTTGTCTGTCGCGTTTGCGCGGCAAGTACAGAGCCGGGAAGATCGCGGCCATCACACCCAGGGTGCCGATGAGCGGAACAAAGAACGCCAGGCTGAAGATGAACAGCGGGCTCCAGGGCAAGGGCTTGCGGTAGCGGGCTGGCAGCAACAGCCACACGGCCGCGCACAGCATCAGGCAGGCGAAGCCATGGCTGAAGGTGAAGACCAGCAATTGGTCGATTTGAGGCGCGTCGAGCCACAAGCTCGCCAAGCTGCCCGACTCTAACACCAAGGCTCCGCTAAACAGCCACTTGCTGATCATTCAGGCCACACTCGTTGTAAAGGAAATTACGCAGCCCGTTTCGGTCACAGCCAGGCTCCAGATTGAAAGGCATAATCCGGACGCCCAGGCTCTGGAAGTCGCTGTCGATACCAAAATGCTCGTGCAGCAACAGGCTGATACGGGCCAGGTAGCCCTCTGTGCCTTGCGGACTGGTCAACGGCAACAGCACCAGCAGCAGCGCGTGATCGCGGTTGTTGCGCACCGGCAAGTGCAGGTCCAGGCCGCGCTGGCTGCGTTCCATCAGGCGCGTCAGCTCGTCATTGGGGCGCGTCATCTCAAACGCGAACAACCCGGCCGGCAATGTGTGCTGCTCGATGTCCACCAGCGAGCGCTTGAGTTGCAGTGTGAACTGCTGGGCGTCGGCGTTCGGCAGTTGCAGCACTTGCGGGTCGCGGCGCAGCAGGTCGGCGATGTGGCCGGCCAGCAGCGACAACAGGCTCAGGGTGCGGTCCTGGAACGCAAAGAACGGCATTTGCCGAACCGCCAGGATGGCCAACAGGCGCCCTTCGGCGTCGATCAACGGGATGCACGCTTGCAGCGAAGAAAACTGCGACGAGTTGCCGGAATCAATCAACTCCTGGCGCACGCTGACCAGCTCACCGCGCTCAAGGCACAGCTTGATCAGCTCATCTGAAGCGTCCAACGGCCCCATCACACCGATCATCGCCAGGGCTTGAGGCAGTATGTTTTTTTCACTGTCGTCGACGCGGTACAAACCGGCCACGCGCAAGGCGCCGTACTGACCGAGCATCGCCACGATGGGCTCGGCCAACTCGCCCAGTGCATCGCCTTCGACCGGCATGCCGCGCAGTTTGTCCCGCAGGCCCAGCAAGGAGCTGCGCAGGCTCTGGTCGCTGCCCGCCATACGCTGTTCGAGCAGGTCATGGGAGACCCGCAGAATCTGGTGCGCGCGGGTGAACTCGTCGAGACGGTACTGACGGTATTCATTGGCCATTTGCAGACGTTCCAGACGGCGCGTCCACAGGTCACGCACTTCACCGACCAGCATCCCGCACACCAGCACGCCGACGATAAACGACGGATCAATCTGCGTATAACCTTCGTGTCCGCTGCTGCGCAGCGCAAACAGCACCGCCACCACCAGTACCGCGCTGAACAACCCGCGCACAAAACCGTAACGTACCCCTGACAGCAGCGGCGCCAGGATCGGCCAAGGGAAACCGGCATGCATCTGCAACGGGTCTTCAGGCGTCAGCCAGAAGCCGAGACCGATCGCCAGACCGGTCACCAGTATCGTTTCCAGCCAAGACACCGGCCCGCTGGCTCGCGGTGCCAGGCTGTAATCCATGTGTGGAGAATTCATTGCGTTCACTCGAACCGAAGGGCGCCAACAAGTTTGTCGATGACTGTTTGAGCATTGCCCGCCAGGCTTTCACGGGACCAGCCGGCGCGGGCGCCACTTTTGCTCCACAGCACACGGCCGCTGCTGGCTTCCAGCACGCGCAGGCTGATGCCCACCGCCGGCTCGCCGTCCAGGCCGTTCTTGTACTGCCACTCTTCAACGCTGCCCGCGACCACGTAATCGAGTTTCTGCTCACGGGCCCAATCGAGGGCACCGGCCAGACGCTCATTGTCGTCCATCAAGGCTTGTTCGCCCTGGGTGGTGACAGGGTAAACCCGTGGTTGCAGACCATGGCTGCTGAGCACACTGAGCAGGATCTGCTCGCTGCGCTCACCGGCTTGCGGGGTCTGCGAATAGTTGACCATCGGCATGATGCCCCACTGCGCATTGCGCGGCAGGTTCGGGCTGGTCTCACTGGTGAAGCTTGAGCAGCCGGCAACGAACAGGACTGTCAGAGCCAGGCTCAGGTTACGAATTACTTGCATAGGTTTTCTCCCGTAGAGATTCTGTAATCAGCGCCCGAAACGCACGCCGTAGCTCATGCCCAGTGTTCCGCCGGATTTGCCATCCCCGCCTTGTGGCGCAGATTGGTACCCGACGGTCAGGGCCAGTTCGTCGTCACCCAGCACTTCAAAGCCGATGCCGGTGTTCATGCCGTAGTTAAAGGTTTGGTCTGTCCACTGCCAGCCTGCCGTCACGTCCACCAGCCAGGTGTATTGCGGCTTGGTGCGCACCAGCGCGCCAGGGATGCCGCGACGCCAGGTGGTACCGACGTAGAGTTGGCCGTAGCGGCTTTGCAGCAGGTTGTCGGCGGTGACCGGGTCTACATCAAGAGGATCTGGCAGCCCCGTATCGACCTCTATGGACTGAGGCGTGACCCTGACGGCACCGCCGTTGCGGCTGGACAGGTACTCCAGCTCCCGATCCTTCACGTTGTTTTTCTGATAATCCGCACCGCCGCGCACCGTCCAGTTAGGCCCGGCGAATTCCAGCGTGTGGTTAAGCTCCACCTTCAGCGCATGCCCGGTACCCAGCGAGTCGCCGGCACGGGTAGAGAACGAGCGCTGCGCCACTTCCCAGCTCAACTGGTCCCGCGCGGTCAGGCCATGACGCCCGCCGACCCAGGCACGGTCCTGCTGGCCGAAGGCGCGCATCAAGCCGCTGTCGTCACTCTTGCGATGCCAGTCCAGGCCGGTCTCGAGTTGATGGCGGGTACCCAGTTGCCACATGCGCGACAGCCCCAGGCCGTTGCGATCGTCGTCCTTACGCTGGCTGGTGTCGGCGAACACCTTCCAGCTGCCGTTTTCCACCGAACGAATCAAGGTCAGGGCTGCGTTGCTCTCGTCACCGATCCTCGATGAAATAATGTCGTCGCCCTTATAGTTGCCGTGCTCCATTTCGAGATCGGCGTACCAGTTGTCACCCAGGTTGTGCGCGATTTCCAAACGCGGCGCATCAAACGAGAGACCACCGAAGTCCTGCTTCTGGTAGGACAGCAGCGCGCCTTGCGGGGTGCTTTCGTGGATCTCCACGGCTTGACGGCGCAGTTGCTCGCGCACCGACTCCGGTTGCTCGTCACCCAGTGCGGTCAGGCTGGTATCCAGCGCTTCGTTGTCGCGACCCAACCGGCTGAGTGCCTGCGCACGTTGCGCAGGGTTCAAGTCGCTGCTGGCCAACAGGGTTTCAACCTGAGCCTTGTTGCGGCTGCGCAGGGCTTCCTGAATCTGCTCGTAACGGTCGACCTTGAGGCCTTGGCCACGCGCCCATTCCAGCCATTGGTCTTTCTGCGACTCCTGATTGGTCGCATCCAGCCGTGCCAGCAGGCGCTCGAACCACATCTGCTTCATCGACGGCGAACCGTCTTTCCACTTCAATAGTTCCTGCTGCGCCTTGCGTGGCGAGTAGCTGCTGGACATCAATCGCAACCAGATTGCGTAGCGCGGGGACGAAGGTTGCAGCCCTTCAGCCTCGGGATGGCGCAGCAGTTTCAAGCGCAGCCGTTGCGCTGCGTCCTGGTAGCCGGCGGTGTCCAGTGCATCGGCGTAGGCCGCCTGCACCAGCCAGTCGTTCGGGGTTAGCTTGAGGTACATGCGGTACCACGCCAACGCCTCGGTATCGCGACTCAGCAATTGACTGGCGCTGGCAAACGGCAGCCAGAGCAGGCGGTCTTCACGCGCATAGGCGCGCCATTTGGACAGCAGTGGCTTGAGTTTCTCGGTGTTGCCCTGGTCGACATACAGCCAGATCATGCGCTCGCGGAACAGGTTGTCATTGGGGTAGCGCGACAGGCCCAGCAGGTACAAACGCTCGGCTTCGGCGGTGTCGCCCTGCTCAATCGCCAATGCACCCCGCACGGCCAGGACCTGCGCTTGCTCGTAGGCCTCCGGGTACTGTTTAGCGTCTTCGAGCAATGCGACCACTTGGTCCCACTCCTGCAATTCCTGGGCGAGCTGCAAGGCCTCGACCAAGCGTTGCGGGTCTTGGGCGCGTTTCCAACTGGCGACCATCAGGGCCAGGGCGCGCTGTGGGTCACGGGTGCGGTAAAGGGTGATCAGCTGACTTTCGTCACCACTGACCAGCTTGCCGTTGATGGCGAGCAGGCGCTCCAGCGAAACGCGCAAGTCGTCATCACGCTCCAAATCCCAGGCCAAGCTGGCGCGTGCGTGCCAGTACTCCGGGTCCTTGATCGACGGATCGTCCAACTTCACGACGTCCCATGCAGCCTGCTCGTCGAACAGCTTCATCTCGGTGCCGACCCAGTCCACCCGCTCGGCCGAGGTCAGGGTGAAGCGTTGGGCGTAGTCGTTGTAAACCTTGCTTCTTGCGGCGAACTGCCCGGTGTTGTCCACATTTTGCAGCAAGCGCGTCCACGCCAGGCGGTGCCCTGGGTATTTGCGCAGGTAGGTGCGCAACCAGGCCTCGGCCTCGGCAGGCGTGCCGCGCGATTCGTGGCCGTAGATCAATGCGTCCAGCTCGATATCAGTGAGCGCGCGCTGTTGCATGATCTCGGCAAGCAGCGGGATTGAACGGTCGAAATCGAACTGCTGGCTGGCCAGGCGCCAGGCGTGCTCGCGGGTTTTCGGGTCTTCCTTCAGCTTGAGCACGCGAATCCAATAACCCAAGGCTGCTGCGTTATCGCCGCGCCACTCACCGAGCAGCGCCATTTGCTCGAGCAGTTCAATGTCGTCCGGATAATCGACCGTCAATTGCTGACCGGTTTCCCAGGCGCCTGCCAGGTCGTTGATGGCCAGGCGCACGTGGAATTCTTTCAGCGCAATTTTCGGGTTGTCCGGCTGCACCTCGCGCCACTGCTTGAGTACGCGTTGCGCCAAGTCAAAGTGTTTGGTTGCCACCGCCACGTCGACGCCCTGCTCCAGCCAGGCCACATCGGTCTGGGGGTTCGTCAGTTGGGGCAATTCGTCGGACAGCACCTGCGCGGCCTGTTCATCGCGACCCGCCGACAGCAGGCTGTCGAACGCCAATTGCGCATAGTCACGGCGCTCTGCCGGCTGCTGGGTGTCGCGCCTGAGTTGCAGGTAAATATCTGCAGCAAGCTCCGGTTTGCCACTGGCCATGTACCACTGCGCGGCCGATTTGAGTGCCTCGGCACGCTGTGCCGGATCGCGCGCGGCGATTTCTTCGTACACCCCGGCGGCGAACTCGGGCGCCTGTAAAGCCAGCGCCCGCGCCGCCAGGTTTTGCAACTGAGGCATGGGCAGCTTGTGATAATCGAAGCTCCCCAGACGCTCGACCAGCGCCTGCTGCGCAATCAGGTCGTCGCTGCTGGTGGCAACCAGCGCGTCCAGTTCAAGGCGATAGTAAGCCTGGGTTTCAGGCTGCGGCTTGGGCCACGCATCCAGGTGCTGGCGCGCTTTGGTGTAGTCACCGAGGCGGATCAACAGATCGACCAGTTGCAGGCGCAAGTGATCGTCGTCCGGGTGCGCCGTGAGCAGCAGCTCGGCATAGTTGGCCGATACTGCATCAGGCTGGCGACCGTCGGGTTGGAACACTTCTTCGCGCTGGAAGGTCGCCCACAACAGGCCACCCACTGCGACTGTCACTACCGCCAATGCCCAAGGATTGAGCAGGCGGCTGCTTTTAGTTGCAGAGGAGCTGACCATTACTCACCTGCTTCATAGGTAATTGAAACGTCCAAAGGCCGGCCGAAGCCTTGCCCGCAAATTGTTGCCCATCCACTTCAACGCGGCAGGCCGTGGCCGAGCGTACGGAGAAGGTCAGGTCGAACTGGCCGGCGAACGCAAAGCTCACGCGGCGCTCATCCAGGTAACGCCAGTCCAGCAAGGGCAAATTGGCTTCTTCCAACGCCGGTCTTGGGTCTCGATCCGGGCGCAGCACCAGCAAGGCCTTGTCACTGCTCAGGGCCACGTAGCGCCCTTGCGGTAAATCGCGCACACCAGCGATGCCCTGCGATTGCAACAGATCCGGCCAGCCCATTTGGGCGTCCAGGCGCACGGTGCGCAGTGCATCCATCCCGCGAATCTGCCAGGCGCCATCGGCCGTGCGCGCCAGGCTTGCTTGATACAGGCCGTGCAGGCGGTCGAGGTAGTCGCTCATCCACAACGACATTGGCTGCTGCTCGCGCATGTAGCCGTAGATCTCGTGCATGGCCTTGATCGAAGCCTGCTTGGTGCTGGAGTAGAAGTGGTAATACAGGTGCAGACCCCGCAGACGGCGCGGGCTGTCGGTGAGCTGGAACGTCTCGATCAACTCGCGGAATCCGTAATACGGCCCCTTCCACAAGTTGGTGTACAGGTTCTCGTTGATGATCGGTGCGTAGTACTGCAAGCCGCCCGCGGTCGGGCGCAGCAACGGGTTAAGTCCGGTCAGCGACGGATTGGCCTTGGTCATGATGGTTTCGGCACCGTTGACATTCTTCAGGCCCGCGTCATACGCCAATTTGATAGTGCTTGCCGATGGCAGCGCGTCACCTGGCCAGAACACCAATTTCACTGGCTTCTGCGGGGTGGTCAGGTTCTGGTTGATATAGTCGCGCGAGCCGAATATTTCGCGACGAAAATCAATTTTGTCGTAGCCGAGCACCTTCATGTTCATGCCGTATTCCGGGTTGAAGTTCTCGCGCTTCTTGGCTTTATCCGGCTGCATGAAAAATGGGTGGCTGTAGGTATGCGTAGCAACTTCGACTTTAGGGTTGGCAAAGATCTCGCGCGCAATCGGCTCCAGTTCCCGGGCCAGGAAGGGGAACGAGCCGCGCGGTGAAATCTCGGCTTCGATGATCGACACCGACGTCAGGAACGGGTTGGGCTTGATGTAGTCGTCCAGCGTGTGGCGCCCAGCATAGGGCGTACCACGCACTTCGGCCCGGGAAGGAAAGCCATCACCATCAATGTGCACGGTCGCAATGCGACGGCCATTTTCGGTGGTGCTGTCCGGCCGCGGCTGGCTTGGCAGGTGCAGGCTGGCCTGGAGAAACGCAAAGGGATCGAGGATCCAGCGGCTGCGCTCGTTGTTGGTTTCAAGCAGATAGGGAGCAAGTGCCAAGCCACCCCATTTGCCGACCACCACCGGCGTGAACACTTCACCGCCAGCCCCCTTCAACGACAGTGCGGCTGTTGGGCCATTGGGCATGACTGAAACGGCGGTGAGGTCGCGCGAGCGTGGCACCACCGGCGCTTCAAATGCCCCTACCAGGGTTTTGTCCTGGTGAGTAACCGTCACCACCTGCGTGGCGGGCGGCGCATCACGCTTGAGGCCAAGGCGCTTGAGCAGCAGCTTGTCTTCAACCGGCAACCCACTGAAAAACGCCACAGGCACCTGTTCGTTCAGGCGCGCATTGATGAAGCGATTATACGCAGCCGGGTCCTGCGGCGGACCGCTGGTCATCCAATTGACGACGCCGGCATACAAGCCACTAAAGCTGTACAGCGGAAGATTGCTGTCGGCTGGAAAATAATCGACGCGATAGCCCAGATATTCCAGCAAGCCGCCAAGATCGCTATGACCGGCAGCATCTTCCAGCGCGCCTTCGCGCGGGTCGAAGATCAGCGCGATACGGCGTGGCTGAACCTCGATGCTGCTGATGCCCAGGCTATTGAGGTCAGGCGTGCTGATATACGGAATGTAGCCTTCTTCGCGCAGACGCTTTGCCAGCTTGCGCGCTTCTTCACGGCGCTCCGGCGGCAAATAGTCGATCGCCACCAGCGGGATGCCTTTGGCGCGCAACGGTTTCAAATGCGTTTCAAGCCATTCTCGGTCGGACTCCGACACCGGACGATAACGTTTGGCGGAGGCATCCCAGCCCGCGTGGATCGACTCGACTGCCACAGCGACGGCAACTCCATCCAGCTCGGGCAATACCTCGAAACCGCGATTGAAGAACAACTTCAAAGTTGGCTGACGCTTGTGCAATTCACGCAGCAGGTTGACCAGGCCCACGTGCTGAGCTTCACGCTGGGCTGGGGGCAAGAGTTGGAAACTGTCGAGGGTATCGAGAAACACACCGCCATAACCTTGCGCTTGCAGGGCTTTGGCGCGAGCAAACAAATGCTCACGCCAAGCTGGCGAAGTGAGGTCCATGACCTGGCTGTCCCAGGCATCGTTACGCACTGGGGAACCCGCGTTGCTCAAGCCGGCTTTTTCGAGCTCCGCCTTATTGCCGTCGAATTCGCCCACGGACAAATAAGCAAAGGGTTCGCTGCCCAGCGTGCGCAGAGTTTTGACATCGGCGGGCGTCATGTGGCCGGGCTCGACCACCGCCCAATCGAACTGCGCCAGCTCCGCAAGGGGCGGCTGCTCGGCATACCAGAAAGCCACGCTGGCCGGCTGTGGCGACGTCGCGGCCTGCGCAGTCGACCCGCCAACGAACAACGCAAAAGCGGCCAGCAGCCGCTCGGCTATTGCGCGGACGCGCGTCCGGCGAAAAACGATTTCCATAATGCACTCTTGAAATGACTGAGACTGGGAGGGCGTTGAGGTCGAACAGGTGATACCGGCGCGTTACAAACTGCGAAGTAGCTGTGCCAACCCCTGGCCCACGGACGTCGGTTCCGAGAGCACATAGCGTTGCAGCAAGCGCGTGTTATTCGCACGGGAATGACGAATATCGCCCTGGCGCTGCGCCTGGTGCGTCACGGTCAGAGCAGTACCGGTCGCGCCGCCCAGTTCGGTGATCAGGTCGTTCAAACTCGTCGCGCGGCTGAACCCGACATTGACAGCGCCAGGCGCCGCTTCGCTGGTCTCTACGGCCTGCACGAGAATGTTCACCAGATCTTTCACGTAGACGAAATCGCGCGTCTGCCCACCGTCACCGAATACGGTAATCGGCTGCTTGGCGATTGCCCGCTGGCTGAAGATACTGATCACACCCGAGTACGGGGAGGACGGGTCCTGGCGTGGGCCAAAGATATTGAAGAAGCGAAAGATCACGGGCTCCAGGCCATGTTCGCGACGATAGAAGTCCAGGTAATACTCACTGGCCAGTTTGTCGCACGCGTAAGGCGTCAGGGGAGACTTGGCGATGTCTTCTTCAATGGCCGTGCCTTCGCCGTTATTGCCATAGACTGCGGCACTGGAAGCGAATACCACGCGCCTCACACCGGCCTTCAGCATCGCCTGGCAAACATTGAGCGTGCCGACAAAATTGCTTTGGTGAGTAGCGACAGGATCGTCTACCGACGCCTGCACGGAGGCCACTGCAGCCAAGTGAACCACAGCGTGGCAATCAAGCATGGCGTGCTCAACCACGGCGGTGTCTGCAACATCCCCCACAACGAGATCCAGAAGCGGATTCCCGATCGGCAAATTGCTCGTCTTGCCAGTCGACAGGTTATCCAGCACACGAATGCTGTAACCCCTGTCCAGCAAGGCATCGACCAAATGCGAGCCGATAAAGCCTGCACCACCGGTAATCAAAACTCGCTTAACTTCCATGAAGATTATTCCTGACGACTTAAGCGGAGGTTTCATGCATTCAGTCCGCTGATGGTGGCACGGGTATCGCCCTGCATAGCCTGAGAAATGCCTCAGCTCGCCGGGTCAAATGATGCCAATTTAGTAGCTTTAAGCCAGTAAAACGCGGCCGATAATGTTAGATCCGAAAGACACTGTCAACATTTCGTCTTTTTTGCCGAGGAACGGCACACATCGTTAAATTGCCGCCATTTAATTGACTTTAATTGGCGCATTTCGGCAGACAAATCTCCGCCGTCGATTGAGCGCAGTTGGCTGCCCCACGCTTATAAGGATCGCCACTGACCCAACACTGACTCAGTAGAGGTTGTTGTTCCTGTGGAGATCTGTGCGCGAAGAACTGTTGTTCTTGCGCTCGGTGTTGTCCCCACGCCGCCATCTGCACGAAAACGTACGGCAGGTTGCTATCGACTTTCAGCCGGGTCATATAAAGCGCCAACGCGCCAATCAGGTCTGACTCGATAGGGGCCTGACACTCGGAGAAATATCGCTCGGCCAGTCGGCTTCCCGTTTCGTCCGCCGTGCGAGGACTTCATAAGCCCGGATACCCGATTGGGTGGTGGACGGCCCTGTGAAATTCAGGGCAATGTCCAGAATTGCCGTGGCCAGCAACGCAGCACATTTTGCTGATCCGCGGCCATAGCTCGGCCGCTTACCGACGTTGAAAAATCAGAGTGGGCGCTGCGCCGATCGGTAGGATGTCTGCCGCAGATCCGAGCGTCTGCGCCTTGGTAATGCAACAAAACTCACAAAGCCCCCCCGGTGCTTGCTGACCGATCACGGCCACTTCGCCCGGCATCGTTTGCAGCGACGTTCAAACGATTTCCGGCTCTGTTGTACCGCGACTTAACCGGTGCCGTATTTGTGCTGTGTCTCCTGCAACGCGGTTTCAATCGAAAGAGTGCCCGGATCGTTCCGAGGGATTGAAACAACCCAGTTAAGGCCTGCTGCCTAAGAACGCATCCCCATCCAGATTACGGCCTCCGTCCATGCAGTCACCATCGGCGCCAACACTCTGAACCAGGGATCGCGCGCATCGATCTGCGAGGCTGAATGGTCATGGTGGTGTTGCTCCTCCGCCACAATCGAAGTAATGGCCGCTACCGCATGAGGATCGATGTTGGCCAGCACATCAAGTTGATGAGCCAGGTGCTTAAGCACCACGCTCTCAACCGCGACGGTGGTAGCGACAATGGCTTTGCGGCCACACATGCCAGTCATCAGACCCAACGCCAGACCGCCGATGCCACACAACCAATAACTACGGCAGCGGGGATAACTACGGCGTTGCAGTTCATCCTGGAAAACCGCCCGATGGCGACGCTCGTGGGCGAGGAACTCTTGGAGCTCATTGACCATGCCCGGGATGAAAAGCCGGGCCATAAACAGCTGTCCGCTATAGATGCAGATAGCTCCATGCTCGCCTGCATGGTCGACCTTCATCATGCGATTGCCCAGGTCGTCATTCTTAGCCGTGAGATGCGCTGAATTCACGTTGAGCTGCCTTGTTCGAGGAGCGTGGTCATCGGCCTGTCCTGACTGTCGAGCCGGCATCGTGCTTCAACAACAGACAAAGACGCAAGCGAGCTCAGAGCCAATCCTTATCGTCGATTTGGCAGATGCCAGGGAATCCGATTTTAAGCTTGCTGAAACGTTTCATCAGGTTTATAAAAATGGCACAACTCCAAGAAAGGCTGCTGCCATGACCCCGCTCAAACTCTTTGTTGCCCTCAGCGCACTGTCCGCTGCCTCCCACGCCATGGCCTGGGATTACGTTCTGCTCGACACCGACAAAGCCGCCCGAAACTGGCAGATCACCAGCCAGCAACTCGGACTGAAAACCGCCAAACCCTTCAGCGTAACCCTGCGTACCTTGCACGGCGGTCGACAGGAAGGCGTCAGCATCGTCGACATCGATAACGGCACGATGAAACTCTCGGTCGTACCGACTCGCGGGATGAACGTCTTGCAGGCCTCGGTCGGCAACGTGCGCATGGGCTGGGATTCCCCGGTCAAGGAAGTGGTCAATCCGGCCTTCATCGAACTCAACGGCCGCGGTGGTCTGGGCTGGTTGGAAGGGTTCAATGAACTGGTCACCCGCTGCGGATACGAATGGGTCGGCCACCCCGGCGTCGACAACGGCGAACTGCTGACCCTGCACGGTCGGGCCGCCAATATTCCTGCGAACAAAGTCACCCTGCATATCGATGAAAAACCACCGTACGCCATCACCCTGCGCGGCGAACTGAAAGAGCAGGCGTTCAAGAAGGTCGACTTCTCGGTCGCGACCGAACTGGTCACCGAACCCGGCAGCGTCGTGTTCGCCCTCAACGACACCCTGACCAACAACGGCGACTATCCGAAGGAATACCAGGCGCTGTATCACAGCAATTTCAGCACCCCGTTCCTGGAGCAAGGCGCTCGTTTCGCCGCGCCGGTGAAACAGGTGTCGCCGTTCAACGACAAGGCCAAGGGCGATCTGCCCGACTGGCAAACCTACCGCGCGCCGACCAAGGACTACGACGAAACGGTCTACAACGTGGTGCCGTATGCCGATGCCAAGGGCGATACGTTGACCGTGTTGCATAACAAGGCCGGCAGCCTGGGCGTTGCGGTCGGCTTCAATACCCAGACACTGCCTGTGTTTTCCCTGTGGAAAAACACCGATACCCAAGGCCAGGGCTATGTCACAGGTCTGGAGCCGGGCACAAGTTTTTCCTACAACCGCCGTTATCAGCGGCCACTGAACCTGGTACCGACCATTGGGCCCAAGGAACACAAACAGTTCCACATCAGCTACAGCTTGTTGGCGGATAAGGCGGCGGTGGATAAGGCCTTGAAGCAGGTGAGCGAGATTCAGGATGGGCGCGAGACTGAGGTGCGGCAGACGCCGTTGGTTGATCTGACCAAGGAGTGACACCGAGTCGCAGCGCGAACACTACGCCCACGCTAATGTCGCCCGTGCACTCGGCATCACTCAACTGGATAACGCGACCCTTCTTACCGAGGAGTCGCGGCACGCCACGCTGGCAGCCACACCTTTATCTATCGTGGCTGCAAAGCGACTATCGATGAGTGTCAGCCTCCTGCGCCGGATAAAACTCGCCCTCCTTGCCGATTACTTTCAACCGCTCACGCACGATCAGCTCAACGTTGGCCACTGCAGCCTGATCGCCTGGGTCCACCCACGGCAAGCAAAGACGTCGAACATTTTGATCATGGGTACCCTCGCTGAGCATCTCGTGGGTGAACACCTGTTCACCACGCCACAGGCATAGCTGGGTGTGCGTTGCGCCGAGCCATATCTCGTTGATTGATCCAAGGTCAGTGGTCGGCAGTTGATCCACGGTGATCGTTTTATCCATTGCGCTGTACCTTACGGGTGAGCAGATAACGGTAGACGCACAGGCACAGCGAGTTGTTCCTTGCGTCGGCGGTTCAACCGCGCTGATGGTGATGAATCACGCCCTGGATCAAACTCAGATAATCAAACGCGGAGTCCACCATGAAAAACTGGATAGCCCCTACGAAAATCAATGCCCTGTTGGAGCCTGGCGTTCAATCGTTTGACGGCATGAAAGCTAGGCAGGCCCTCATAGCGTACTGCGACAGGTATCAGAAGATTTACCCCTTTGAAATCCTGGAAGCCCCACTTGAGTTTCTAACGAACAACGTCAGTCCAGAGAGTAAACAGAGCGAAATGCGAGCATTGCTCAGGCTGGCTGCCGAAGAATACTGCATCAGCTTAAACGAGATTGCCGAAGCGCTTCTTGAGGTGATAGACACGCGAGCCGTTACTGCAAGCCAGGCCAAGAAAATCATCAACCATGTTTTCGAAGCTTTTTCCTGTAATGAAAGCCCCGAAGAATTCATCCCGAGAGAAGATGCCCATTTATGCCAACAACTTTTTGGCATTACTGCTAAATAGCCAGCACTGCACCGAGGACAGATCAGAGCCAAACCGGTAAGGTGCGCTCCATTGCATCACCCGCCAGGAGGGCGGTTGGGGGGAACGTTATCGGGCGATATGGAATGCGCGGCGGGTGGACAGGCCGCTTTGAAGTCGGGGCTGATGACAAAACCGTCATCCATGCCAAACAATTCTGCGTCGCGCCAAGATAGCCAGTTGCCACCACCCTGATTCCCTGTAACGATGCCGGCACCCCATTCAACGGAAGAATAGCTATGCGGTATGCAAAATCGAAGATGGACACCTACAACGCTCACGGGTCGTGGCTGGACCAACCGTGCGTCGTCTTCTGTGAAGGCGCTGAAATTACAGTTGAGTATGAAGATGAAGGCCACCAGCAGTACCGCGGCTTAGATAAAGGCGAGGGCCATTACGAACTGTCTTCACGCTCGTTCGCAGACGGCCGCGCGACGCTGCACCGGTTCGAAGGTGGCTTGATTCTCGAAGGCAGTTATCGCGAGCAAGGCAACAGTGGCATGTGGAGAATCCGCTTGCTGGAAGAATGACAGCTGGCCGATATCGAGGCGGACCAGGGTGATCAAATGGGTCGCGTGGTCCGTACGAAAGACTGTTAATACCGAATAGCAAGGAGCTACCCCATGCGATCCATCACTCAAGTCGACAGCACACTTTGGGCACTTATCAGTCGGCTCAAAGACGTTGATTTGCAGACACCGCACACGGCAAAAAATAAATGGTTTCGCATTGACTCCATCAATGAAAACGCCGCGATCATCACGCCTCGCGGTGGCGCACACCCCATCACCCTGCGACGAGCGGCGTTCCAACAGACGCTGGACTACTTACACCAGCACCGCCACGTCGGTGAAAGCCGTGCGATCACCATTCAGTCCAATAAGACACCAACTGATGCAGGCCCGCTTTGCCAGGCGGCACGTCGACAGCCCAACGGTAAGATGGGTGACCGCACGATTACTTACATTCTGCCTATTCTAGAGCGCTGCAACGCCGTGGGTATCAACCATTTGATAACACCGACGTCGACGTGGCTTATCGCTTAAAAAAATTCAAGCAGCGGACCCGTCGATACCGGCGGCCCCCTCTTCATATCAATCGCAGTTACCCGGTCGTAGCCATGCCACTCAACACGCGTGACTTGATACTAAGCGCCCTAAAAGCACTGGAAATCAGTGATCTGGCGGCCCGTCCCTTCGACTGCGCGTTTGAACTCCTGGCTGCACCGCCCAGCACCAAACGCTTGATAATGATCGGCTTCAACGGCTCCCTGGCCGACGCTCTGCACACCAACGCCGAAGCGGTACGCACAGGTTACGAACAGCCCGCATTTTCGAACGTGGCTCACGGTGTGGAGGGCGGATGGGGTTCGAGGACATTAGCGCGACGCTTGACTCGACTGCCCACTGAGCTGGGCTTTGACTGGCGCTCGACCATCTATACCAACGCGTTACTCCTGTGCTCCAGCGATGCGGCGTCGATAGGCAACGTTGCGCGACAATCCTCAGTGAACCACTTGGAAGCACTTACGCATAAATCGATGGATTTTTTCGAGCAGGTGACTATGCGCCTCTCTGAACCCGAACTCATCATTGCCTACAGCAACGGCTTAGGCGCGCCATCAGCGGCAAAGATTCTTTGGGAGAACTTCGGACACGGGGACCCACTCGACCACGTGGACAGGTCCTCCTATCGAGCGACCTACGGCTTTACCGCGACCATTGGCGATCGTAAGGTTCCAGTGGTCGGTATTCGACACCTGTCCAGATTTCAGCCGAGTATGGACGCCATCACGCAGGCATGGGAGCGTCAGAAAGCGCGCCAATAGAGCAGGAGGCGGGTCGACATCGATAGTGTTGCGCCGACCCGCGAGCAAACGGCTGTTGCACCGTACTGTTTTACCTTCCGCATTATCGATACGCTTAGCCCCTCAAACGCCCAGGCCCCCCACCATGACCCTCTCCCCCCACTTCACCCCCTGGACCGCCCTGCTCGGCGGTGCCCTGATCGGCTTGTCCGCCGGCCTGTTCATCTTGCTCAACGGCCGGATCGCCGGGATCAGCGGGCTGTTGGGCAGTTTGCTGGCCAGGCAAGGCGATGGGCGCGGCGAGAAGCTGTTATTTATCGTGGGGCTGCTGGTATCGCCCTGGATCTGGTCGCTGGTGGCGACGTTGCCTGAGTCAAGGTTTCAGGCCGGTGGCGTTGCGCTGGTGCTGGCGGGGTTGTTGGTGGGGCTGGGGACGCGCTACGGCGCCGGCTGTACCAGCGGGCATGGGATCTGTGGGCTGTCGCGGCTGTCGGTGCGTTCGCTGGTGGCGGTGTGTTGCTTCATGGGCAGCGGGTTCGCCGGTGTGTATGCCATTCGCCATCTGCTGGGAGCCTGAACATGCGCAAGTTCACCGCGTTGCTGGCCGGGTTGATCTTCGGCCTCGGGCTTTACCTCAGCGGCATGACAGACCCGACAAAAGTGCTCGGGTTTCTCGACCTGGCCGGCGACTGGGACCCTTCGCTGGCCCTGGTCATGCTGGGTGGACTGCTGGTGAGCAGCGTGTTTTTCTTCTTCGCCAGACGGCGCGACAGCTCATTACTCGGCGCGCCGATGCAGATGCCCACTCAGCGTCACATCGACCGTCGACTGGTGCTGGGCAGCCTGGTGTTCGGCATGGGCTGGGCGATTGCCGGACTCTGCCCTGGGCCGGCCCTGGCGTTGTTGCTCACGGGTCGCTGGCAGGCGGCGCTGTTCACGCTGGCGATGGTGGTGGGAATGCTGCTGTTTCAGGCGCTTGAATCGCGCAAACGGCGTTGAAGGCGTAGGCACTGAAACACGCCCGCGACCGCGACTCGAAATTTGTGTTTTCAGGATAAACACGGCCTGGTGATACCCGACGCCCGTCTAAAAACCGCTACCCTCCGGAGCCTCGCATGCCCTTGACCCCACGTGAAAGCACCCGCCTCGAACGGCGCCTGGTCGCCACCCTGACCGACGCCTGTGAAACCGCCAAAGCCGAAATCCCCGGCTTCGTGTGGTTGACCCACACCGTCGACTACGCGGCGTTCCCCGGTAGCCTGCGGGTGATTTGGGTGTTCGACACCCGCGCCAATAAAGACCAGGCCGTCGCAAGCGGTGCCGACCAGCGCATGCGCGAGCTGACCGCCGCCGCCTTGGACCAGGCCGACGTGGCGCACGTGCAGGTGGACCGCTGCGTGCGCCTGGACACTGAAGAAGACTGCCAGCGCCAACACGGCGGCGATTGGCGTGTGCGCCTGCAACGCTAGTGGCAGCCGCCCAATCTCTGGATAATGCCCACCTTCGCCTCCGATACGGAAATCCCGCTCAATGAAGCTGCCCGCGTCCGCCCTGCTCCTCTCTTGCGCCCTCTGCCTGCCGGCTATCGCCCATGCCGACGATGCCGCGCTGACCGACACGCTCAAGGCCTTCACGCGCTGCGACGCCAGCTTCTTCAGCAGCCTGAACACCCACCGCGCGGCGTGGCAGGCCTATGCACCGCTCAAGCAGGACAAGGACTTCAGCTGGATTGCTGTAGTAAACCGGGGCGATCACAAGGCCAACCAAGTGCCGGTCAGTGCACCGCCCATCGCCGGATTGAAGCTGTTGGCGTATGCCGATGAGGCTACCGACCTGGATCAGTTGGGCCGCTATTACTACTGGGGCTTTGTGGTGCAAGGCGGTGTCGACGAGGTTGCCCGGCGTCTTGCCCTGCTGTTGGACCAACCCGCGCGGCTGCAAAAAATCGATGGCAGCTATATCCGCAGTGAACTCAAGGTCGACGACCGCTGGCAGGCGATCAAACCCCAACCCGGCAAGGCACCGGGTACGCGCAATGTTGAGCGTGTGCTGATCGTAGAGCCGGACGGCGAGCAGACCCGCGTCAGCTGTTCGGTACAGGGTGGCGTCGATGCCGCGCTGCTGGCCTGGCTGCGCCCGGACATCGCGCCGGTGGACTACCCGCGCACCGTGGTAGAAACCAGCATCAACGATGTCGAGATACCAGCAGGTGTGCTGCAGCAACTGACCTCGCCGCTGTTGCAACCGAAGTTCAAGACATTGAGCTACACCTACCGCTCCAAAAAAGCCGACAACAGCAAAGACAGCCTGACCTCCGTCACCTTCACCGCAGACGGTGGCCTGTTGAAGAAAAACGAGGTCTACGCCAACACCTTCAACGTCGACCGCGTGGTGCAGGCCGACCTGATTCAGTTGAAGTCCAAGATGAATGGCATCGGCGACGGGCGAGTCCTGCAAACCCGCGCGGTGGAGTTGAACGTGCCGAGCAGCTGGACGCAGGGCCAAACCCTGAGCGCCACCCTGCAGATGATCAACGTCCCCGCCCAGCCTACCGACCAACCGAGCGCCACCGTATTGACCTGCAAGGTCGGCGAACGCTTCCCGGCGCGGCAGGTATTTGCCTCGCTGAGCGGAGATGCCATCAAGCTGGAATGCGACCAGGGCGACTACAAGACCTCACGCGCGTTTATCGAGGACTTGGGGATTGCCCTGACGCTGGAATCGACCTCGGGCGAGTTCCACTACGTGAATGAATACACGGCACTGGACGTGGTGCGTTGAACGGCGCGCAGGGAGACATGCGATGGACCTGAAATTCAGCCACGTCGATGTACTGGTCAACGACCTTGAAGAGGCCTGCGCCTACTACGCAATGGCCCTCAAGGCGCGCATTTCC
The DNA here is from genome assembly GCF_023148575.1 of Pseudomonas sp. EYE_354. Classification (NCBI taxonomy): domain Bacteria; kingdom Pseudomonadati; phylum Pseudomonadota; class Gammaproteobacteria; order Pseudomonadales; family Pseudomonadaceae; genus Pseudomonas; species Pseudomonas sp. EYE_354. The sequence goes on from NZ_JAHXNQ010000014.1 coordinate 133,236, forward strand.
AAGACGTTCATGTGGGACCGCGGCGGCCTGCACGTGCGCTATGCGGTGGCGCTGATGGGCCAGGAGCGGTTCATGCTGGTCCATCCCATCGCGGGCAACCTGCGCACGCTGTTGGACACCCACGGCGAAGGCATGATTTACCGTCACTGCTATTCCACGCCGGACATCGAGTTGGCGTATGACCAATTGATCGCATCAGGCGTGCAGCCCGAGGACGAAAACGGTCAACCGTTGGCCCGCGAGAACCTGCAAACGCCGTCCGGCGCGCGCATTATCTGGCTGCCCAAGCGCTTCGGGCATTTCTCCATCGAGATTCTGGAGGAGCATGGCCTGAACGCCTTTATGCAGGAGGCCTTTGCCGATTAACGGCACTCTGCACCCCACTGGCAGTCTGTTCCTACACATCTCGTCAACCGCGGAGCTCCCATGATCATTGTTCACCACCTCAACAACTCACGCTCGCAACGCATTCTGTGGCTGCTCGAAGAACTCGGCCTGCCGTATGAGATCAAGCGCTACCAGCGCGACCCAAAAACCAACCTCGCCCCGCCTGAACTCAAGGCCATCAATGCCCTGGGCAAATCGCCGGTGATCGAAGACGAGGGCCGCGTGGTGATCGAGTCCGGCGCCATCGTCGACTACCTGATTCGCCGTCATGGCGGCGACAGGCTGCAACCGAACCCCGCCAGCGCCGAGTACGACCAGTACGTGCAATGGCTGCACTTCGCCGAAGGCTCGGCCATGTTGCCGCTGATGCTCAACCTCTACGTCGGCCGTTTGGGTGAGGCCGGGGCGCCGCTGCATCCGCGTATCGAATCGGAAGTGGCCAACTACCTGGGCTACCTGAACGATGCGCTGGCGCACACGCCCTACCTGCTGGGCGAAGCGTTGAGCGGCGCGGACATCCAGATGAGCTTTATCGGCGAAATCGCCAAGGCCCAGGGCAAGTTGCAGGCCTACCCCCACCTGGCGGCGTGGGTGCAACGGTTCCAGGCGCGGCCGGCATACCACAAGGCGCTGGAACAGGGCGGCGAGTATGCGTTTGCCCGGTAACTGACACACCGGTGAGGGGCTGGGATGCCAGCCCCTCACCGGCTATGGCCAAACCATCTGCCACAACGACGCCCCTACCCCCGTAATACTCTCCCCGGCAATCAAGCCTGCCGCTGCGGTGATCGCAAAGCGCTCGGTCAGGCTCGGCCAACGGCAGCTCACCAGCCACGTCAACACCGCGCCAGACGCCATCATCAACGACACAGACGCCGGTAACACAAAGGCCAGCCCCAGCGCGGCGGCACTCGGCAGGTAGCGCCCACGATGCGCCGGCAGCAGGCTGTCGAGCACGCCGAGCAATACGCCTGCCGCGCCCGCAATTGCAATCGCCCAACGAATGCTCGTCGATAAAGAGTCCAGCCCGTGGGTGAGGGTTTGCGCCACGGCTTTCCAGGTGGCCACCGCCGGCGCCGGCCACTCTTCGGTGAGCAACATCGACTGCGGATCGGGGATCAGCGCCAGGTAGGCGAACACGCCGACGATGCTGCCGATGAAAATCCCCAGGATCTGCGCGATCACCTGCTTGTGCGGCGTGGCGCCAATCGCCTTGCCCACCTTGAAATCGTTCATCAGGTCCGTGCACTGACCGGCCGCGCCGCCGGCGGTGTTGGCGCTCATCAGGTTGATCGGCACCTGGCCGGGCGCGACGATGCCGAAGCTCAGTTGGGACAATTGCCCGATGGCGCCGATCGGCGGAATCCCGGTGGCGCCCACCACGCGCGCGGCAACGGCGGCCAGGCAGATCGCCAGGGGAATCGTCAGCAACGCCATCCACAGGTTGATGCCGAACAACAATCCTTGCAGGCTCACCACCAAACCGATCGCCAGCATAAAACCGGCGGCAGGCCCAGGCTTGGGCCACCCCCAGAGCGCACCGCCCGTGGCCTTGGTGGCGGTGCGCAAGGCCCACAATCGAATCGCCAACGAGGCCAGCGTGGAACACACCATCAGGCTCACACCCGGCCACAGCAGCCACTCCACCAACGCGGCAAATTGCGGGCCGCTGCTGCCCGCCGGCAACGTCACCAGGTGCTGTGCCAGCAGCCACGGCCCCAGTCCACCCCAGGCGAGCAACGCGCCGAGCAGCAGCGTGAGGCCCACCCGAATACCGATAATGCCGCCGAACCCCAGCAGCAACAGCGACGGATCGGCGGTAAAGGTCAGGCGCTCCAACGCGGCCGACGGCGACCAGCGCGGGAAGGCCCACATGAACGTGTCCACCCACTTCACCCCCCCGGACAGCAACGCGGCGCTGAGCAGCACCTTCAAGCGTGTCGCGGCTTCGCGGCCGTGGTTGTAGATGTGCAGCAGGGTTTCCAGCGTGGCCATGCCTTCGGGAAATTTCAGCGCCTTGTCATTGAGCAGTGAGGGGCGCAGGTACCAGGCGATCCAGATCCCCAGAAAGCTCACCGAGAACACCCAGGCGATCATCGGCAGCGCATCCAGCTGATTACCGGTCAACAGCGTGTAGGCCGGAATCGGCGCCACCAACCCGCCGGAGATAATCGACGCGGCGGCCGAAGCGACGGTCTGGTTGATATTGCTTTCATGCAACGTCCACGGCAGTTGCGCGGACGAACGCCTGGCCAGGCCTTGCCAGATGGCGTACCCCACCAGCAAGGCAATGATCGACATGTTGAACGACCAACCGATCTTCAGTCCGGCGTACACGTTGGAAGGCGTGAGCAGAATCCCGAGCAGCGTGCCGGTGATGACGGCACGCAGGCTCAGTTCGCGTTCTACGGGGGCGTACTGGGGAATGGCTGGCGAGGCTGAAAGCATGCGGATTCCTTTCGGCGTGAAACAGGGCGACCTAACAAGTGAGCCCTGTGGGGGCCGAAGGTTCCTGATTCAGGTTTGTTCCAGTCAGCATGCTTTGTTGTGAAAAGGCCTGTTGTGGTGAGCGGGCTTGCCCCGCGCCGGGCTGCGCAGCAGCCCTAAAACCAACACCGCGGTTCGCCTGGACGAATGCAGTACGCTTGATGGGGCCGCTTCGCAGCCCAGCGCGGGGCAAGCCCGCTCACCACAGCGGTTTCACTGAACATCGCCGCGAGCTGCGGGCAAGCAACCGGGTCGATCTGACACCATGAGGTCACTGCGATACCTATGCTGAGCGAGCATGTTGCAGTGAGCGGGCTCACTGCAATAAATCACTCACCCACGGAGCGTTCAGTCGCGATGAACAGCGGGCGAGCCCCGTTCAGAGCCACGCAGCATCCCACAATGCGTAATCCCCCACGCGCTGCACCAAACCCGCCCGCAGCGGGTTGGCAATGATGTAACGGGCCATATTGCGACTGTCCTCCTCCGCTCGCACCGCCCTATCGTGATAACCAGGTTGCCAGACACGCGTGGTGCTTCGACGGTGCCGATTGATGGTGAGCGTGCTGCGGGACTTTGTACGTCGTACGACGTCGGCCAAACTCTGCTGCTTGAGCTCGAACAACCAGTGAATATGATCGGGCATGATGACCCAAGCCAGGGAATCAATCAGCCCCAGCTCATGAACCTGACGGAACTCAGCGACCAGCAGACGGCCGAGGTACAGGTCAGTGAACAGCCGCTGCCGCTGGTGAACCACCAGGGTGATGAGATAACTGCGGCCGATTTCCGAATAGCGACCGCGACGCAGTCGATGGGATTGAGGCGGGGTGCGCATGTCGTTGCTCTGCGTAAATAGTCTGGAGAGCATTGACGCTAGCTGGCCGCCAGAGAGGCGCCCGTGTCATGTGGTGACCGAATATATCCAGACTCCAACGTCAGCCCCCTTTGGTGAACTGAACTGTTGTTGTGAGCGGGCTTGCCGCTCACCACAGAGATCGAGGCGGTCACCCAATGCCTTATCAACCCGACGGTGAGTTAAGCCGTTCCTCAGCCCAGACGAAACCGTGCGGTGTTGTCACTCAACGCCCGGCTGCCCTTGCTCAGGGTGTCCGCCGCTCGATTCACCGCCCGCGCGCCCTCCAGCAAACGCCCTGCCGCCTGGTCGACCTGCTGGATATTGCCGCTCACTTCATCGGCCGTCGCGGCTTGTTCTTCCACCGCCGTGGCGATTTGCGCCAGGGTGTCGGTGACGTTCTGCACCGCCCCGGCAATCTCGCCCAAACGCGTGCCCAACCCGGTGACGGACTCGGCGTCGGTCAAGGCCTGCTCGCACGCGACGCCCATCAGGGTGACTGCCTGGCTGACCGTTGCACGCAGGCTGTCGACGGTGCTGGCGATCTGCGCCGTGGAGGCCTGGGTGCGTTGTGACAGGCTGCGCACTTCATCGGCCACCACCGCAAAGCCACGCCCCTGCTCACCGGCGCGCGCCGCTTCGATGGCGGCGTTAAGCGCCAGCAAGTTGGTCTGTTCCGCGATGCCGCGAATGGTGTCGACCACCGATTGAATCTGCTGGCCCTGCTGACTCACTTGCTGCAACGCATCGGCGGTGTCGGTGAGGCGTTGGTTGAGTTGCTGGATGCTGGCCGTGGTGCGTTGGCTGTCGCGGCTGCTGTCTTCAGCGATGCGCCGTGTTTGCTGGGCACTGCCGGACGCCTGTTCGCAGCTTCGAGCAACGCCCATGGAAGTCGCGGCCAACTGGGTGGCGGCGGCGGCGATCTGGCTGATCTGGTGTTGCTGGTCTTCCACTTCGCTGAGGGTGCTGCCCGATTGAGAATTGAGGGTGAGCACGGCTGAACCCAACTGCTGGGTCTCATGGTTGACGCCCAGCAGGCTGGTGCGCAATTGCACCACCGCCACGTTCAGCGCCTTACTGATCACCGCGAGTTCGTCACGCCCTTGCACCTCCACCTCCACACACAGGTTGCCGTCGCGCAGGGACTCGGCCAGCGTCGTGATGCCACCGGCGCTGCGGCGGATGGAGGCTTCCAGGCACATAAACAGGTACAGCGCAGCCAGCGCCAGCAGGCTGAAGGTCGCCGCCACGGGGATGAACTGTTGGAGCAAGCGATCGTGGTAATAACTCAGACGATCGTTCAACGAGTTCAACGACTGGTTGCGCAGCGCGCTCAGGCCGCCGAGCATGGCGTCGACACTGCGGTCGAACGCGGCGGTGTCGAGCTTGATCGTGCCGCCGAACACACCGTCGTCGAGCACTTTGAGTTCGTTATCCAGCACCTGCAGACCACTGTCGTACTTTGCAGTCCAGGGCTCCATGCCTGCGTATGGCTTGGCTTTGAGCGAAGCGGCGGCTTTGATCAACTGGTCACGCGCATCGCCGATGCGGCCACGCAGGTCACGCAATTGCAAACGGCTTTGCAGGGTGAACTGCCCCGAGGCAATGGACGACTGCCCGACACTGGCCATGCGGCCGATGCGCTCGATCAGGTCGGACGTCTGTTGCGTGGAGATCTGCATCATCAGATAGGTTTCCAGCCACGGGTCGAGGATCAGCCCGGTGTCCAGGGCGATCTGCTCGCGCAACGCCTGCGCGGCACTGAGCGCCGAGGTGAAGCGGTCGTACCCGTCCGGCCACCAGCCCACGGTGCGCAGCGACTGGGTGTCCATCCCTTTGACCGCCGCTTGCAGGCTTTGGAAGCGCGACAGGATCTCCGCGCTGGCCTGTTGCGCCTTGAGCGTCTCGCTCAGGGCCTGCAGGCTTTGCTCGATCTGCGGGTAATTGGCGTCCACCGCACTCATCGCGGCCTTGGCCGCCGGGGTGGGCTCGCGCAGCAGGTCGACCGCTTTCCAGCGCGCCGCCAGGTTGCGCTGTGCGCTCAGTTGAACGTCCAGCGTATCGAGCGCCAGCAACTGGCGCACGCCGGATTGTTCGCTGGCGATCACGTTCAATTTCTCGCGATAGTCCTGGCCGATCATCCACAGGCTGCCGGCCAGCGGCAACATGAAGAGGAAGAACAGGATCTGAAATTTACGTGCGAATCCGAAACGTCCGAGCAGGCGGATACCGGGTGTTAACAAGCTGTGCATGTCCGACTACTCCCTCAAACAACCCACTCGATTAAACAGCGGGCCAAGCCTTGAAATGACTAACGGCAAAATGCCATGTCATTGATTAGGCTGGCTCTAGCAAGATACGGGCCGCTGGCCCTGGGCCCCGAAACAGGGCGGGCGGCACGGTAATGGAGCCAGTTGTGTGCGCGAAAATGGGGCAAAAGCACTCAAGGGCGGCCGATTAGCTGTAACCGCCGCAGACGCTTGCCCAACACGCATTTCAAAAGGCTCTCAATCACAGCCATCTATCGGCCGCGAACCGAACAAACTTGAAGGGCTGATCAAAAACACCCGCGCCTATTTGACCTGCATGTACTGAGCAAAATGATTGATGTGATCGTCCAGGTTGTCTTCCAGCATCATCCGGTACTGATCGCAGTAATACTTGAGCATCGCTTCGCGCTCTGCGGCCATGTGCTCGCCGGACTTGAAGTTGCGCGCCAGGGCCCAGGCGTTGAAGCGGGTGGTGCCGAACATCATTGAGGCGCTGACCTGGCCGAGGTTGTCGAAGGTTTTAAGTTGTTCGTTCGACAGTTCGATGTGCGCATCGGCGCGGTCGTAGAACGCTTGGTCGGTGGCGTCTGCCATGGCGGGGCTCCAGAGTGATGATGGTTGAATGAACGGGTATCAAGCCAGCAGCGCGGTGATCCAGCGAATCTGCCGACTGATCGCTTGCCGCTTGGCGTCGGGCACCGTCTGCGCCTGCGCGAAACCGGCCAGGGTCTTTTGTCGCAGGCGCAATGCCCGCTGCCACTTGGCCAAAAATGCCGGGCTGCGGGCCTGCATCAGGAGCGGGCCGAAGTAGAGTTGCTCGGCGCTGTACAACACCGGTTCAGCACGCTCGGCGACGATGATTTCATAGAAAAACCGGTTCTCGCGCAGCAGCTCTTCGCTGACGATGCGGTAACCGTTGTTCATCAACCAGACGCGCAGCGGTTGCTCGCCGCCGTTGGGTTGCAGGATCAGGCGTTCAACCCCGTTCAGGCAGGCCTTGCCGGCGTCAAGGATGTCGCGGATCGTCTCGCCGCCCATGCCGCACAGGCTGATCGCGGTAATCCGGTCTGCCGGTGCGATGGCCGCCAGGCCATTGGCCAGGCGCACCGTGATCTGCTGTTCCAGGCCGTTGTCACGCACGGTGCGCTCGGCCGCCTGGAACGGCGTGGTCGCCACCTCCCCCGCCACCGCCGCCTCGATCGCGCCGCGGCGCAGCAGCGCCACCGGCAGGTAGGCATGGTCCGAGCCGATATCGGCCAGCCGCGCGCCATGGGGCACGTGCGCTGCCACGCGCTCAAGGCGCGTGGACAAGGAGTGTTCGTTCAACCTGTGGTCCTTATCATTCCCCGGAAAACCGATCCCGGCTGTTGGTCAGATGCAACACCATGGCGGCCCGAGCCGCGTCCGGGTCCTGGCGCTTGATCGCGTTGAAGATCGCCTCATGTTCGCGGCTCGCCAACTGCCCGAGCTGGGCAAAATCGGCGCCACCGCGCTCGTCACTCTTGACCTGGGCACGTGGAATCATCGCATTGCCCAAGTGCTGCATGATTTCGCTGAAGAATGTATTGCCGGTGGCTTCGGCGATCAACTGATGAAAGCGCTTGTCCTCCTCCACACAACTGTCGTTGTTGACCAGGGACGCCTGGTAGTCGTCCAGCGCCTGGCGCATGTGGGCCAGTTGCACGTCGGTGCGGCGCAGCGCGGCCAGCGCCACCGCTTGCACCTCCAGGCCCAGGCGCAACTCAAGCATGTTGCGCACGCTGGCGACCGTGTCGACATGCAGGCGCAAGCCTTGCCGGGCCTGTTGCGCCAATACAAAGGTGCCGATGCCGTGACGCGTCTCCACCAGTCCCGATGCCTGCAACTTGGACAGCGCCTCACGCACCACCGTCCGGCTTACGCCGTGCTCCAGCACGATGGTGGATTCCGAGGGCAGTTTCTCACCGGGCTTGAGTTGACCCAGCAGGATGCGCTGGGTCAAGGCGTCGACCACGCCTTGGGCCAGGTTGTTGGAACGTCTACGCACAGGAGGCGAGCTTTCAATGGGCATTGCTACAGGTCCACGGGACTGGGCTGGCGGGGAGCTTAACACCCTGCGCAAGGGCAACGCAGGGTGGATTGCGCAAACCTTTAACTTGTATGACAACCAATCTTTATCGACCTTTTTTGGCGAGCCTCACAGGGCTCAGCTTGCGGCACCTACTGTGACTTCAATGGCCCAACAACATCCAAAAAACCCAGTAAATAAAGGCAAATAACCGAATCATCCAGCTACTCCCCAGCCTTATAAAAATAAAAACCGCCTGTCCTGGATTGCGAACCCAAGAAAAGCACTTGTATGATGTCTATCAACAAGACGCACAAACCCGCATAAAAATAATCAAGGGGAGTTTTTCAATGGTGAGCCCTTCACGCCATGCACCTGCCGCTTCAAGCAGTGATCCGGTCCTTGCGCGCGCCGTGCGCAAAGTGAAGAGCCATGTGCTCCCACTGTTCGTGATCATGTTCATCCTCAACTACATCGACCGGGTCAATATCGGCTTTGTGCGCACGCACATGGAACATGACCTGGGCATCGGCGCCGCGGCCTACGGCTTTGGCGCCGGGTTGTTCTTCATCGGGTATGCCCTGTTCGAAGTGCCCTCCAACATGCTGCTGCAAAAGGTCGGCGCGCGGATCTGGCTGACCCGCATCATGTTCACCTGGGGCATCGTCGCCACGCTGATGGCCTTCATCCAGAACGAAACCCACTTCTACATCCTGCGTTTTCTGCTGGGCGTAGCCGAAGCCGGCTTCTTTCCGGGAGTGATCTACTACTTCACGCGCTGGTTGCCTGGCGTGGAGCGCGGCAAAGCCATCGCGATCTTCCTCAGTGGTTCGGCAGTCGCCTCGTTGATCTCGGGCCCGCTGTCAGGGGCGCTGTTGCAGATCGAAGGCTTTGGTTTTCACGGCTGGCAATGGATGTTCGCCATCGAAGGCCTGGCCTCGGTGGTGATCGGCTTTTTTGTATGGTTCTGGCTCGACTCCAAACCCCACGATGCCAAATGGATGACCCGCGAAGAACAGGACGCCCTCGTCGGCGCTATCGACGAGGAACAACGCCAGCGTGAGGCACTGACCAGCGTCAAACCAACGATCGGCAAGCTGCTCAAGGACCGTCAGATCCTGCTGTTTTGCGCGCTGTACTTCTGCATCCAACTGACCATTTACGCGGCGACGTTCTGGCTGCCGAGCATCATCAAGAAAATGGGTGACTTGAGTGATGTGCAGGTGGGTTTCTTCAACTCGATACCCTGGTTGATCTCGATCATCGCCATGTACGCCTTCGCATCGCTGTCGGGCAAGTTCAAGTTCCAACAGGCCTGGGTGGCGGTGGCGCTGTTGATTGCGGCGGCAGGCATGTTCATGTCCACCACCGGCGGACCAGTCTTTGCCTTTGTGGCGATCTGCTTTGCGGCCATCGGGTTCAAGTCGGCGTCGTCACTGTTCTGGCCGATCCCCCAGGGCTACCTGGATGTACGCATCGCAGCGGCGGTGATCGCGCTGATCAACTCCATCGGCAACCTGGGCGGCTTCGTCGCGCCGACCACCTTTGGATTTTTGGAGCAGACCACCGGGTCGATCCAGGGCGGCCTCTACGGCCTGGCCGGCACCTCGGTGCTGGCGGCGATCCTGGTGTTCTTCGCCAAGACCGCACCCTCTGCCGCACTCGCATCGCCAGACGTGACGCCCAACGGCGCCGCCCTCAGCAAACCACTTTGAGCCTACCCAGGAATTTGCCATGAATACTCCAGTCATCACCCACTTGCAGGTCATCCCCGTCGCCGGCCACGACAGCATGCTGCTTAACCTCAGCGGCGCCCACGGGCCGTATTTCACGCGCAATATCGTCATCCTCAAGGACAGCTGCGGCAACACCGGCGTCGGTGAAGTGCCCGGCGGCGAACGCATCCGCGAAACCCTGGAAGACGCGCGCAGCCTGGTGATCGGCCAACCCATCGGCCAGTACCAGCGCATCCTCAACCAAATGCGCAGCACCTTTGCCGCGCGTGACTCGGCCGGCCGTGGTCTGCAAACCTTTGACCTGCGCATCACCATCCATGCCGTCACCGCCATGGAAGCCGCCCTGCTCGACCTGCTGGGGCAGTTTCTCGACGTCCCGGTGGCCGCCCTGCTCGGCGAAGGCCAGCAGCGTGATGCGGTGAAAATGCTCGGTTACCTGTTCTACGTGGGCGACCGCAACGCCACCGACCTGGCCTACCGCAACGAAGCGGACGCCGATGACGACTGGTTCCGCCTGCGCCATGAAACAGCCCTCACCCCGGAGGCCGTGGTGCGCCTGGCCGAAGCCGCCAAAGCTCGCTACGGCTTCAACGACTTCAAGCTCAAGGGTGGCGTCCTGAGCGGCGACGCGGAAATCGAAGCGGTCACCGCCCTGGCCGAACGCTTCCCCGACGCGCGTATCACCCTCGACCCGAACGGCGCATGGTCACTCAAGGAAGCCATCCGCCTGTGCCGCGACCAGCACCACGTGCTCGCTTATGCCGAAGACCCGTGCGGGGCCGAAAACGGCTACTCGGGCCGCGAAGTCATGGCCGAATTCCGCCGCGCCACGGGCCTAAAGACCGCCACCAACATGATCGCCACCGACTGGCGCGAGATGGGCCACGCGATCCAGTTGCAGTCGGTGGACATCCCACTGGCCGACCCGCATTTCTGGACCATGCAAGGCTCGGTGCGCGTGGCGCAGATGTGCCACGAGTGGGGCCTGACCTGGGGTTCGCATTCCAACAACCACTTCGATATTTCCCTGGCCATGTTCACCCAGGTGGCCGCCGCCGCACCGGGCGATATCACCGCCATCGACACCCATTGGATCTGGCAGGACGGCCAGCGCCTGACCCGCGAGCCCTTGACCATCGAAGGCGGCTACGTAAAAGTCCCGGCCAAACCGGGCCTGGGGGTGGACATCGACATGGAGGCCGTGGCCAAGGCCCATGAGCTGTACAAAGGCATGGGCCTCGGCGCGCGGGATGACAGCGTGGCGATGCAATTCCTGATACCGGGGTGGCGCTTCAACAACAAACAGCCTTGCCTGGTGCGCTGAGTCCTCAAGGCAACATGGGGCAATGTGGCAGGGGCTGGCCCCCTCCCACAGGGTTCTCGGTGATTTCAGCGTTTACGGTGCTGGGTTATTGGCTCACAAACGCGAGCACCCGCTGCAGCATTTGGTCGCATGCCTGCAACTGCTCAACATCGATGAATTCATCCGGCTTATGCCCCTGCGCCATGCTTCCCGGCCCACACACCACCGTGGGGATACCGGCCCGATCAAACAAGCCACCTTCGGTGCCGAACGCCACGGTGCCGTAATCCGTTGAGCCACAGAACTGCGCCACCCACTCGGCCGCCTGGCTTTGGGCGGATGTCGCCAACCCCGGATAACTGGACAACTCGCTGAGGCTGATCGCGGCGTGGGCACTCACCGCCTGCATCGCCGGCAGCAGGCAGTGTTCGGCGTAATGGCGCAGCGCGTCGGCGACCTGCCACGGATTTTGGGCCGGCAGCGCGCGCACTTCAAAATCGAAACTGCAGTGCTGCGGGACGATGTTCAGCGCCTTGCCGCCGTTGATCACACCGGTCTGTACCGTGGAAAACGGCGGATCGAACCGGGGATCAAGCTTCTCGGGGACCTTGAGCGTTTCACCGAGGCGCACCAGTTCGCTGATCAACTGCGCGGCGTATTCAATGGCATTCACACCGGACGGGGCATGCGCCGAATGGCAGGCCGCGCCGTGCACGTCGCAGCGCATGGCCAATTTGCCTTTGTGACCCAGCACCGGCTTGAGTTCGGTGGGCTCGCCGATCACGCACAGCAGCGGCTTGACCGGCTGCGCCTGAAACCGCTCGATCAACCCATGCACGCCAAGACAGCCCACTTCTTCGTCATAGGACAGTGCGATATGCACCGGCATGCGCAGCGGTGCCGCAATCAATGCCGGCACCAACGCCAATACGCAGGCGATGTACCCCTTCATATCGGCGGTGCCGCGCCCATACAGCTTGCCGGCCTTTTCCGTGAGCTCGAATGGCGGCACGCTCCAGCGCTGGCCGTCCACCGGTACTACGTCGGTATGCCCGGACAGCACAATGCCCGGCACGTCGGCCGGGCCGATGGTCGCCAGCAGGTTGGCCTTGTTCTTCTGTGCGTTGAACACCAACTCACAAGCCACACCGTGGTCCTGCAGGTAGGTGCGCACAAAGTCGATCAAGGCCAGGTTCGATTCGCGGCTGGTGGTGTCGAAGCGCACCAGTTGCGCCAGCAGTTCACGGCTGCTGCTCATCGATCGTCCCCCGGCACCGCATAGCCGGGCGCGATGGGCGGGTTGAGGGCGCGCTCGATGTAGTCCTGCAATTGCGGGCGATAGGCCTGCCACAGCCGGTCGAGGGCGCCGATCGGGTCTTCATCGGCCCAGTCCACGCGCAGGTTGACGATGGGCCAGGACACCTCATCGACCACCAACAGCGCCGCCGAATGCACCGGCCCCGCCTCGCCGCCTTCGGCCACGCCACTGTGCAGCGCCGCCAGCAGGCGTTCGGCCAAAGGCCCCGTGGCCTGCTCGAACGCGCGCACCATGGCCTCGATCACCCCGGCGTTGGCCAACATATTGCCCGCCGCCACGCACTGCTCGCCGCTGATTGCCGCATGCAGGCCCAAGGTGTGCGTGCCACTGAAATGCGCGGTGCGGCCCAGGTGATCGATCACGGTCACCTGGCGATAGTCACTGTGCGCCTGCCCTGCAAACACTACCGTCAGCGCTTCGTTCGGCGCCATGCCTTGCTCCAGCAAACCGAGGATGTCGGGCCCCAGGCTCGGCAGCGTGATGTTCTGCGAGGCCACCGCGCCCACACCGGGACGCACCCATGGGCACCGCGCGCCCACGGCAATACTCGACGAACTGATGGCGATGCCCAACTGGCCGGTTTCGGCGCAGCGGGCGACAACGGAAAAGGTCATTGAGCGCTCCTCAATCGACTACCGAGGGGTCGGCGTCGATCATCATTTGCTTCATTTCTTCAAAATGCCGGCGCGAGAAGTCGGCAATGCCTTCCCAGCCCCGCGCGGTTTTCTCCGCCACTTCATCGGACAAAACCCGCAGCGGCTGCCCGGTGGACCACGCGGTGACGAGGATCTGGCACGCGCGCTCCAGGGTCCAGATATCGTCGAAGGCTTCACCGATGGTCCCGGCGGTGACCATCACCCCGTGGTTGCCCATCAGCAGGCGGCTTTTACCGTTCAGCAAGCCGGCCAGGCGCGCGCCCTCAGCCTCGGTGTCGGCCATGCCGCCGTAGAGTTCGTCCACCGCCACACGGTTGAAATAACGGGCGCTGTTCTGGTCGATCGGTGGGATATGCGGCGTGGCCAGGCACGCCACCGCCGTGGTGTACACCGGGTGCAAATGCAGCACCGCACGGGTCTGCGGCAACAGGCGGTGGATCTGCCCGTGGATCGACCAGGCGGTGGCATCCACGTTGGGGTGATCGGCAGCGGCCGGATCGTCGGCGTTCAACAGCAGCAGGTCACTGGCGCGGATGCGCGAAAAATGCTTCCACTTAGGGTTGAGCAAAAACTGTTTGCCATCGGCCGACACGGCCGCGCTGAAATGGTTGGCCACCGCTTCGTGCATGCCCAGGTGGGCGATGATACGAAAGGTCGCCGCCAGGTCGATGCGCGTCTGTTCTTCGAGGGATAACGCCATGACGCTTACTCCGCTGGGCGCGGCCGCAGCGGGCTGCGGCGCACGCCATTAAGATTACTGGGGCATCAGCGCCGCGATGTCGGCATCGGTGGGTGCCTGGAAGTTGTACTTCTTGAGCAAGGCCGCGTATTCCGGGGTGGCGCGGTATTTCTCAAGGCCCTCGAGCAAGGCCTGCTTGACCGTGTCGTTGCCCTTCTTCACGCCGAAGCCGTTGAGCACCGGGTAAATCAAGGTCTCGGAGGAAATCACCACGCGATTGCCGAGTTTGTCGACCACGCCACGGGCCACGGCGGCGTCGGTGATCTGCGCTTCCACGGCATGGGCCAGCAGGGCCTGGGTGGTTTGCGGGTCGGTGCTGTATTCACTGATATGGATCGGCTTCAAGCCCTTGGCCACGCAGTATTCGGCCGACAGTTTGTTCATCTGCGCCAGCCACGAGGTGGCGCCCATGGAGCCAATCTTATGGCCGCAGAACGCTTCCGGCGTCTTGGGCTGAAAAGCACTGTCCTTGAGGGTCAGGATCGACTCGCCGCTCTTGAGGTAGGGGATCATGTCGATGACCTTGACCCGCTCGGCAGTGATGTACATCGACGAGTTGGTCACATCGAAACGCCCGGCCTGCAGGCCGGTGATCAGGTTGGGAAAGCGGGTGTCGAGGGTCTCGACCTTGCGCCCCATGACCTTGCCCAGGCCGTCCATGAACTCGATGTCGAAGCCGGCGGGTTTGTTGTTGTCCATGTACTCGTAGGGGAAGAAGGTCACGTCGGAACCGGCGATGATCTTGCCGTCCTGCTGAAACGCCGACGCCGCCAACGAGGTCACTGCAACCGCAGCGCCCAGCAGGCACACGGCAAAGGGGCGAACACTGTTACGAAAGGCTGTCATGGTCATTACCCGCAAGGTTGTAGGGAAGTTAGGCAGTGGCAGAGTCTTGTCCGGCCTGTTGCACGAAGAACGACGCGCCACGGGGCTTCTGTGGCAGACGCATATGGTTGGTGGTGCAGCGCACCAAGCCACTTTCTTCACCGGCCACCAGCAGGCCGGCGTGCGCACTGGGCAAGGGGTTTTCGCCGAATGGCAGCGCGTCTTCAGCGGCATACACGCTGATGAACAAGGTACGCGTCAGTTCGGTCTCGTTAGGGCTGGAGGCATGCAACAGACGGGTGTGCATGAAGCACACGGAACCGGCCGGGCCGTAGCAGGCCACCGGTTGCCGACAATGTTCGGCCACCACGGCGTCGTCCACCGAACCGGTGAAGCGCTGCTGCTGCCAATGCGACCACAGCGGGCCTTTGTGGCTGCCGGGGATCACGTTCAGCGGGCCGTTCTGCGGGGTCACTTCGCTGACCATCAACAAGGCGGTGACGATGTCGTCGTTGCTGTGGGGCGTGAACAGAAAGTCCTGGTGCCACTTCACCTGGGTGGCGGTGTGCGGCAGTTTCGAGTTGATCTTGCTGTGGTGAAAGCGCGTGCCGGCGGCGCCGATCAGCTGCGCGGAAATCGCCGCCATGCGCGAATGCAAGGCCACGCGCTCATACGCCGGGGAAATCTCGGTGGGCGAACTCACCCGGCGCAGCGACGGGTGATCGGCGCGGTGGTCGCCTTCGAGGTCAAAGCGCGCGCGACCGTCCACGGTGGCGCCCCAGCCCTGGTCGTGGTGGCGGCTCTCTTCGACCCACTGGTCGAAGTCGTGTTGCAGCGCGGCCACTTCGTCCATCGAGAGCACGCCTTCTACCACCAGGAAGCCGTCACGCTGGAACTGTTCGATGTGTGCTTGTTCAATCATGTGGAGTTGTCCTGAACGTTAGAGAGATCACGCCAGCGAGACGTCCTTGAGGAACGCCTCCACGCGTGGGTTGTGCCCGCTGCGCAAGGCGCCTGGCGTGTCATCGCAGACCACGCGCCCCTTCTCCATGAACACGATGCGATCGGAGACCTTGAACGCGAAGTTCATCTCGTGGGTGACGATCACCATGGTGATGCCCTCCTCGGCCAGGGCCTCGATCACTTGCAGCACTTCGTTGACTTTTTCGGGGTCGAGCGCCGAGGTCGGCTCGTCGAACAACATGATTTGCGGGCGCATCATCAAGGCCCGGGCGATGGCCACACGTTGCTGTTGACCGCCGGACAACTGGTGCGGGTACTTCCAGGCGTGATCGAGCATGCCGACCTTGTGCAGCAGCGCGTAGGCCTGTTGCTTGAGCTCATCGGTACGGCCCAGGCGGTGGTATTTCGGCGCCATCAGCAGGTTGTCGAGCACGCTCAAATGCGGGAACAGGTTGAAGCTCTGGAACACCATGCCGATGTTCAGGCGGTGCTCGGCGTGCTCGATGTACTGGGGCTTCTGCGCACCGACTTTGCTCAGGCGAATGAACGGCAGGCCGTTGATATGAATCTCGCCGTTATCCAACTGCTCCAGGCCGTTGAGCAGGCGGATCAGCGTAGTCTTGCCCGAGCCAGACGGGCCGATCACCGACACCACCTCACCCGGCTGCACCTGCAGGTTGACCGAGCCGAGCACCTCGATGTCGTTGTACGCCTTGTGCAACCGCGAGGCTTGCAGCGCCGCCGCGCCGTTACTTTCCGGGCGTTGCAGGACCGTGCGTTGTTGAGTCGCCAGGGCCAGCACCTGGGCGTCGGGCACGCGGGACACGTTACGCGTGTTCACATCGAGAAAGCGCTCCAGGCGTTTGAGCAAAAAATCGAACACGGTGACGATAAACACGTAGAAGAACGCCACCGCCGCCATGGTTTCGATCACTAAAAAGTTCTGCGAATACAGGCGCTGGCCAACCATCAGAATCTCGGTGAGGGAGATCACCGACACCAACGAGGTCAGCTTGACGATGGAGATGTATTCGTTGGCCAGCGCCGGCAATGCCACGCGCAGCGCCTGGGGGATCACCACGCGCCATTGGGTGCCGAAAAACCTCAGGCCCAACGCCCGCGCCGCCTCGCCCTGGCCCTTGGGAATCGAGAGCAGACCGCCGCGATGAATCTCGGCCACGTACGCCGTCTCGCAGATCACCAGCGCCAACAGGCCGGACCAGAACGGGTCGGCCAGCACCGCCGAGGTACCCGGCAACGCCTGGGGCAAGTTGTAGATAAAAATCAGCAGCACCAGCAGCGGCAAGCTGCGGAACAACCAGATGTACCCACGGGCCGGCACACTGAGCACGGCGTGTTTGGACTGTTTGGCCAGCGCCAGCAAAAAGCCCAGGCCGATGCTCAAGAGCCAGGTGAGGGTACTGAGCTTGATCACCGTCCACGTCGCACGCCAGAACTCGGCATCGTCCAGCAAACCAAACAGGTAATTCCAGTCGAATGTCATCGTCGCTGCGCCTTGCAGAAAAAGAAGTGGGTCTGCCTCGATGGAACGAGAGTCGTGGCGGCGGGGCCTTGGGGTCAATTCGTAAAAGCCGGGGCACTGGGTAGGCAGAACCTATGCAGGCCTGAGCGGGCCGAAACTCAGTGTGGGAAGGCGCTTACCCCTCCCACATTTGGTGCACGCTTGAAGTCGCCGCATTGCGCACGCCACTTATCAGTGCAGCCTCAGCTCACATCACTCAATACCCGCACCGCATGCGGGTCGAAAAAGCTCGGCGGCGCCATGCCGGGGATGTACTGGTCGGAGACAAACAGGCGGCAACGCTCGGCAAATGCTGACACCACCCGGGACAACTGGGTGTTGCTGGCCGTGGCGTACCCCAGTTTCATCGGCCGATGCGCACCCGCCAGGCGCAGGCGGATCACGCGTTTGCCATCCTGGGACATGTTCGATTTGGGCCGCGCATTGGCGAACGAGTAACCGATCCCGTTGCCCACCATGGCGCGCACGGTTTCCAGGTTGGTGGAGCGCATGATGATGTTCGGCGTGGTGCCTGCCTGGATAAACAGGCTGAGGAAATAGTCACGGCTCCAGGGCGTGTCAAGCAGCACCACCGGGTACGCCTCCAGGTCCTGCATGCTGACCGCCGGCAGACTCGCCAACGGGTGGTACTCGCCGACCATCACATAGGGCGGCAGGTGCGCCAGGGGCTGGAAGTCGATGTCCGGGCTGCTCACCAGGTCGTAGGTCAGGGCGATATCCAGCTCGCCGCTGCGCAGTTTTTCCAGCAGTTCTTCGTGGTTGCCCTCAGTCTGGGTCAGGCGCACGCCGGGAAATGCGCGGCCGAAACCGAACACCAGCTCCGGGGTGATCATCGGCGCCAATGACTCGAGACACCCTATCCGCAACGGCCCGCGCACCGTATTCAAGGATTCCGAGGCGATGGTGTAGAGGTTGCTCATCTGCTCCAGGATCTGTTTGGCTTCCTGCATCACCAGGCGTCCCACCGCCGTCAGCGAAATGCCCTGGGCGTGATGACGGACAAACAGCTGGATGCCCAACTCGGCCTCCATATGGGTGATCGCCGCCGAGATCGACGGCGACGACACATGGATGCGCTCGGCCGCCGCACTGATGCTGCCCGCCTCGCCCGACGCCACGAAATACTCCAGTTGACGCTGAGTAATACGACTGAGCATCACACCTGCCCCTCAACAATGACTGTGCAAGCAGCTTTGCAGGGTTCGTGCCGGGTACCCGGCGAACCGATGGGGACTACGGGCTTCGGTTTTTCCTAAGCACTACCCCGCACAAATGCTGGTTTCGCCGCAACGGAGGCGGTGTGAAGCTGGCCCCATTCCGCTCACCACGAGTTGCCCGCCATGCCGACCCACACCCGCATCCGCATGTTCAACACCAAACAAACCTACCCCAACCAGGCGCTGGACAACGACCTGTGCCAGGCCGTGCGCGCCGGCAACACCATCTACGTGCGCGGCCAGATCGGCACCGATTTCGCCGGTAATCTGGTCGGCCTCGGCGACCCGCGGGCCCAGGCCGAACAAGCGATGAAGAACGTCAAGCAACTGCTTGAGGAAGCCGGCTCCGACCTGTCGCACATCGTCAAGACCACCACCTATTTGATCGACCCGCGCTACCGCGAGCCGGTGTACCAGGAAGTCGGCAAGTGGCTCAAGGGCGTGTTTCCGATCTCCACCGGGCTGGTGATCTCCGGCCTGGGCCAGCCGGAATGGCTGATGGAAATCGACGTGATCGCCGTGGTGCCGGACGACTGGAACCTATGAAAGCAGCCACCTGGTGCTGACCGTCGCCGAATGACCTGGAGCCACCGATGACCCACCGCGTGTATTTCCTCAACGGGCCCAATGCCAATCTCTACGGATTGGACAAACACGGCACCTACGGCAGCGAAAGCTTTGCCGGCATCGAAGCGCGCTGCCAACGCCACGCCACGGAACTGGGCCTGAGCCTGGACTTTCGCCAGAGCAACCACGAGGGCGTACTGGTGGACTGGATTCAAGAGGCGCGGTTGCACGGCGACGCCCTCGTGATCAACGCCGCCGGCCTCAGCTACAGCTCGGTGCCGATCCTGGATGCGCTGCTGGCGTTCGACGGCCCGATTATCGAGGCGCACATGAGCAACCTCTGGCAGCGCGAGGGTTTCCGGCATCACTCCTATGTCTCCAAGGCCGCCACCGGTGTGATCGCCGGGCTGGGGGCGCTGGGGTATGAACTGGCACTGACGGCCGTGGCCCGTCTGCTCGGACCCTGAAGGTATGGCCTGCGAATTTTTTGCGGGCGAGCCTGGTTTTGGGGGTGAACGGGCTTGCCCGGCTCACTGCAACAAGCCCGCCAGCCCCGAGAACGTTGCTTTTACCTGTATTCAAAACCGTACAACTCACTTCCAGGAGCCGCCCATGTCAGTAGAAACCATCAACACCCTGGTCGTCGGCGCCGGCCAGGCCGGCGTCGCCATGAGCGAACACCTGTCCCAGATGGGCGTGCCGCACATCGTGCTCGAACGCCACCGCATCGCTGAACGCTGGCGCTCGGAGCGCTGGGACTCCCTCGTCGCCAACGGCCCGGCCTGGCACGACCGCTTCCCCGGCCTGACCTTCGAAGGTATTTCCCCCGAAGCCTTTGCGCCCAAAGAGCGCATGGCTGACTACTTCGAAGCTTACGTCGATAAATTGAACGCCCCGGTACGCACGGGCGTAGAAGTCCAGCAAGTGGAACGTCACGTGGGTCGCCCCGGTTTCAAAGTCACCACCTCCGCCGGTGTGATCGAAGCCGCCAACGTCGTCGCCGCCACCGGCCCCTTCCAACGCCCGTCGATCCCCGAGATTGTCCCCACCACCGCACCGATTCACCAACTGCACTCCTGCACCTACAAAAACCCCGGCCAACTGCCCGAAGGCGCGGTATTGGTGGTGGGCGCCGGCGCGTCCGGCTCCCAAATCGCCGAAGAACTGCAAAAAGCCGGCAAAACCGTGTACCTCTCGGTGGGCGAACACTACCGCCCGCCCCGCGCTTACCGCAGCCGCGACTACTGCTGGTGGCTGGGGGCTTTGGGTTTGTGGGACGAAGTGAAGATCCAGCCGAAGAAAAAGCACGTAGCGTTTGCGGTCAGTGGCTACGAGGGCGGCAAGACCGTTGATTTTCGTCGCCTGGCCCAGCAGGGCGTCACCCTGGTGGGCGTGACCAAGGCGTGGAACGAAGGCGTGATGACTTTTCAGCCGGGGCTGGCCGACAACATCGCCGAAGGCGATCGCGCCTATTTTGAGGTACTGCGTGATGCGGACGCGTATATCGAGGCCAACGGGTTGGCGTTTCCACCGGAACCGTCCGCGTGGGAATTATTGCCAGACCCCGAGTGTTTGGTTAAGCCGATCCTGAGCCTGGATCTGGCTGAGGCCGGGGTCACCACCATCCTCTGGGCCACCGGTTTCACGTTCGATTTCAGCTGGCTGAAAGTGGCTGCGTTTGATGAAAAAGGCGAGCCGTTCCACAAACGCGGAATTTCGGCAGAGAGTGGCATCTACTTTTTGGGGCTGCCGAACCTGGTGAACCGTGCGTCGTCGTTTATCTACGGGGTATGGCATGACGCGAAATATGTGGCCGACCACATTGCCCTGCAGAACGCCTACATGGCCTACAAGCAGTAAGCAAAACTGCGTCGCTGGAGTGGCCGCGTGAGCATGGCGGCCTCTCCAGAAGCGTCGGCAACGCGATCAGGCATGTTCGGCGCGCGTTGAATGCTGTGGGCGCGAAGGCACGGGCGCAGCATCAGGCAATGACGCCACATGCACGGTGCGCGAGGGGAAGGCAAACGAAGCGTCAAGATCTGCCACCGCTTCCATGATCTGCAAGTTGATCCGCTGCTGAACATCCATGTACACGTTGTAGCTCGCGTCCAGGACGATATAGACCGTTTCGAACTCCAGCGCACTTTCACCAAAACTCCTGAAGTGGCACCGGTCAAACCGGGCCAGTTCTTCATTACGGATGATGGCTTCCACCTGCTGCGTAACCTGCCGGATCTGGTCGGGCGAGCATTCATAGGTCAGGCGAAACTCGAACACAATCCGGCGCTCCTGCAGGCGCTTGTAGTTTTGAATGGTGCTGCCGATCATGTCGGCGTTCGCCATCACGATCTGTTCGCCACCCAGGCTGCGGATGCGCGTGGTCTTGAGCCCCACGTGTTCGACCGTGCCGGCGAGCGCACCTACCACAATGAAATCGCCCACTTCAAAGGGCTTGTCGACGGCAATCGACAGCGAGGCGAACACATCGCCCAGGATATTCTGTACCGCCAGCGCCACGGCGATACCGCCCACCCCAAGGCTGGCGACGAACGCGGTGATGTTGACGCCCAGGTTCGACAACATGGCGAGCAGGATCACCGTCCACAACAGCACCTTCACGCCCCACAGACTCAAGGTGGCCAGGGCACTGGTTTGAAACGCACCGTTGGTGCTGTGCCGAGAGAAATAACGGTGCAGCCCCAGCGCCAGGGCGCGGTTGGCCCAGAGCCCGATCTGCAACGCCGCCACTACAAACCACAGGCTGCTGACCCGACCGAGCCAGCGCTCCGGCAAGTCCAGCAAGCCGATACCCACCAGGATCGAGGCCAACAACAGCAAGGTGGTGCTGGTGGCCGACAACACTTCGCTGGCCATGAAACTCAAATGCCGATTGCCGGCGGACGCCCTGGCCTGGACCTTGCGGAACACAAAGCCGATCGCGGTCCGGGCCAACAGGTAGCTCAGTGCGGCGGCGCACAAGGCCAGGGCCCAGTTCGCCAGTGAAATGCCTAACAGTGTGTACGTGGTGAAAAATCCTGCGAAATCCTCAGTCATGCAAACCCCCTTTTGAAGCCTGTGACGGCCCACGCGTTGCCGCGCAGCACCAGCCGCAGCCAGGTAAACGCCAATTGAGCGGGCTTTGCCGTCAAGTGGCCTGTCTGGGTTAGGCGCCTTGAGGGGGCCACTGTTCAATCAAATGTCAGGTGCGTCGGACTGCGCGACAGTTCTGTAGAACAGGCGGGGTTGCCGTAGAATGCGCGCACCTCTAGGGCGGCACGTCAGCCGCTGGATGGACCCATTCCACTGATCAAGGACGTCTCGATGCGCACCCCCCCTTCCCTGCTGATGCTTGCCCTCGTCGCCAGCCTGCTCAACGGCTGCGTCTCTACTATGCCCTCCGGCAGTTATTTGAGCACGGCACAAAGCGTGGTGTCGGACCGCGCGGATATGGACTTCAAAGATGGCGGCGTCTATTTCAAAGTCTCGCACAACACCGCTTCCGCCCCTCAGTTCAGCGAAAGCTTGAACGCCTGCGTTCAATCTCAAATAATTTACTACCAACAGAATGGTCAGGGCGTGCAGGTCTTCCGCTCACTGGGCTACTCCGAAGCACAAATCATCAACGAGGGCAGCCGCCTGTGTATGGAAAGCAAGGGCTGGGGGCTCTACAGCGTAATTGCCAGCCAACTGCAACGGATCAGCCATCGGGGCGAGCGTTATGCCGCGATGTCCGAGGCAGAGCTTAAAAGCACGCGCAATCTGGTGGCCAGCCAGCGCGAGTGGTACCTGCGCTACGCCCCCGACGTGTTGGCGGTGGGTGATTTGGAAAGATAAGTCATGATCAAACAACGAATTTCCCTGGGGTTCAGCGTTCTCTGGCGCACCTACCTGTTGTATTTCACTTACACCTTTGTGCTGAGCCTGGTACTTGGGTTTGCATTCATTGATCTGATAGCCGCCCACAGAGGCCTGTTGCTGTATGTACCGGCCTTTGGACTCGTGTCTTTTGCGCTGCTGCTCACGCTTCTGGAGACAGGGTGTCACATCAATTTGCTGCGTTTTATGTTCGGCCGCCGGTTAAACCGCCCGCCCGCAGCATGGCGAAGCGACGTGCTTAAACTGTCATTGCTGCTCACGCTGCTGGGCACCTTGAACGCCTTAATTTCCTGGTTAGCACCGGTTGACGTATGGCTGCCCTACAAAGCCTACGGGGGCTCGCTGCTGTTTTTTGTGGGGGTGTTCGCGGTCGGCTGGACTCAGGCCACGCCGAGCGACACAGCAATAAGCATTTCGCCTGATTGAAACCAATGCGCCGTTAATGCGGGCCCGACATAAAGGAAACCAGGGCATCATGCGCTCGAGTTTTATTACACGCTGACCCACTACGACACCGATCCCGATAGGGTCGATCTGACCGCGATCCAATCAAGCATCACCAAGGCTGCCTGCGCCGCACAAATGCGAAGCGACCAGTCGATACTTTCCGTGGGTCGCACCATTATTTACGTTTTTGGCAGTCAACACGTAAAAGAAGTTGGACGGTTCGAAGTCACCAGGCAGAGCTGCGCGGCCTGAGGCGGCCGCTGGCGCCAAGCGGGTTCAAGCCCGCTTGGGCAGCTTCCAGTTTGGCCGTATGAAGTGGCAGGTGTAGCCGTTGGGTATGCGCTCCAGGTAATCCTGATGCTCCGGCTCGGCTTCCCAGAACGCGCCGGCAGGCTCGATCTGCGTGACCACAGGCCCCGGCCACAACTGGGAGGCATCGACGTCAGCCGCGGTGTCTTCGGCAATGTCGCGTTGCTGTTCGCTCAGGTAGTAAATCGCCGACCGGTAGCTCGGTCCAAGATCATTGCCCTGCCGGTCAGGCGTGCTCGGGTCATGGATCTGGAAAAAGAACTCAAGAATCTGCCGATAGCTGATCACCGCCGGGTCAAACACGATCTCGATTGCTTCAGCATGGTTGCCATGGTTGCGGTAGGTGGCGTTCGCTACGTCGCCACCGGTGTAGCCGACGCGCGTGTGCAGCACGCCGGGGTAGCGTCGCAACAGGTCTTGCATGCCCCAGAAGCAGCCGCCGGCGAGGATGGCGGTTTCGGTTGAGTTGGTCATGGTTTGTCCTTGCGGTTAAGGGAGACAGGGTAGTTATGGGGCAGTGTTGGGCAATACCAAGTTCAATTAAAGAAAAACGGGTGGGTGGTCGAGTCCGGTGACCTATGGCCGGCGCCGGTTCTTCTCTATGCTGTGGAGCGTTCATCCACGCCCCCCATGGCTGTGGGTCGTGCCCGGCAATTGAAACGCGTGTCGACAATGGACGCCGGCGCTGGCCTTTGCGTCGAGCAGCACCGTTATTGATACCCTCACGTATTCGGGAGAGATGCTCATGTTGACTGGCTTGAATCATCTGACGCTGGCGGTTGCGAACCTCCCCCGCAGCATTGAGTTTTATGCGGCCCTGCCCGGCTTCAGATTGGCTGCACGCTGGGACGCCGGGGCTTATCTTTGCCTCAGAGATCTGTGGCTGTGCCTGTCTCTGGACGAACGCCGATCGACGGAAAAACAGCCCGATTACACGCACTATGCGTTTTCGGTGAGCCAGGACGACTTTGAACACGTCACCGCCTTGTTGCGCCTGCGTAAGGTTATTGAGTGGAAATCCAATACGAGCGAAGGTCACTCCTTTTACTTTTTGGACCCCGATGGGCACCGCCTGGAAGTGCACGTAGGCAGCTTGGCTTCACGCCTTGAGCAATGCCGGCGCCAGCCGTATGCCGGTATGCAGTTCTTTGACTGAACGCAAAACGCATCCACACGCGCGACCTGATCTCGTGTGCCGTATAGGCTAAAAAAGCTGGCCACGCTGGGTTCCTGTGGTTTACAGGACCTCCACCAACTCAAATTCCTCCGCCACACCTTGCAAAAATCCTGTCCAGATCATCAGAAAAGCAAAGGCCTGCCGCCATTCGGCTTTCATGAAAATGTCATAAAAATAATGCAGGGTGCGGGAGCCCGTAATCACTAGGTGTCCCCAATGAAACGTTTTATGAAGTCTGCCGCGCTCGTCGCTACGCTTTCTCTTTGCGCCACCTCCGTGTCCTTCGCTGCGGAGAATGTCCGTCTGACGGGGTCTGGGGCGAGTTTTCCAGCACCGATCTACCTGACCTGGTTCAAGGACTTCAGCAAGAAATCCGACACTGTCACCGTGGATTACCAATCCAAGGGCAGCGGCGCGGGCGTACAGGACTTCCTGAACAAGACCGTAGACTTCGCGGCCAGTGACTCGGCCATGAAAGATGAAGACATCGCCAAGGTCGCCGAAGGCGTGCAGTTGTTGCCGATGACCGCCGGTGAAATCGTGCTGGCCTACAACCTGCCGGGCAATCCCAAGGGCCTCAAGCTGCCACGCGATGTGTACTCGAACATCTTCCTGGGCAAGATCACGCGCTGGAACGATCCGCAGATCGCTGCCGCCAACCCTGGCCTGAAACTGACCGATACGCCGATCACTGTGGTTGTACGTGCGGACTCCAGCGGTACGACCGCGGTATTCACCAAGCACCTGGCAGCTATTAACGCAGACTTCAAACAGGCGCTGGGCGAAGGCAACACCGTCAACTGGCCGGCCAGTGACAAGTTCATCAAGTCGCCGAAAAATGACGGTGTGACGGCTACCGTGCGCCAGACCCCAGGCGCAATTGGCTACATCGAATATGGCTTCGCCAAGCTCGCCAAGGTCGACTTTGCTCAGTTGCAGAACAAGGCCGGCCAGTACGTCGTGCCGAACGCTGAAAGCGGTGCCGAGGCCCTGGCGGCGGTGAAAATGCCGGAGAACCTGGTGGCCTGGCTGCCGGATCCGGAAGGCGCCAAGTCCTACCCGATCACGTCCTACACCTGGATGATCTTCCGCAAGGACAACGGCAACCCGGCCAAGGCCAAGGCGATGCGGGAAATGGTGGAATACAGCCTGACCGAAGGGCAGAAGATTGCCGATTCGATGGGTTACATCCCATTGCCGCAATCGGTCGTCGAGCAGGTTCGCAAGGCATCCGCCAACATTCAGTAAAACCGTGAGGCCTCTCTCGGCGTGTGTCTGCGCCACGCCGTGAGAGCCCCCCCTGTTCCGGACTTAGCCCATGAACAAACCTTTTGTCGTACCGGTCAATCCGGACTCAGCCTGTCAGCCACCCTCGACGAAGGATTTCCTGGTTGATCGCACTTTTCGTGCGCTTGCGCGCATCGGCGTGGTGCTGATTCTGGCGCTGGTGTTTGCGCTGGTGTTCGAGGTGGGACGCAAGGCAATTCCCGGCATGGAGAAACACGGTTTCGACGTGCTCCTGGGCAGCGTCTGGGACGTCAACCAGGGCAAATACGGGATTCTGCCGGCTATCTGGGGCACGCTCTACAGCGCCTTTATTGCGTTGCTGATCGCCGGTTTTTTCGGCGTCAGCATGGCGATTTTCCTGACCCAGGATTTCCTGCCGCCCAAGCTCGCCGCCGTTTTCCGTACCATCGTCGAACTGCTCGCGGCCATTCCCAGCGTGGTCTATGGCTTGTGGGGGATCTACGTGGTGATCCCGGCGATTCGGCCGCTGACTACCTGGTTGAACAGCGAACTCGGCTGGGTCCCCTTTTTCGGCACGTCCCTGAGCGGGCCCGGGCTGCTACCCGCCGCGCTGGTGCTTGCGATCATGATTCTCCCAACCATCGCCGCCGTGTCGCAGGATGCGCTCACCGGCGTACCGATGAAAACCAAGCAGGCTGCCTACGGCATGGGGACGACGCACTGGGAAGCGATTCTCAAAGTGATGGTGCCCTCTGCCGCCACCGGCATCTTCGGCTCTCTGGTGCTGGGCCTTGGGCGCGCACTGGGTGAAACGATGGCGCTGGCCATGCTGGTCGGCAATGCCAACAACATTTCCCTCTCGCTGTTTGCTCCGGCCAACACCCTCGCCGCCCTGCTGGCGTTGAACTTCCCCGAAGCCGGGCCGAACGAGATCGAGGTGTTGATGTATGCCGCCCTGGTGCTGATGTTGATTACGCTGATCGTGAACATTATTGGCTCGATGATCATGATGTATGCGCAACGGGGTAATAAGTGATGACCGACCTGACCGCCGCAACAGACCTGACCGCGCCAGCGGGCGCGCTGCCCAGCTTGCAGCGCAAGTTCGAAGGCCGCGCGCTGCGCAGCCTGATCCTGACCACCCTGGTGTGGGCGGGCGCACTGCTGGCCAGTGTGCCGCTGATTTCTGTGCTCTACATGCTCATCACCCGCGGTGGCGCGCGACTGAACCTGGAAGTGTTTACCGAGCTGCCGCCGACCGGCTTCGAGATGGGTGGCGGCTTCGGTAATGCCATGGCGGGTACCTTCGTGATGGTCGGCATCGCAGCCGCCATCGCGGTGCCGGTCGGCATCATGGCCGCAGTCTTCCTGGCTGAGCTTGGACCGGACAGCAAATTGGGGAATTCCGCACGGTTTGCCGCCAAGATGCTCACCGGTCTGCCGTCGATTCTGGCCGGCGTGTTCGCCTACGCCCTGGTGGTGATGACCACGGGCACCTACTCGGCGCCGGCGGGCGGTGTGGCGCTGGCTGTGCTGATGCTGCCGATCATCGTGCTGACGGCGGAAGAGTCGATGCGCATGGTGCCCAAGATCATGAAGGATGCCGCCTATGGCATGGGCTGCACCCGCTCGCAGGTGATCTGGAAAATCGTCTTGCCAACCGGCATGCCGGCCATCCTCACCGGCGTCATGCTGGCCGTGGCGCGTGCCGCTGGCGAGACCGCGCCGTTGCTGTTTACCGCACTGTTCAGCAACTACTGGATTTACCACCAGGGCAACCTCGAAGTCATGAACCCCACTGCCTCGCTGGCGGTGCTGATCTACAACTTCTCCGGGATGCCTTTTGATAACCAGCTTGAGCTCGCATGGGCGGCCTCACTGGTGCTGGTGATGATCGTGCTGTTCGTGAACATCATCAGCCGTATTTTCGGCAAGCCCAAGTACTAAGAACGGGAGCATCTAATCTTGAACGTATCCACTGCGCAAATAGCCGCTCCGTTTGTCACCCAGGCACCTGTAGTCATGGACTGCAAACTGGACAAGATTTTCTACGGCAACTTCATGGCGGTCCGGGACAGCCATGTGCCGATCGAAAAAAACAAGATCACCGGGTTCATCGGGCCTTCCGGCTGTGGCAAAAGCACCGTGTTGCGCAGCCTCAACCGCATGAACGACTTGGTGAAGGGGTTTCGTTTCGAGGGCCACGTGCATTTCCTTGGACAGGACGTCTACGGCAAAGGCGTTGATCCGGTGGTCGTGCGCCGTTACATCGGCATGGTATTCCAGCAACCGAACCCGTTTTCGATGAGCATTTTCGATAACGTCGCGTTTGGCCTGCGCCTCAACCGTTACAAGGGCGACATCGGTGACCGGGTCAAGCATGCCCTGCAAGGCGCCGCGCTGTGGGACGAAGTCAAGGACAAGCTCAAGGTCAGCGGCCTGTCGCTCTCCGGCGGCCAGCAACAGCGCCTGTGCATCGCCCGCGCCATTGCCACCGAGCCGGAAGTCCTGCTGCTGGATGAACCCTGTTCGGCGCTCGACCCGATCGCTACCCGGCGGGTCGAGGAGTTGATGGTTGAGTTGAAGAAGGACTACACCATCGCCCTGGTCACCCACAACATGCAGCAGGCTATTCGCGTCGCTGACACCACGGCGTTTTTCTCTGTGGATATTTCCCAGGGTACGCGCACCGGTTATCTGGTCGAGATGGGCCCGACGGCGCAGATTTTCGACAACCCGCGTGAACAGATGACCAGCGATTACATCAGCGGCAAGTTCAGCTAAGCCATACATCGGGTCAAGGCCGCATACCTGCAGAAGCCAAATGGATTTGGCGGGCATCCGGTAGACTTTTACCAAGTGTTTCCAGGGAGTACCAATGCCTGCTACGCATCGCCTTGATTTACCCGCGATTGAACGCGCACTACGCGAAGTGCAGAGCCGCTTTACCCAGCTCAGCCAGCACTTCACCGAGCCGCGCGACCCGTTGACCGATGAAGTG
The DNA here is from genome assembly GCF_023148575.1 of Pseudomonas sp. EYE_354. Lineage (NCBI taxonomy): Bacteria > Pseudomonadati > Pseudomonadota > Gammaproteobacteria > Pseudomonadales > Pseudomonadaceae > Pseudomonas > Pseudomonas sp. EYE_354. The sequence continues at coordinate 162,208 of NZ_JAHXNQ010000014.1, forward strand.
CTGCACAACGTGCTTGAAGGTTATGCGCTGGTTGACGAGTATGTTGCCCGCGGCGTCGACCTGTTTGATCTTCGGCAACTGAACCTGATGCTGGAGATCAACGCCACGGTGCTCTGTGGCCGGGACCCGGCGCGCCGGTTGGAGTACGCGCAGCATCTGGCAGCGACCGAGGCGCACTTCTTCAACAATGTTGAGGGGGGCATCAAGGATTTGTACAACTGGTATTGTGCCTATCACAGCGACTCGGTCTGGAAGCGCGCAGCGGGCGTCTATGTCCGCATTCTCAGCAAACCGCAGTTGTTCATCGAGGGTAACCACCGCAGTGGGTCGCTTATTGTCAGCTATCTGCTGATGCGCGCAGGCCTGCCCCCTTTTGTGTTGACACTGGAAAACGCCGAAGGCTATTTCAACCCGTCCTCGGTGATACGCAACTCTGCCAAGCATGGCGTCAAGGCGTTGTACGAATTGCCCAAGATCAAGAAAAAATACGCAGCGTTTTTAGAAGAACAGGTACACGACCCCATGAAATTTTTTCTCAAAGGCCCGTCGTTGTCCGTCTCTGAAGGAAGCCATTGATGAGCGTCAAACGCAGCACCGTCGGCAGTCAGGTCGCGCGGGCCATCCGCGGCGTTCTACCTATGCCGTTGTTCAAGCGCCAGCGCGTGCGGATTTCGTTTGATATCGATGACACACTCGCCTGCCAACTCCACCACTGCGATGTCGAGCAAAGCCGGCTGCCGGCGTGTGTTCATCGGTGGCTGGGTGAGCCGCTGCGCAAGGGCACTCGCTCGCTGATCCGGGAACTGCGTCGCCAGGATTGCAGCATCTGGGTCTACACCTCGTCCGGCCGCACGCCGGCCTATATTCGGCGCTGGCTGCTGCTGTACGGCATCCGCGTCGACGGCGTGGTCAACAGCGTCCTGCACAACCGTGCCCTGACACTGCATGGAATGACGCATGCGCCTTCAAAGTATCCGCCGGCGTTCGATATCGACTTGCACGTCGATGATTCGCAGGGCGTGCAGCTCGAGGGACATGACCACGGCTTTCGCGTGGTCGTGGTGCACCCGGAGGATGACCGCTGGGCGCAGAAAGTCCTGGATGCGGTCGCGGTTGTCCAGGCGCAGCTCGCCTGGCAGCAAATGTTCAGGCACAAACAACCGGCGCTACAACGGGCAGAGGCTTCTCTTGAGCCTCTCAGTTAAGTGAGGCTCCATCTGGTATACGGACAGTAACCGCAAGCGATCATCCAAGGCGCAACGGCTGACGCGTCTGAACCACCCCTCCTCGGGCGGATCCGCGACTTCACATCAACGTCCGGCCCGGCTTGGCGACATTCTTCTCCGACTCCCCGTTTTGGCCCCTCACAACGGGTGGGCAACCGGTTCTGCTACATCCCTCCTCCAGTCCCCGCCCAACCTGCCGATAACCCTACAAACTCCAAGCCTATTCCAGCATCCTCACTCAATCGAGTCGACCCCATGAACCCACTCTCATTCCTAAAAAAGGCCCGGGCCGATCGTCAAGGCACCGCCACGCTCACCAGCACCTCCAGCGAGCTGGACGCCGCCCTCGCCGCCCTGCGCATCACGCCGACCCTGATCACCGGCTTTATTTCGCCGCATCTGGACATCGACCAGATCGCCACGAAGCTCAAGCGTCGTTTCCCGCAAGCCACGATCAGCCTGTGCACCACGTCGGGGGAATTGTGCAATGCGCCCAATGCGTTGTATTGCGCCACGGGCGAGCGTTGGGATCGGGTGGTGTTGCAGTTGTTCGATGACAGTGTGATTGCCTCGGCCGAAGTGGTGATGGTGCCGCTGGAGTGTGAGGACATTCGTGGAGGCGGTAAGCGGTTGGGGATGCAGGAGCGGATTGCCAAGTTGGTGGGGCATATCAAGCGGGTGCAGGTGCGTACGCCGATCGATCACCGCGATACGTTGGCTTATGTGGTGTTCGATGGGCTGTCGGCGTCGGAATCGTTTTTTATGGAAGCGCTGTATGAGTCGGGGCGTTTTCCATGTTTGTTTGTAGGGGGATCGGCCGGGGGTAAGTCGGATTTCCAGAAGACGCTGATCCACGATGGTCAGCGCAGCTATCAGAACCATGCACAGATTGTGTTTCTGAAGACCGCCGCGCATGTGCGATTTGGCGTATTCAAAAGCCAGAATTTCAAACCGGCGGATTTGACCTTCAGCGTGCTGACGGCCTCGGTGGAGGACCGCACGATTGACCAGGTGATCGACAGCAGCGGCAATATCAAGAGCATGGTGCAGGCACTGTGTGATGCGTTCAGTTGCGCGCCCCAGGCGCTGGAATCGAAGCTGGCCGATTACTCGTTTGCAATCCGGGTGGGCAGTGAGTTGTTTGTGCGGTCCATCGCGCGTATCGACTTTGAGCAGCAGATCGTGCAGTTGTTTTGCGACGTGGCGCCCGGCGAGGAACTGGTGATGGTCCGGCGTACGCCGTTGCGCGAAGCCACGCGTGTGGACTACGAGCAGTTTTTGCGCGGCAAAGGCGGCCAGCCGGTAGCGGGGATTTTGAACGACTGCATCTTGCGCCGGCTGAACAACGGCGCCGAGTTGGCCAGCATGGCCGGTACATTTGGTGATGTGCCGTTGGCAGGGTTTTCGACCTTTGGAGAGATTCTGGGGCTGAACCTGAACCAGACGCTGACGGCGATTTTCTTCTTTCGGGTGCCCAAGGGGGCGAGTTTCTCGGACGAATACGTGGACAATTTCATCGCCCACTACGGCGAGTTCAAGGCATTTTTCCTACGTCGCCAGGTGAAGAAGCTGGCGGGGTTGAACCACGTGGTGGTCAAGCAGATTGCTGCGTTCAAGAACAATGACTTCTCCAACACCCTCAATACCCGCGGGCTGGACAGCAATATCCTGCCGGTGTTCGAAGGGCTGGCGGACTTGGGCCTGGTATTGGCTCAGGCTGAGCGTCAGCAGGAAGACATCGCGGCGCAGCTCAAGCATTACTCGGGTGAATTGCACGCCTCGATGGATGAGCTGGTGAGCACGATCGACCAGCAGAATGCAGTGTCTGAACAGGCCGGGGCCACGGTGGAGGGGTTGTCGAGCCAGGCGGATGTTGCGGTGGAAGGCGCGCGTACGCTGGCGGGGTCGAGTTTGCGGATCCAGTCGATTGTGCAGGTGATCCAGCAGATCGCCGGGCAGACCAACTTGCTGGCGCTCAACGCGGCCATCGAAGCGGCGCGCGCGGGCGACCTGGGCCGTGGCTTTGCGGTGGTGGCCGACGAGGTGCGCAAACTGGCGGAAATCACGCGCAAGAATGCGGCGGAAATTGGCGTGGATATTGATGTGTTGTCGGGCGAGATCCAGCGGGTGGCGCAGCAGATCGAAGACCAGTCCACCGGCGTCGGCGCGCTGCGCGAGATGCTCGATGCGCTGGAGGCGTCCAGCCGCGCGACGGAGGGCACGGCGCAGCGCACCAAAACCATTGCGGATACGTTAACGGGGCTGACCCATGCGTAGGGCGGTCTTAAGGCAACCACCTCCGTGCGTGGTGAGCGGGCTTGCCCCGCGCCGGGCTGCGAAGCAGCCCCCCTTGGTGGGGGGGCGTTCGTTTCGGCACTGAATAACGCGCAAAACGCGACGCCATGCGCTATCGAGGCGACTCGCTCAGGGGCATCGCATCGATAGCACTGATGATTACTATCGAACCGCTCGCCTATGGCGCCACTGCAACCGATTCCTATAATCGCCTCCCATTCTTCTCCTGCGCCTGTCTTCAGGCGCCATCCCCCTCTTGGAACTCAATACATGCCAAGCGCGAGCCAGGCCCCCAGCGGCCTTCCCGAACATAATCAACAAAGTGTCAAACAGCAGTGGCTGGCCATACTTTCGGTTGCCGTGGGGGCCTTTGCCCTGGTGACCAGTGAATTTCTGCCGGTGGGTGTGCTCAACGATGTCGCTGCCGACCTCGGTATCAGCGCCGGCCATGCGGGCCTGATGGTGACGCTGCCCGGCATCATGGCCGCCCTTGCTGCGCCGTTTCTGTCGGTGAGCATCGGCACCATGGACCGGCGTTATCTGCTGATCGGCCTGACGCTGATCATGATCATCGCCAACTCGGTGGTGGCCTTTGCCGGCGACTTCAACCTGCTGTTGTTGGGCCGTGTGTTGCTGGGTATCAGCATCGGCGGTTTCTGGGCCACGGCGATTGCCCTGAGCGGCCGCCTGGCGCCCAAGGGTGTGGGCGTGGCCAAGGCCACCTCGATCATCATGATGGGCGTGACCCTGGCCACCGTGCTCGGCGTGCCCGTCGGCACCTGGCTCAGTGGTTTGATGGGCTGGCGCATGACGTTTCTGGTGACGGCGCTGGTGGGCATCCCGGTGTTGCTGGCGCAGGTATTCCTGCTGCCGCGGCTCACCCCGGAGAAGGCCATTCGCGTCAGTGACCTGCCGGCGTTGTTTTTCAACCCGCAGGCGCGGGTCGGTTTGATCGCGGTGCTGCTGATTGGCCTGGCGCACTTTGCCGCCTACACGTACGTCGCACCGTTCTTCAAGCACAGTTCCGGGTTTGACGGCCCGACCATTGGTTCGCTGCTGTTGCTGTATGGCGTGGCGGGGGTGATGGGCAATGTGTTTGCCGGGTTCGCGGCCAACCGCAGCGTGCGGCACACCCTGCTGCTGGTGGCGCTGATGATCGGCACCAGCACCGCGCTGTTCCCGTACTTCGCCACCGGCATGACCGGCGCGGCGATGCTGATCGCGCTGTGGGGCTTCGCTTTTGGTGCGTTCCCGGCCTGCGCGAGCATTTGGATGTTTGTGGTGGCGCCCAAGGATGTCGAACGCGGCATGCCGCTGTTCGTCGCGCTGTTCCAGGTGATTATTGCGTTGGGCTCGTTCTTTGGCGGGCAGATCGTCGACCAGATGGGCAGCGCGGTGCTGTTGAGCCTGGCCACGGCCCTGGTGGGCTGCGGTTTTGTGACGGTGCTGGTGTTGGGGCGCAACATCAGTAACAGCCTGTCGGCGCAGCCCTGCTAGGCATTGGCTGCGGTTTTTAAGCTGGTATCATCCGGGCACGTATAACCAGGTAGCCCCCAATGAATCGCCAGAAAAAACTGCAGCAGTTGTTCAAGGCCAAGGCCAAAAAGGCCAGCGCCAAACTGGCGCCCAAATCCAAAGACAAATACATCAGCAAAGCGGAACGGGAAAAGCTGGCGGCGCAGGCCGATCAGGCGCCCAGCCTTTCCCCGCAGGACTGACTCAGCAACCGTTCAACGCCACCTGCGGCCGCTCGCCCGCAAAGAAGAACGGCCGCAACCGCACGCCCACGCCGTTACCGATAAACGCCGCCACCAGCCACACCCAGCCATGCAGGCTGCCCGAGGCGATGCCGCTGAAGTACGCGCCGATGTTGCAGCCGTACGCCAGGCGCGAGCCATAACCGAGCAGCAGGCCGCCGATCACCGCGGCGATCAGCGAACGGGCCGGGATCTTCAGGCTGGGCGCGAAACGCCCGGCCAGGCCGGCGGCCAACAGCGCGCCGAGGACGATGCCAATGTCCATGACGCTGGTGATGTCTTCCCATACCGGCGCCGCCAGGGCCTTGGCATTGCCCGGCATTTGCCAGAACGCCCAGGCGCTCACATCCACACCCAGGCCGCTCGCCACTTTGGCGCCCCACAGCGCGAACGCCGAGGTAATGCCCCACGGCCGCCCGGCCAGTGCGAGGGTGGCGTAGTTGAGCAGCGCCAGGCCAATCGCGCCCCACACCAATGGCCACGGACCGCGCAGAAAACGGCGCAGGCCCTGGTGCTCACTTTTCACACCTTCTTCAAGCTGGCCATAACGGCGCTTTTCCAGGCGTACGGTGAGCGCCGCGATGAGCGCGAACATCGCCAGGCTGGCAAGCAACGCCGGCACCACGCCAAAGCTTTTGACGATGGACACCGCGGGGAACGCCGGCAACGCAAACCACCAATCCACATGGTGCGTGGCGATCAGCGAACCGCAGATAAAGAACAACAACGTCACCAGCATGCGCGCATTACCGCCGCCCACGGTGAACAGCGTGCCGGAGGCGCAACCGCCGCCCAACTGCATGCCAATGCCGAAAATAAACGCACCGAACACCACCGACACCCCGGCCGGCGCCACCAGCCCGGTCACCGGCTGGCCGAATAGCGTGCCCGCGCCCAGCGCCGGGAAGAACAGCAACACCGCCAGCGCGAGCATGACCATCTGCGCGCGCAAGCCAGCGCCGCGGCGCTCGTTGATAAACACGCGCCAGGCCGAGGTGAAGCCGAAGGCCGCGTGGTAGAGGGTCAGGCCCAGCGCGGCGCCGACCACCAGCAACAGCACCTGGCGCGAACTAACGGCGTTTTGCAGGAACACGGCGCCCAGCACCAGGAGGATAAAGGCCAGCAGCGGCGCGACAGGTTTGCGCACGGGAGTGATGGGGAGGGAGGTACTCATGGGTCTCTCGATTCAATTCAAAGAATGGCGGTGAGTATAAAGCAGCCTCCAGTGGGTAGGGGCATCGACCACCTTGCATCGGGCCGTGGCGGGATGCCAGTATCCGCCGCATGACAGGTCGGGGCGCATACCGTGGGCGCTCTCGCGAGCGCCTCAACGCCGTCCATGAAGTGAGCCGCCTCACAGGTGAATGGAGCCTGCTCGCGTTGGGTCGCGAAGCAGCCTCACGATGGGACTGCTGCGCAGTCTCGCGCGGGACAAGCCCGCTCGCCACAGGGTATGTTTTGCACTTTCTACGGTTTGACTGACTGGCACAGAGGCGTCCCCCCCCCTTACTCCCTACCCCAGGTGCAACCTTGGCCAAAGACATCGAAAACCCATGCGTTTCAACCTGCCAGCTCAGCGGCGACCTGTGCGTCAGTTGCGGGCGCACCAAGGACGACATCCGTAAATGGAAGCGCATGAAGCGCCCCGAAAAAATGGCCGCCGTGCAACGCGCAACTCAGCGTTTGAAAGCGTTGAAAAAGGCCAGGTAAGGCGGGTCACACGACCGGCCTTGAGCGAGGTGCGCCGCCATTGATCAACCGCGCCCCACCGACCCCGACACCGGAAGATCACCCAGCAATTTAAGCCCGGTGGTCTTCACAAAGGTGGCGTAATCCATCGGCCGTTGAATGCGCGTTTCGGCATTGGGCAACACGTAGGCCCAGGCGCGTTTGGACGAGGCGTCGTACACCAGTTTGAACAGGCGCGTCGGCACCCAGACTTTGTTGTCGCCGAGGGTGCCGTGGCCGGCATCGAACAATGGCCCGGTGAACACAAATACATCGCCGCCGGCGCGCACGGCGAATTTGCGCACGTCGGCCTCGACCTTGCTCCAGATCTTGCGGTTGTTGGTGGGGTCCTGGGGCACCATGTTCGACAGCGCGAACGACTGGGCCATGGCCTTGGCGTCAGGCGCATCGGCCGCCGGCGCCTGGTGGCCACGGTCCATGGCCGGGTGTTGACCGCGATAGTCGCTCAACTCCGCGCGCCCATTCCTGGGGATACGCGGGTCGGCGTAAAAATGGTTGGTGCGCTCTTCGCCCTTGGCGTCCTTGAGCTGGCGAGCGTTCAAGCGTTCGACCACCAGCAGCGGGGTTTTGCTGGTTTGCGAATACAGCACGGCGAAATGATCGGAACACAGGGCAAGAGGTTTCATACCCGCAGGGACGGTGGCGGTGTTGATCGGGGCGGCGGGGAAGATATCGGCGCAGCTGTCGAACGAAAGGCGTTGCTCCTGGCTGGAATAGAGGTCCATCGCCCCCCGGGCATGTGCCCCGGCGGATAGAAATACAAGGCTTGAGAGCGCGACTGCAATGCTGCGTAAGTGCATGTTTTTAAATCTTATCGTGAGGATTGAGCGGGACCTATGGACCCTGACTTTGCACTTTAGTGCGGCGGCCGGCGTTACACCCGGGCACTCGGTTTGCCGCTGGCCGACAGTCAGCCCCGCGAATAGCGTTCAGATGCGTCGATTGAGCGAGGGAATCCGTTCGGCGGGCCGATTTCAGGGCTTTACGACACAATTGATCCGGCCACGCTTGCTTTCGCTGATGGCACACCGCTAATCTTGCGAATAATTCTTATCCGCAGACGTACCTATCATGTCGGCCAGCGACCTTCCCCTGAATCAGGCCGTCCATGCGCTCTACACCGAGCACCATGGCTGGTTGTTCGGCTGGCTGCGAAAAAAACTCGGCTGTCCGCATAACGCTGCGGACCTTTCCCACGACACGTTTGTGCGCATCCTCGCGTCGCGCGACGCTCTGGGCGCCCTGCGCGAGCCGCGTGCCTTCCTCACGACCACGGCCCGCCACCTGATCATCGACCGGGCACGCCGCCGTCAGTTGGAAGACGCCTACCTGCGCGAACTCGCCCTGACCATCGACATGATGGAGCAGTGTCAGCAGTCACCGGAACAGATACTGGTCACCCTCCAAGCGCTGGAGCAGATCGCCTTTGTCCTCGACGGGCTGGCGCTGAAGGCGCGGCAGGCGTTCCTGTTGTACTTCCTTGAGGGCCTGCGCCAACGCGACATCGCCAGCCGCCTGGGGATTTCCGAGCGCATGGTGCGCAAACACCTGATGAGTGCGCTGCTGCACTGCCACCACGCGCTGGACGTATGAGCGCCGACCTCGACCAGCAGGCCGCCAACTGGGTGATTCGCCTGAACGAAGGCCACCTCAGCGAGCGCGAGCAACAGCAATTTGAACGCTGGAAGGCCGCCGACCCACAGCACGCGGCGGCGTTTGAGCGCCTGCAAGGGTTCGTGGGGCGCCTGCAGGCATTGCGCCCGCAACAGGCGCCGGTGCAGGCTGCACTGGAAGCCGCCCGCGTACGCCGACGCAATCCCGCCGGCCGCGTGCTGCTGGGCCTGTTGCTGGCGTTGCCGATAGCCTTGGCACTGCGCACGTATCCACCGAGCTACCTGCTGGCCGACCAGCGCACCGCGCCGGCCGAATGGAGGCGCGTGAACCTGGAGGACGGCTCACAACTGACCCTCAGCGGCAACAGCGCGGTGGACCTGACCTTCAACGGCCAACAACGCCAGGTGCGCTTGCTGCAAGGCGAAATCCTGGTGCAGGTGGCCCACGACGCCACGCGGCCTTTTTTGGTGGTGACCGACGACGGCCAGATGCGCGCCCTCGGCACGCGTTTCACGGTCAGGCGCGAAACACCGGGCACGCTGCTGACGATGCTCGAATCGAGCGTCGCGGCCACCGACGCCGGCCATCACAGCGCCGTGAACGTCAGTGCCGGCGAACAGGCGCGCATCACACCGGACACGGTCAAACTGCTGGGCAACATCGACACGCGCACCACAAATGACGCCTGGCACTACCGGCAGTTGGTGGTGCAGGACCGGCCCTTGCCCGAAGTCCTGGATGAACTGGCGCGTCAATATCGCGGCCATGTGCAGTTCGATCGCGAGCAATTGGCCGACCTGCGCGTGTCCGCCGTGTTGCCCCTGGATAACCCGCGCCGCGCCCTGCAATTGATTGCCGATGGATTGCCGGTGCGCATCCGCACGTTCAGCCCGTTGTGGTTGCAGATCGAGCGTCACGAAAAATAATCTCGCGTGCCGGGTTCCGCTTTTGCGTACTGCCCCGTCAAGGAAGAAAGCACTTCAATCACAGGACTGTCTTCCATGCCGCGCCACTTCCAGCGTTCTCCCTTACCTCTCGCCCTGGCGATCAACCTGGCCAGCGTTGCTGCGCTGAGCCTGGGCCTGTGCGGCCCGGTGGCCGCGCAGGAAGCGGCGCGTTATGCGATTGCCGCAGGCCCTCTGGGCCCGGCGCTCAACCGGTTCGCCCAACAGGCCCATGTGGCTCTGTTGTTCGACAGTCAAACCGTGGCCGGTTTGAGTACGTCAGGCTTGCAAGGCAATTTCCAGACCGACCTGGGCTTTGCCCAACTGCTGCGCGGCAGTGGTTTACAAGCGGTGCAAGGCGCCAACGGCTATGTTCTGGTGCCGGTCAACACAGGCGGCTCGCTGGAACTGGCGCCCACAGCCATCACCGGCTTGGCCGAAGAGCGCAGCACCGAGCACGTCAAAGGCTATGTGGCCACCCGCAATCTCAGCGCAACCAAGACCGACACCCCAATCATTGAAACGCCGCAATCGCTCTCGGTGGTCACCAGCGACGAGATCCGCGACCGGCAATCGGAAACCCTCTCGCAAACCCTCGACCTGACGCCGGGTTTCACCAGCCAACCCACCAGTTTCAACCGCACCTCGGATCGCTTCCGCATTCGCGGTTTCGATGTGGAGTCGGCCACCGGCGGCTCCCTGCGCGATGGCTTGCGCCTGCAAAACAATTCCTACGATGGCGTACAGGAACCTTACGGCCTGGAACGCGCCGAAGTGATCCGCGGTGCGGCATCGGTGCTGTACGGGCAACTGTCACCGGGCGGTCTGATCAATACCGTGAGCAAACGTCCCAGCCAAACGCCCTACCATGAGGTCAACCTGCAAGCCGGGCAGAACAACCGCAAGCAACTGTCCGCCGACTTCACCGGCCCCTTGGGCGACAGCGACACCTTGAGCTACCGCCTGACCCTGCTCGACCGCAAGAGCGACACTGCGGCCGATCACATCAACAACGATAAGGTCTACGTCGCCCCGGCCCTGACCTGGCGGCCCAATGACGACACCTCGCTGACCCTGCTGTCGTTCTATCAGAAGACCGAAACCGGTTTCTCTGCGCCGCTGCCTTATCAACTGACCAAGGGTGTGGGCAGCGGCCGGTTCCAGATCGGCCGCCACGACTTTATCGGCGAGCCGGACTACGACGAGATGAACGGCGAGATGTCGGCGCTGGGTTATGAGTTCGAACACCGTTTCGATGAGCACACGCGCATCAGTCACAAGCTGCGTTACTACCAATCCGACGTGACCTGGCGCTACCTGCAGGTCAATACCGCCGGCACCAACATCGCCACCGCACAGACCACCGGCGTGCTGCGCCGCCAATACAGCGACCGCCAAGAGCGCTCGCGGGGCCTGGCCAGCGACACCAACCTTGAAAGCAAATGGCAGTTCGGTGACTGGCAGCACACCTTCCTGCTGGGCTTCGATGGTTACGACACCAGCTACGACTCGCACAATTTCCGCGGCACCGCCCAGCCGTTGAACCTGGCGACCTATCAGTACGGCCAGCCAGTGGTGGTCAATAAAAACCCCGCCACCGACCGTGGCTCGCAGATCGACACCCTGCAAAAAGGCATCTACTTCCAGGACCAGATCACGTTCGATGAGCGCTGGATTTTGCTGTTGGGCGGCCGTCACGATTGGGCCGACCAGCACACCGAGTTGTTCCGCAATGGAGCCGGCAGTGGCAAAAGCGATGAAGCGACCACCTGGCGCGCCGGCCTGGTGTACAAGGCCGACAATGGCCTGGCGCCCTACATCAGCTACAGCGAATCATTCTTTCCGGTGGCCGGCACCAACAAGGCCGGAGAGAGCTTTATTCCCACCGAAGGCAAGCAATATGAAATCGGTATCCGCTATCAACCCGAAGGCAGCGCCACGCTGCTGAGTGCGGCGGTGTACCAGTTGGAGCAGCGCAACGTACTGAGCCAGGACCGCACCGACATCAACTTCTCAGTACAGGTCGGCGAGGTGCGCTCCCGTGGCTTCGAACTGGAAGCCAAGACCGAAGTCACCCCCAACCTCAGCCTGATCTCGTCCTACGCCTACATCGATGCCCGCATCACCCAAAGCGATATCGCCAGCGAAATCGGCCAGCGCAGCGAAGACACGCCCTATCACCAAGCCGCCCTCTGGGCCGATTACCGCCTGGCCGCGCTGGGTGTCCCGCAACTGCGCATCGGCGGCGGCGCGCGCTACAAGGGCACGACCCAGGCCTCCGGCGTGCCTTCTTCGATGCCGGCCTACACCCTGTACGACGCGCGGGCCAGCTACGAAATCGACCCGCATTGGGAGATCGCGCTCAACGCCAACAACGTCACCAACAAACGCTACACCTACTGCGAGTTTGCGATTTGCCGGTATGGCGATGAGCGGCAGTTGGTCAGTTCGCTGACGTATCGCTGGTAACCGCCCTAAAACAATAACCGCGAAAAATCGCAGCACGCCTGCGCCATTCGCGCCACGTCCTGATTCAAGCCGAATTGCCGATCAGCACGGTACAGCGCCATGTACTGCACGCTCGGCAACTCCGGCTGCGTGACCAGCGCGCGCAATGCGCCCTGCTCGATCAGGTGCGACAGGCACACCTTGGGCAAATAGCTCACGCCAATCCCCGACAACGCCAACCCCACCTGCACCAGCAGGTTGTGGCTGGTGAGCGTGCGTGGCAGTTGCACGTTGTGCGCGGCCAGCCAGCGTTCGTAGATCAGGCCAGTGCCGGACTGTGACCCTTGAGTGAGCACGGTGTAGCTGGCCAGGGTGTCCAGGCTGACCGGGTCGGGGTCGGGGATCAGGCCGGGGGCGCAGATCCAGGCGTTGTCCACGCGTTGCAGCGGGGTGCTGTGAAAACGCGGGTCACTGTAGACGTCGGGCACGATCACCAGGTCCAGCTGGTCGTTTTCCAGTTTGCGGAACAGCTCGCTGCTCAGCTCCACCGACGGTTCGAGTTGCACCTTGGGGTAGGCCTGGCGCAAGGCGTCGACCAGCGCCGGCAGCCAGGTCAGCGCGGTCAGTTCGGTGACGCCCAGGCGGAACCTGCGCACCAGCACTTCCCGGGCGCTGACCCGTTCGAGCAATTGGTCGCGGCTTTTGAGCAGGTCGCGGGCGTAATCCAGCAGCTCGCCGCCCTTTTCCGTGAGCCGCGCATTGCGCTTGCTGCGGTCGAAAATCGCCACGTCGAAGGTGTCTTCCAGCTCCTGGATACGCTTGGAGATGGCCGACTGAGACATGTTGAGCTTGTTGGCTGCCGCTTCGAAACTGCCGAGTTCGGCGATCCAGTACAGCGCGTCGATTTGCTTGAAGGTGATCATGGCCGGCTAATCATGCAAAAAAGCGATGCTAACACATCATAAAATATCGCTAAAACTCCTCGTTTAACGCTCCTAAGATCCAGCCATAGCCCGACGCTATCCAACGATTCTGGAGTTTTGCCATGTCCTTGCCCGGTTCACGCATCCTTCCCAACGCGCCCATGGCCTCGGCCGAAATGCTCGAAGCATTCGCCCAGGTGGTCACGCCGCACATCAGCGATAACTTGGGCCGCCACATCGGCGCCCGGGGCCTGACGCGCTACAACCGCACCGGCAAGCTGGTCGGCACGGCGATCACCGTCAAGACCCGTCCCGGCGACAACCTGCTGATCTACAAAGCCATGAGCCTGCTGCAACCGGGCCATGTATTGGTGGTGGACGGCCAGGGCGACACCAACAACGCGGTGATCGGTGAGCTGGTCAAGCTGTATGCCCAGCAGCGCGGTTGCGTGGGGTTTGTGATCGACGGCGCGATCCGTGATGTCGCCAGTTTTGAGGATACGCCCTGCTACGCCCGCGCCGTGGTGCACACCGGGCCGTACAAAACCGGGCCTGGCGAAGTGAATGTGCCGGTGTCCATCGGCGGCATGCTGATCAACCCTGGCGATGTGCTGGTGGGCGATGAAGACGGCCTGGTGGCGTTTTCCCAGGCCGACGCCGCCGAAGTGCTGCGCCGTGCCGCACAACATGCCGCGCATGAAGAAGCGGTCAAGGCTGAGATCGCCAGCGGTGCGGTGCGCCAGAGCTGGATCGACAAGGTGCTGGATAACGCCGGGCTGGCGCCATGAAGGACGCCGCCATGAACTTTTTGTCTGACCGCGTGCTTGGCATCGCGCCCTCCCCCAGCATCGCCGCCAACGCCTTGGTCACCGAGCTACGCGCCCAGGGTCGCGATATCGTCAACTTCACCGTCGGCGAGCCGGACTTCGACACCCCGGCGCACATTCTGGAGGCCGCCAGCCTGGCCATGCACAGCGGCGACACCCACTACACCCCCACCACCGGCACCCTCGCCTTGCGCCAGGCCATCTGCCGCAAGCTGCAGCGCGACAATGACCTGGCGTATGGCCTGGATGAAGTCGTCGCCGGCTGCGGCGGCAAGCACATCATCTATCACGCGCTGGCCGCCACCCTCAATCGTGGCGATGAAGTCATCGTGCACACGCCCTATTGGGTGTCGTATCCGGACATCGCACGGCTCAACGATGCCACGCCGGTGATCATCCCCGGCGACGAAAGCCTGGGGTTCAAACTGTCACCCCAGGCCCTGGAACAGGCAATCACCCCGCGCACCAAGTGGGTGATCCTCAACAGCCCGAACAACCCCAGCGGTGCGGTGTACAGCGAGGCCGAGCTGCTGGCGTTGGCCCAGGTTTTGCGTCGTCATCCCCATGTGCTGATCATGGCCGATGAGATCTACGAGCACTTCGTCTACGGCGATGCCCGGCATGTGCCGTTGACGCGTTTGGCGCCCGACCTCAAGCCACGCACGCTGATCGTCAACGGTGCCTCCAAAGGCTATGCGATGACGGGCTGGCGCCTGGGCTTTGGCGCAGGGCCCGCGTGGTTGATCGCGGCCATTGCCAAGCTGCTCTCGCAAACCACCACTTGCCCCAGTTCATTGAGCCAGGCCGCCGCGGTGGCCGCGTTTGCCGGCGACCAGGCGCCCATCGCCGGCATGCGCGAGGAGTATCAAGGACGCCGCGCGCACATGCTGGCGCTGCTCGAGGGCATCCCCGGCGTGACGTGTACCCCCCCGGACGGTGCGTTCTATGTGTTTCTCAACGTGAGTGGGCTGATCGGCAAGCTCACGCCCCATGGTGATCGTCTGGAAAGCGACACCCAATTGGTCGACTACCTGCTGCGCGACTACGGCCTGGCCACGGTCAGCGGTGCGGCGTACGGCATGTCGCCGTATGTGCGCCTGTCGTTCGCAAGTTCAACGGAGGTGATCGAGGAAGGTTGCCGTCGTCTCAAAGACGCATGCCTCGACCTGCGCTGACGGCTTCCCGCAACACCCGGTGGCCAGCGGATGGCTGCCTTTTGACTGCCTAGAACAACAACTTAAAATCATTGATCGTAAATGAGGCAATCCCATGCACACGCCCCGTATTGCGCTGGTCTGGCAAATAATGATCGGCCTGCTCGCCGGCATCGCCATTGGCGCCCTGTTGCACCGCTTTCCCGAGTCCCGGCCCTGGCTGGTGGAGAACCTGCTGCAACCGGCGGGCGATATCTTTATCAAGCTGATGAAAATGATCGTGGTGCCGATCGTGTTTTCCTGCATGGTGGTGGGCATCGCCGGTCACGGTGACGGCAAATCCCTGGGGCGTATCGGGGTTAAATCCCTGAGCTATTTTTTCTGCATCACCACCCTGGCGATCATCATTGGCCTGGTGATGGGCAACCTGCTCAAACCCGGTGCCGGGACCGAGCTGTCGAGCCTGCACGCAGCGAATATCACCCTGCCCACCAGCAACGGCGCGGGCCACAGCCTGGGGCAGATCATCGTCGGCATCATCCCCGACAACGTGATCAACGCCATGGCTCAGGGCAGCCTGTTGTCGGTGCTGTTTTTTGCGGTGATGTTCGGCCTCGGTGTGGCGCGCTTGCCCGCCGAACGCAAAGACCCGGTGATCGCGCTGTTGCGTGGGGTGAGCGACGCGATGTTCAAGGTCACCTCGATGATCATGGCTTACTCGCCCATCGGCGTGTTCGGCATGATCGCCGTGACCGTCGCCAACTTCGGCTTCAGCTCATTGCTGCCGCTGGCCAAGCTGATCATGGTGAGCTACCTGGCAATCGCCTTCTTTGTGCTGGTGGTGCTCAACCTGGTGGCGCGGCTGTGCGGGATCAACCTGTTTGCCTTGATGCGCCATATCAAGGATGAACTGGTACTGGCCTTCTCCACCGCCAGCTCGGCGGCGGTGATGCCGCAACTGATGAAAAAGCTTGAAACCTACGGCGTGCCGCCTTCGCTGGTGAGCTTTGTGGTGCCGGTGGGTTACTCGTTCAACCTCGACGGCGCCTCGCTGTTCCTTGGCATCGGCACCTTGTTCGTCGCGCAGCTCTATGGCATCGACCTGAGCCTGGGCGATCAGGCGCTGTTGGTGGTGACCATGGTGCTCACATCCAAGGGCGCTGCCGGGGTACCGGGTTTTATGTTCGTGATTCTGTCCGCCACCTTGGCCAGCGCAGGGTTACCGCTGGAGGGCATTGCGTTTATTGCCGGGGTGTACCGCTTGATGGAGATGCCGACCACCGCGCTGAATGTGCTGGGCAATGCGTTGGCGCCGCTGGTGATTGCCAAGTGGGAGGGGCGTGAGGCGCAGGTTGCGCAGCAGAACGCGCAGGTGGAGTGAAGCAGCGGCGGGTTTGAGGGCTGCTTCGCTGCGGGGCGACGATTTGACAGGCCCACCACAAAAGCCGTCCTCTGCTCAAACAATGCGCTCAACCCTGATGTGCAGCCGCCCCATCGGTGGGGCATACGAATAAAGGCGCTCCGAAGAGCGCCTTTATTCATTGCTGCATTACTGCTCGCTGATGGATTTCACCTCAGCCTTGGCCGCACCGCCAATCGCGATGCGTTTCGGCTTGGCTTCCTCCGGTACCACCCTGAGCAGGTCAATGCTCAGCAACCCGTTGGCGAGTTGCGCGCCCTGCACTTCTATGTGATCGACCAGGCGGAACGACAGACGGAACGCGCGCTGGGCAATGCCTTGGTGCAGGTAAGTGATGCCCTCATCGTGTTCACGCTTGCCGCCGGCGACTGTCAACACGCCTTTTTCCACCTGGATCTCCAGGTCGTCCTCCACCAGGCCTGCGGCCGCGATGACGATCCGATAATGATCATCGCCGTGCTTTTCGACGTTGTGGGGTGGATAGGTGGTACCGGCCTCGCTGCGAAGCGCCGATTCAAAAAGGTCGTTGAACCGGTCAAAACCAACGGAATGACGGAACAGTGGGGCCAACGAGAGAGTAGTAGCCATTGCAAAATCTCCTGAGTTTTCTCCAAGTGATTTGATACGCGACCCGCCTTCGGCATCGCGTAAAACCTAAGTAGGTTCAGGGGAAAAATTTTCAAGCGGCATACCCAAAAAAATTTTTTGCGCGCTGCGATGGCCCGAAAAAATCGGCCATCTCCTCTCGGTGATGAATAGATCGCAGTGGTGAGCAGGCTTGCCCGCGCCCGGGCGCGAAGTAAACCCGTTCCTCAGCGACGCCTAGTCGACCGTCTCAACCACGTTCTGATCCTCCCCGAGAAACCCACCACTCTGGTGATGCCAAAGCCGTGCATAGGTGCCGTTCTTCGCCAGCAGTTCGCTGTGGGTGCCCTGTTCGATGATACGGCCGTCATCCATCACGATCAGCCTGTCCATGGCCGCAATCGTCGACAGCCGATGGGCGATGGCGATCACCGTCTTGCCTTGCATCATGTCGTCGAGGCTTTCCTGGATGGCGACTTCGACTTCTGAATCCAGTGCGCTGGTGGCTTCATCAAGCAGCAGGATCGGCGCGTTTTTCAGCATGACGCGGGCAATGGCAACGCGTTGACGCTGGCCACCCGACAACTTGATACCGCGCTCACCGACCAGGGTGTCGTAGCCGGAGTGACCTTGTTTATCACTCAGTTGGCTGATGAAACCATCGGCCTGGGCGTTGGCTGCGGCGCTGCGGATCTGTTCGTCAGTCGCATCAGGACGGCCATAGGCAATATTGTCGCGAATGGAACGGTGCAGCAGGGACGTGTCCTGAGTGACCATGCCGATGGCACTGCGCAGACTGTCCTGGGTGACATGGGCGATGTTTTGCCCATCAATGCAAATTGCCCCCTTGTCCACGTCGTAGAAGCGCAACAGCAGATTGATCAGCGTGGATTTGCCCGCACCGGAGCGTCCCACCAGGCCGATTTTTTCACCTGGCTGAATGCTCAGGCTCAGGCCATCAAGCACCTGGCGTTCACCGTTGTAGTTGAAGCTCACGTTGTCGAACGTCACCGCGCCGCCACGGGTGGCCAACACGCCGGCATCCGGAGCATCCTGCACCTTGGGACCGCGTGCCAGGGTTTCCATGCCGTCCTGCACGGTGCCGATGTTTTCGAACAGCGAGGTCATTTGCCACATGATCCAGTGCGACATGCCATTGATGCGCAACGCCATGGCCGTGATGGCCGCCACCGCCCCGGTACCGACTTCGCCCTGGTGCCACATCCATAAGGCATACCCACCTGCGCCCATGATCAATCCGACTACCAACGCCTGGTTGACGATCTCGAATTGACTGACCAGGCGCATCTGGCGAAAACCGGTCTGCTTGAAGTCCTCCATCGCCGCGCGCGCGAAGTGAGCTTCACGTTTGGAGTGAGAAAACAGCTTCACCGTGGTGATGTTGGTGTAGGCGTCCGAGATGCGCCCGGTCATCGACGAGCGTGCATTGGCCTGCTCCTGCCCGACCTTCCCGAGGCGAGGCACGAAGTAGCCCATGGCCAGGCCGAACAACACCAGCCAGGCAATGAAAGGCAGCATCAATTTGGGGGCGAAGCCACCGGCCAGGGTGATGATCGCGATGAAATACACGCCGATCCCCGGCGCAATCTCGATCAGGGTGAACAGCACTTCACGCACCGACAGCGCGGTCTGCATCACCTTGGTCGTGACCCGGCCGGAGAATTCATCGGAGAAGAACGACAGGCTTTGTCGCAGCATCAACCGGTGAAAATCCCAGCGCAGCCGCAACGGCAGGTTAATCGCCAAGACCTGGTGCTGCACCATCGTACGCAACGCCACCAGCCCGATGCTGGTGACCAATACGATGCCAATCCCCCACAGCACGCGCCCCTCCTGCCCGGCCGCGTCGCCACCGGCCTGCCAGGTCGAGAGCAGGTCCACCACTTGTCCAAGAAAGGAAAACAACCAGGCTTCGTAAATCGACACCGCCGCACTGAGCAGTGCGAGCGCGAGGACATAACCGCGAGCGCCGCGTGTGCAGGCCCACAGAAACCGCGCCAATCCCTCGGGCGGTGGCGGCGCCTCGTCGGGCGGGAAAGGGTCGAGCCGTCGTTCAAATAGGCCAAGCATGGAGCTCTCCAAAACAATCGAGTCGGGAGATTTTGGCATCTAACGGCGGTGTTGAGGGGTTTTCCGGGGGCAAGGCTATTGAAAGAGGTCTGTGCGGTGATGAATGCGCTTGGGGGTGGGGGTAAATCTCAAGCAAAAAAAAGCCTGCATCGCTGCAGGCTTTTCCCTATCTGGCTCCACGACCTGGACTCGAACCAGGGACCCAATGATTAACAGTCATTTGCTGGCTGTTAGTCGCAACGGTGCCACGGAAGAACAGGGTGGAGAGATAGGATTGCTGCATAGCGTGAGCCGCATAAGCGCAGCACGCCACGAAAATCAGTCGGGCTGGATTGAGTTGTCACAACCACGCCGCGCTCTCTGCACTTCTAAAGCCTGATCAAGGCTGAGCTGAAGCTCGTCATCGTTCCAGGGTTTGCTGATGTAGCGGAAGATGTACCCGTCGTTGATCGCTTGAGTGATCATGCTCATATCAGCGTAACCCGTCAGCAAGATATTCATGCATTCCGGGTCGCGCTTATGTACCTCGCGAAGCAGCGTCGGCCCATCCATAAATGGCATGCGTGCGTCGCAGATGATCAGGTCTATAGGGTGCTGTTCAAAAAGACTAAGTGCCTGAGCGCCACTTGTGGCCAAAAGCAAGTCGTAAGGTTTTGCACGCAGTAAGCGTCGGAGGCTGTTGAGGATGCTTTCTTCATCATCCACCAGCATGACAGTGTGGCGTTCTGCGCAATGAGAGATAGTTTCCATGCTCAGCATCCTTCATTGGCAGAGGTAGAGACGGCCTGTATCACAGGCTGGCGTAATGGTAGCCACGCACGGAAACGACTACCCCTGCCCGGCTCGCTTTCCACGGTGAGCCTTCCGTGGTGCTTGACGATGATGCTATAGGATAACGACAGGCCAAGACCCGACCCCATCCCCACCGGCTTGGTTGTAAAGAAGGGTTCGAATATTCGGCTTTGGATTTCAAGGGGAATTCCATGACCGTTGTCGGCGATCTCGACGAACACTCCGCCCTCTTCCCGGCCACTTCTGATGACGATTTCGCCGTCCACGCCCACCGCATGGCTCGCGTTGATAAGCAAGTTCATAAACACCTGATTGATCTGTGAACCCATGCATTCGATGGGCTCAATATCGCCGTAGCGCTTGATCACCTGAGCCTTGAACTTGATCTCGTTCCAGATAACGTTAAGGGTACTGTCGAGCCCCTTGTGCAGATCGCTCAACTGCCATTCATAACTGTCGACGTGGGAGAATTCACGCAGGTCTTTGACGATGCGGGTGACCCGGTCAAGGCCGTCGGCCGACTCGGCAAGCAGGTCGTCGATGTCCTGGCGCATAAATTTGTAATCCATCTTGTCCCGCATGGCAGCAAGCTCGGGATGTACATTGGCATGCTCTGCATCGCTCGCCTGTTCATGAGCTTCGAGCAGCGCGAAAATGTCCACGAGGTAACGACGCAGACTGTTGACGTTGGAGCAAACGAAGCCGATCGGGTTATTGATCTCATGGGCCACGCCCGCAGCGAGTTGCCCTATCGCCGCCATCTTCTCGGACTGCAGTAACTGCGCCTGTGCATCTTCCAGCCGTGCGATAAGCAGCGCTTGAGCGCCCTTTTCCTCTTCCAGCAACTTGTTAAGGTGCGTCAGTTCGAGCTGGCGCGCAGCAGTGTCGGTCGTATCACTGATGGCCAGGCCCACGCCCAGATTGCTGCCATCGGCATCTTGCACGGGGAAGAAGGTGCAGTTTTGGTACATGTGCCGGACCAGACCACTGATCGGCCGTGTGCTTTCGAAATTGAACAGATGCGGCCGTTGCTGCCATGAGGTGAAAGCAAAATTTTGCAGGGTGGCGACGCTGTTAATCTTCTGCCTGGTCCAGACCTCTGGCAGCTCAGGAAATGCTTCGAACAGCGTATGGCCGACAAGTTCTTCAGCGCTGCGTCCACTATTGATGGACATAAAGTGATTAGAGAACAGCACTGTGCAGTCCTGGTCGACCAGCAGCACACCCATGTTGATGGCCTTGAGCATAGACTCAAGGGTTTCCCGGGAAATCGCCTTGGTGTCTGTCATAAGACCTCTTCAAAGCTCGTCCAGCAAACGATTGATGGCCCGAACGACAACACTCGCTGTTCGTTCAGTGATGCAGATCAACAGGTCGCAGGAGAACTGATGAGCCTGAACCTCGAAGCGAATTTCCAACACCATCGCAAGGTGTTCATTCAAGTTCAATTCATCCAGTGCGTTCGCGGACTCTTCTCTGTGGACCAGAATCGACGGCGCGTCATAGCTCACTTGTATCCCCACCTGCTTGGCCAGGCCACTGATGCAGGCGCCGGAAAGGATGTTGGTGACATCCAGCATCAATTCTTCCTGCTGCGCGGGGTCGCCGTCGTTATAGCCCAGCAGTTCAGCGAGCTTATCGGCCCCCATTGAGCCGAAGCAAACGAACACCTCTCCGCGTAACTCACCCAGAAAAGACTGGCGGGTGACGATCATGAAGCTTTGCCGCAGATGGGCCGGAATGGACAGGTTATTCCGTTCCCGGATCAGCGGGTGAATAAAGGGAACCGAAAGCGTCACCATGGTGTTGGTCAGCAGGGCTAATCTCTCGGCCGCTTGCCCCATGGCAATATTCATCAGTTCCTGCAGGGCATCACGTTGGTCTTCGGTGAGCGCGTCCAAGGTTTCCATCAAAGCACTCCTATGACGTGCAAAGCATTGTGCAAAGCTTCAGACGTAATCGGCTTGGCTACGAATGCAGCAGCGCCAAGATCGGATACTCGTTGCCTGGCCAGAGGTTGGATGTCTGCGCTGATGACCACGACTACCACATTGGCATCTTCATGCTTGAGCGCCTCGAGAGTCTGGAAGCCATCCATGACCGGCATGGTCAGGTCGAGAAAAAGCAGGTCCACCAAACCGGCGTGATAGGCCTCCATCACCTCGGCACCGTTACAGGCCTGGCGAACGTCCTCGGTCAATGATTCTGGCAGGGCACGCAAGACCATCTTACGAGACATGGATGAGTCATCGGCGATTAAGACTTTCATGATGAACTCCACATTTATGAATGTGTTCTGCGGCTTCATTCGAGGCGTAGAAACCAAGATTTTTTAGAGCTTTCAATCACTCTAGCTCGAGGCATGTCAAAGAGCCATCAGGAAATCCTGATATTGCGTTGGGGATCTGCGAAGCCAGTAGGAATCGCCCTACAGGCTGGCCGGATGATTGGCGTGAATG
Organism: Pseudomonas sp. EYE_354; assembly: GCF_023148575.1. NCBI lineage: Bacteria > Pseudomonadati > Pseudomonadota > Gammaproteobacteria > Pseudomonadales > Pseudomonadaceae > Pseudomonas > Pseudomonas sp. EYE_354. The sequence continues at coordinate 184,492 of NZ_JAHXNQ010000014.1, forward strand.
AGTGAGAGGTTAGGAATGGTCTATCGCCAGGCCCGGTTCAAAAACCGCAAGGCCCTCTCCAGGCGGCATCGCGACAATACCCTGGCCTTGCCAACGGCCAAAACAGCGAGTGGACGCCGCATGGCCTGCGCCGTAAGGGGGCGACCATGATACAAGCCTTAGACGTTAGTCTCGATGTCATCGATCGCTGCCAAAATCATGTACTGGCCGGCTCTCGGGAGAGACGCCATTACCTGCATCATGATTATGCCGAAGAAAAGAGGCGTGCCTGGAACCTGTTGGGCGCTCGACTCAGTGCGGTGTTGTCCTCAACCTACGAGCACATTCCGATCGAGTCAATGATGTCTTTTTCAGCCTACATAGCCACTGAATCCTTGCCACCTTCATAAGTATCATTCTTTAGCACTGGATTCCTCAAAGCGTCGCGTATATCGCTGAATACTTGCTTCGAGTCAATTCTATCCCATCGTATTCGACAGAAGTGGTCGATGTCAGTCTGTCGTATTAGTTTAGCCTAGAAGAGGTATGAAGCCAGCAGGTGGGGCTTAGTGCTATGAGTACTGAATAGATTTGATCGATACCACGTCGAAAACACTTAAATTTTATTCTCTTTAGCATCTATTTTGGCATCTTGTTCAAGCTACCAATGGACTGGGGTAGAATCCCCCTCAAAATCAAACTCATACATCGCAGACAAATAAACTATAATTACGCATGACTTTTGCTCGCCACTATGACGGAAAACTCCCTACCAAGTTTCGAGCTAGTTAATTCATTACCCATGATTGACCTTTCATGCACATTGATTTCTATTTCGTCGACAAACCCAGCATTTGAGATTAATCGTTTAACCTGCTCTACCTCATACAAATTAAAAGCTGGAGGAATGAATGACAGTGATCGCATAAACTCACGTGAGGCAAAAGCAATTCCAAACTTTCCACCAACTTTTAGAGTACGATAAGACTCGCTCAAGAACATCACCAAGTCAGATAGAAAATAAAGCGTATTTACCGTTATAATCTTCTCAAACACTTGGTCATTAAACGGAAATTTTTTCCCATCATAAACTTTAAAGCGAGCTGTTCCGTTCGCTACTGAGGCTTCGTTGAGTTTCATCGCTTCATGATGCATTAGCCAAGACACCTCAAGCCCTTGGTAGCGCATATGTGGAACTGTCTCAAAAAATTTAGGCACGTGCGCACCGTTGCCGTGACCAATCTCCAACAATGTGTCTCCTGGCAAAATATCCACACATGAAAAGCACGTATGCGTCATGTTAGCGTTGCTTTCATGCATAAGCGCAGCAACGTGAACACCGCTAGCACCATAAGGCAGGCGCAATTGCTGAAGCAAATCATTGTTGTATTCAGCATCGCTCTTCGACATACCCTCACTTCCTTGCCAAAATATGAACTTTTATGAACTTTTTTTGTTTTTATAACAAGTCGCTTTTTCATATCCAGAGGTTCTGTAATTATTTTTAGTAAGCGCTGATGGCTAATAGTTCCTGAGGTTTTTACTGTTGATATATCGATGACTTCTATTTGGTAGCGACACCCCCCACCAACCAATACGTTGGACGTGCCGCCGATAAGAGCTCAAAGGGTGTGGCGGAAATGGGCGCGACTCAACCTTGTCAAACCTTAGTGGTTGGCTGACTGATTTGCCGCAGCAATTTGCACCATACGCGAATAAGCTGTCGTAAAGCCTTTGAGTGAAAGGATAAAGTTTGCTTTGCCTCCCGTCACAATCGGCGCGCTTACCTTGAGTGTTTGACCATTTTTCATCGCATCCAATGTACCGGCATCAAGCTTCAAAGCCACTAGGCAGCCTTCTGGCATGCAGGAGTGATAGCGCTTGGTGAGCACTGTGGGTGATTCGTCTATCTGCAATGTTACACCCGCCTCCAATGCTAGGCCGAAAGGTAACGTCAAGCCCGCCAAGGCTTGGTCCGTATCGAGTGGCTTGACCTCTAGCAAAACGATCCGGCGATTGTCCTCGCGCCGCCTCAGCTCATAAGCCAACGTGCAAAATCGCTGGTTGGACTCTCCATTGCAATTGATACCCCAGTCCTGAAAACGCTCACTTGAGCTAGCTTTAGCTGTATCAGTGGCAGCGATCTCTGGCTTCGTGTGAGGCCGCTCCGCCCCCCAAGCAGCAAGAATCAGTACTCCAAGCATCGCGAACACTGAGCCAACTTTTATGCCGGAAGACAGACTAGGTAAGTATTTATAAATCATGGCGCCCGCTCCTGTCTACGGTTACCCAATGTTGATCCGCGCAGACCATGTAGTTTGAATAGTCAGTCCGTATTACGGTGCTATATTTGTGCAGATGAAACTCCACATTCTCAATTCGCGAAGACCTTGGATCAATTACTGGACAACGGAGTGTTGGCGCATCATTAGACGCCTTCGGCGCTAACAAAACATGTACAACGGTACTTTCATTCCCAGCTAAATAATAAGCCACGTCCGATGCAAATCTTTTCGACCGCTGCCTGCGACTCTTGTCCACATGGGTTCCTCTGGCTGTTTGATTTTTATATCCGTGTATCAAGCACCTCACCATTGGTACCCAACCCCAGCGCCTATGCCAGTCTGACCACGACTATTCGTCGTACCACTTACCTTGAGGACCCATTTACCGTTATCAGAAAGAGTCGAAAGCCCAACAGAAACAGCCGACTGCCCTTGGTAGTTGCCCACTCCTGCAGCAACCATGCTGGCGCCTGGGCTATACGCTTGCGGCAGGTTGGCAGTGGCCAGAGCACCCGCGATGCCCGCATACGTGTCCTGGCGCAGAGAGCCAATATCGCGATTAAGCTTGTTGAAACGATCATCTGTGTACTGAATAGCGCTCGTCATACCCTGATTGAGTTGGTTTACATTGACCGCGTCTGTGCCGGCAGTGCCTGGCGCAACATTGGAGATACGCGTGCCGCCAGAGGCCTGACCATTGCCTAGGGTTACTTGGTTGTAATTAGTGTTGCCATTGGTATTGGAGTCGTAACGCAAGCCACCCTGTTCTGAGCTTTTAAGCTGACTGACATTGACGACATCTGTGGAGGCAGTACCTGCTGCTACGTTCGTAATCTGCCGCTCGTTACCGACAGAGCCAACTGAAACGCTGTAAGCACGATCAGCGACAGAGCCGCTGCCCAGCGCAACAGCATTGTTGGCAGTAGCGTTTGCACTTGTGCCCAACGCCAAGCTGCTATTACCCGAAGCCACAGATCCTGCAGCACCTGCCGCCGCATTTGTCCCGGTGGCAGAAGGTTTGCTTTTCCCATCTTTGTTATTGACCTGAAAGAAGCTATCGGTACCGTTTTGCAGGTTGCTGATGTTCGCGGTGTTCTGCGTGACCTGGTTGCCCAGCGTGGTCACGCTGGTGTTGACGTTAGTCAATTGAGTGTCGGTATAGGTTTTGGACTCCTTTACCGCGCCATCTAGTTGCCGAAGATTTACGGCATCAGTTGCCTGCTTACCGTCCGCTACATTACTTACGGTACGGGTTTTACCGGCTGAAGCATTACCCACCGACACAGTGCCTACGGCGTTATTCTGAGCGCCGGAATAAGCGCCGATATAGCTCTCGGCACCCCGCCCGCCATCACTGGCATCCGAACCTAACGCTACGCTGCCCTCGGCAGAGGCCTTTGCACGATCACCCATTGCGACAGAACCTGTTCCGCTAGCCTGGCTACCACTACCCGCAGCGGTTGCACCGCCAGCACTGGCTACAGCGCCCGCCCCCATGGCGCTAGCACCAGCGGCAGTCGCCTGACTGCTGCTGCCCAACGCTGTCGCATCTATACCGGAGGCCACAGTTCCAACACCTGCAGCCACTGCATTGGCTCCCGTGGCGCCATCGTTGTTGTAGTTGCCGCCTTGAGCCCCGCCATCACTTACGCTGTAGTAATGGCTTTTGCTACCAGCTACTACACTCGTGAGTTGAGAAAAATTCACTCCGTCGGTAGCGTCTGTACCGTCGGCGACATGAGTGATTTTCTTGCTGCCAGCATCAATACCTACATTCGTCACACTAGGACCGTTCGCGATAGTGAAACCGGTGGTACCCAGTCTCACATCGGTACCTACCTGCACACCGAACTTATTCACTAACGTGTTTCCGGTCGTCATGCTGTCGGCCGTCAGGTCTTTGGCCAGATTAAAGGTCACATCGTTGCTATTGATGTCCTTGCTCACTACTACATTGCCATCGCTGTTTTTGAGATCCACCGAAGCGCCCGGCGCCACCTTCGTGCTATTGGCGCCCTGTGCCGTAACGTTCCACCCTGCATTGGCCTGCTGGCTAACCGCGTTCAGTTGCGAGCCGTTTACTGCATCAGTTGAACTGCTGCTGATAGTACCCGCGGCCAAGTTCGTCAGTTTCTGCGCGCTGCCAGGATTAGCCGCTGTCCCGCCACCAGCCACCATTGTCACCACATCGCTTACGCTAGTGCGTTGCACCACACCCGCTCCACCGCTATCGACAGCAGAGAACGCATCACCCACATTGTTGTAAGTAGTGCCGCCCACTGAGTAACTAGGGGCCGTGCCGTTCATAACGTTTGCACCACCACCCAAATAGGTGTTGGTGTTGGTGGCATTAGTCGCAACCGTTGTGTTGGTCGTGTTCAGCTGAGACCCGTTGACCGCATCCTTGGAGGTCGAGGACAGAGCGCCATCGGCCACGTGGGTGATCTTCAGACTGCCCGCGTCGATGCCGCTGATTGTGACGCCAGGACCATTGATGATCGTCATGCCGGTAGAAGAGTAGGTGGCGCTATTTGTGCCATCGTTGATGGTCAGGCCGCTGGTAGCGAGCTTGCTGTTACCCGTCGTCAGACTGTCCGCCGTCAGATTTTTGGACAGATCGAAAGTCACATCATTGCTGTTGGTGTCCTTGCTCACCACCACGTTGCCATCGCTATTCTTCAGATCAACAGAAGCACCAGGTGTCACGTTCGTGCTACCAGCGCTCTGAGCGGTGAGGTTCCAGCCCCTGTTGACCGTGGCATTCATCGATGAGATCGCGCCATCGACTGTGTTCTGGCCTGTGCCCCCAACATTGCTCATGCTGAGCTGGCCGGTCTGGATGTCGTAAGTCGAGTTGCCACCAAGGACCGTTGCGGTTGAATTTCCAACAGTGTTGACACGCTGACCTACGCCGTTGACGGCCTGGTTCGTTGCAAATAGTTGCGAACCGTTGATCGCGTCCGTAGAAGTCAACGAGACATTGCCTGCGGCTAAATTGGTGATTTGCCGCTCTCGTCCAGCGGAGCCGACGCTGACCACACTGCTCGGTGAGATAGCCGAGTACGTGTAGGTGTTGCCATCGATTGTGTCGCTTGCGTGAGAGCTTGCCGAACCTGTAGTCGAGTGAGCCCCCAACGCGACGTCATTGGTGTTATTGGCAAATGCGCCGTTACCGAGGGCGATGGAATCAGCAAAAAGTGCTCGTGCATCTGTACCGAGCGCGACAGAGCCAATCCCCTGCGCAGAACTGTATGGTCCGATTGCTATGGTATAGTCCCCGCTAGCAGCGCTGCTGGTTCCCATGGCGAGTGCAGCAACACCTTTCGCGGTACTGATACTTCCGATTGAGACCGAGTCCCAGGCACTGGCTTTGGCGTCAGCGCCAATCGCAATGGAGTCCTCATTAGAAGCCGATGCGAAACTGCCAATCGCCATCGACCTGAGGGACGATGCTAGAGCGTTCGGACCGACAACCACGCTGTCTTTTCCGGTGGCAGTGCCGTCAGCCAGGGTCGAGTTGACGTGGAAATACTTGATCCCCGCGCCGTTGTTGATGTTATTGATCGCCGTCGTGTTGCCCGCCACGTTCTGGTTGGTGATGAACAATTGCGATCCGTTGACCGCGTCCTTGGAGGTCGACGACACCATTCCATCGGCCACATTGAGGATCTTCAGACTGCCCGCATCGATGCCGCTTGTCGTGACACTAGGACCATTGCTGATCGTCATGCCGGTAGAGGTGTAGCTCGTGCTGTTCGCGAGGTTATTGACGGTCAAACCGCTGGTACCAAGCTTGCTGTTGCCCGTCGTCAGGCTATCTGCCTTGAGGTTTTTGGCTAAATCGAAGGTCACGCCATTGCTGTTGGTATCCTTGTTAACCACAACGTTGCCATCGCTATTCTTCAGATCAACTGAGGCGCCCGGTGCCACATTGGAGCTACTAACGCCCTGAGCGGTCAGGTTCCAGCCCTTGTTAGCCGTCGCGCTCACCGAGGAGATCGCGCCATCGACTGTGTCCTGGCCTGTGCCCCCTACATTGCTCATGCTGAGCTGACCGGTCTGGATGTCGTAAGCCGAGTTACCGCCCAGCAGTGTTACGGTCGAACTTCCGAACGTACGGAAACGCTGTCCAACGCCGGTGACGGTTTGGTTGGTTGCAAATAGTTGCGACCCGTTGACCGCATCTGTACTGGTGCGTGTGAGGCTACCCGCCGCCACGTTGGTGATCTGACGCTCGCTACCCGCGGCTCCCAGGCTAAGCACTCCAATCGGAGCGCCACCAGCGTAGGTGAACGTCACACCATTGATTGTGCCGCCAGTGTTGGGATTAGCTGCCGCGGTCGTGGCACCACTGCCGAGGGCTATCGAGTTGGCAGTTCCCGCAACGGCACCGTTACCCAAAGCCATCGCATTGGTCGCCGTGGCACTAGCGCTCGGACCGACAACCACGCTGTCTGTTCCGGTGACAGTGCCGTCAGCCAGGGTCGAGTTGACGTGGAAATACTTGATCCCCGCGCCGTTGTTGATGTTATTGATCGCCGTCGTGTTGCCCGCCACGTTCTGGTTGGTGATGAACAATTGCGATCCGTTGACCGCGTCCTTGGAGGTCGACGACACCATTCCATCGGCCACATTGAGGATCTTCAGACTGCCCGCATCGATGCCGCTTGTCGTGACACTAGGACCATTGCTGATCGTCATGCCGGTAGAGGTGTAGCTCGTGCTGTTCGCGAGGTTATTGACGGTCAAACCGCTGGTACCAAGCTTGCTGTTGCCCGTCGTCAGGCTATCTGCCTTGAGGTTTTTGGCTAAATCGAAGGTCACGCCATTGCTGTTGGTATCCTTGTTAACCACAACGTTGCCATCGCTATTCTTCAGATCAACTGAGGCGCCCGGTGCCACATTGGAGCTACTAACGCCCTGAGCGGTCAGGTTCCAGCCCTTGTTAGCCGTCGCGCTCACCGAGGAGATCGCGCCATCGACTGTGTCCTGGCCTGTGCCCCCTACATTGCTCATGCTGAGCTGACCGGTCTGGATGTCGTAAGCCGAGTTACCGCC